>NZ_JACBZA010000001.1:0-311753 GCF_013408535.1 Actinopolymorpha cephalotaxi
GTGCGTCGGAGGCGGACGGGTGCGCGCCGGGGGCCGCGGACGGGTGCGCGCCGGGGGCCGCGGACGGGTTGCCGGTGAAGGTCACCGCGGAATTATGGCAGGCCGAAATGTCCGGGGAGACGCTTAAAACGACCAGGAAGAAGCGCAAGAACAGTCGTACAAGAGAGGTTGTACGAATCTTCTTGTGCGTCTATTCTCGCTCCCATGCCCGACAGCGAACCCACGATCGTCGACTCCCGCGTCCTCGCCGCCATGGCCCACCCGGTGCGCCGCCGGCTCCTCGACCTGTTGAAGGTGGACGGTCCGGCCACCGCCAGCACACTCGCCCAGAAGACCGGCGAGGCCGTCGGCAACATCAGTCACCACGTTCGCGCCCTGGCCGCGGCCGGGCTGATCGAGGAGGCGCCGGAGCTGGCGAAGGACCGCAGGGAGCGGTGGTGGCGCCGGGCCACGTCGTCGCTGCGCTGGTCCTCGGCCGACTTCGCCGAGGACGCCGCGGGGGACGCGGTGGCCCGGGCCCTCGAGTCGCTCAACCTCGAACGCCAGACCGGGCACGTCCGCCGCTGGGCCGACCAGCCGCAGTCCGAGCAGGAACGCTGGCAGCAGGGCCCGTTCTCGACCGAGGGATGGCTGCGGGTCACCGACGCCGAGCTGGCGGAGTTCGGCAGGGAAATGATCGCGCTGATCGAGAAGTGGGCCGACCGGGAGGTCCCCGACGACGGGCAGGAACGCGAGACGGTCTTCACGTTCGCGCGAGCGGTACCGGCCCGCCCATGACCACCGCCGAATCGCCCACGTCCACATCGCCTGCGCCCACCGAATCGCCTGCCGCTGGCCGCCTGGCGGCTCGCCTGGGACTCCTGCGCGACCGGGAGTTCCGGCTGTTGTGGACCGGCGAGAGCGTGAGCAGCCTGGGCAGCTCGGTCACCTCGGTGGCGCTGCCGCTGGTCGCGGTCACCGTTCTGCACGCGCCGCCGCTCGCCGTGAGCGTGCTGGCCGCGGCGGCCTGGCTGCCGTGGCTGGTCATCGGTCTGCCGGCGGGTGCCTGGGTGGACCGCGGCTCGCGGCGGCGCATCATGCTCGTCGCGGACTGGGTGTCCATGGCGGCGTTCCTCAGCGTCCCGGTGGCGGCAGCACTCGGCCGGCTCACCGTGGTCCAGTTGGCCCTGGTCGCGCTGGTCGCCGGCACCGCGAAGGTGTTCTTCGCCACCGCCTACCGCGCCTACCTGCCCGCGGTCGTCGCGCCCAACCACCTGCTGGAGGCCAACGCCAAGCTGCAGGGCAGCGAACAGGTGGCCAACCTCGCCGGCCCGGGCGTAGCTGGTCTCTTCGCGCAGGTCGCGTCGGCGCTGGGTGGTCTGGTGCTGGACGCCGCGACGTTCGCGGTGTCGGCGGTGTGCCTGACCCGGATGAGGACCACCGAGGAGATCCCGCCCCCGTGCCCGGCGCCGGCTTCGTACGGAGATCCGCGAGGGCCTGGGCCTGGTGGCCCGCGATCCGTTGCTGCGCGGCCACACGCTCTACGGATGTGCTGCCAACCTGGCATTGACGGGGTACCAGTCGCTGCTGGTGCTGTTCCTCGTCCGCGACGTCGGCCTCAGTGCCGGTGCGACCGGTGTGCTCATCGCGATCACCAGCGTGGGCGGGATTCTCGGCGCCACGGTGGCCCGGCGGCTCGCGACGCGGCTCGGCAGTGCACGCGTCGTCCTGCTGGGCAAGGTCGGGTTGGCACCACTCGGGCTGTTGATCCCGTGCGCAGACCGCGGATTCGGCCTGGTGCTGTTCGCCCTCGCCAGCGTGGCGATCGTGGCGGGGGTCGTGGCCGGCAACGTCGTCTTCGCGGGTTTCATGCAGAGCTACGTGCCGACCGAGCTGCTGGGCCGGGTCTCCACCAGCGTTCAGGTCGTCAACTTCGGCGCCATTCCGCTGGGTGCGCTGCTCGCGGGCGTTCTGGGCAACGCTTTCGGCGTACGGACCGCACTGTGGGCGATGCTCGGAGTCTTCGCGCTCAGTGGGGTGATCCTGCTGGCCACTCCGCTGCGCCGACTGCGGGACCTGCCGGCCGGACGGCTGGGAGAGTGAACGCCACGTCCGTTACCCGCCAGCGCTTCCCCGGAATGCACAGGACGCTTGGACGGTGAACGACTGCTTCCACGGGATCGTCGACCGGTTCGCCTCGTCCAGCGCGGAGTTCGCACGACGGTTGCGGCTCGTTCGGCCGGAGCAGTGGAGCGGCCCGACGCCCTGTGCGGAGTGGAACGTCCGTCACCTGGTCAATCACATGGCCGGTGGAAACCTCAACTATGTAAGGCTTCTGGAAGGCGGAACCGGTGCGGACTTCCTCCGGCGCCGTGACCAGGACGTGCTGGGCGACGACCCTATCGAGGCGTACGACCGATCGGTGCGGACCTGCGTCGCGGCGTTCTCCCGACCTGGCGTGCTGCGGCGCACTCTCGACTATCCGCTGGGAGAGGTGACCGCGCGACAGGCGCTGGCGGTACGGGTCACCGACTCCACCGTGCACACCTGGGACCTGGCCCATGCTCTTGACGTGGACGACAGTCTCGATCCCGGCCTGGTCGCCTGGATCGAGGAGAACCTCGACGCGATCTATGCCGGTCTTGCCGAAACCCCCACCGCGTCCCGGGGGAGCGGGCGGTTCTTCGCCGCTCCCGAGGGCAGACTCCCCGACGACGCGTCGCGGCAGGACCGGCTGTTGCACCGCATGGGCCGAAGCGCCACCGGGTGACATATCCGGTCGCCTCGCCTCCGGCGCGTGTGCGAGGGTCGGCGGCATGGACCAGCACACGACCGTCAACCAGGCAATGTGGAACGAGCTCGCTCCGCTGCACGCGGCGTCGGACTACTACGACGTGGAGTCGTTCCTGCGCGGGAAGAGCACGCTCGGCGCGCTCGAGCTGGCCGAGGTCGGTGACGTCACCGGCAAACGGCTGCTGCACCTGATGTGCCACTTCGGCATGGACACCCTGTCGTGGGTACGCGAGGGCGCGCAGGTCACCGGCGTCGACTTCTCCGAGGAGGCGATCGGGATCGCCCGTGACCTCGCCACCCGGACGAACACCGAGGCCGAGTTCGTGGTCTGCGACGTGCTCGCCGCGGCCGACCACCTGAACGACACCTACGACGTGGTCTTCTTGTCCAAGGGCGTGCTGATGTGGATCGGCGACCTGGACGCGTGGGCGGCGACCTGCGCGCGACTCCTCCGCCCGGGCGGCGTGCTCTACGTGCTCGACTACCACCCGCTGGCGATGGCGCTGTCGGAGTCCGGCAGTGCGGAGGGTGGCCTGACCCTGCACGGCAGCTACTTCGGCCGAGCGGACCCGACCGTCGTCGTCAAGGACGGCTCGTACGCGGTGTCCGACGCCGGCATGGCACACCAGGAGTCGCGGGAGTGGACCCACACGCTGGGGGAGGTGGTGACCGCCGTCGCCCGCGCCGGAATCACGATCGAGTTCCTGCACGAGTTCCCGGCCCGGGCAGGTGGCATGCCGATGCCGAACCTCGACCGCGACGGCGTTCGCGACGAACTTCCCGCGATGTTCTCGGTCCGGGCCGTACGCGCGGGAGGGTAGTTTACTGTTGAAAGTAAGGGCGTTTGGCCAACGGGCGCCCTACCTTTCGGCCCTGAGCCGCGCGTAGGGTGGCCTGTTGTGGAGCGCTCTCCCGGGCTCCGACGAGCTGGAATCGTTGGGCTGCAGATCCTCGTCGTTGCGGCCGCCTTCTACGGAACGGCGCAACTGGGGCTGATGGTCGGCCTGGTCGACGGACAGATCAGCCCATTCTGGCCGCCCACCGGAATCGCATTGGTCGGTTTGCTGCTCTTCGGCCCCCGGGTGTGGCCCGGAGTTCTCCTCGGTGCCCTCATCCAGGAGGGGACCCATGACCCCGCAGCCGCCGCCCTGCCCACTGCCGCTGGAACCACGCTCGCGTGCCTGACTGCGTACTGGGCACTACGCAAGGTCGGCTTCCGGACCGAACTGGACCGGCTGCGGGATGCGCTCGCGCTGGTGTTCCTCGCCGCGTTCGGCGGCATGCTCATCAGCTCGACCATCGGCACCGTGGTCCGGATAGCTGTCGGTCTCAGCGAGCCCAGCTACTTCCTGCCGACGTGGCTGACCTGGTGGACCGGCGACGCTATGGGCATCCTCATCGTCGCGCCGCTGCTGCTGACTCTCGCGCGGATCCCCTGGCGGCAGAGGATCCGCACGGGCACGCTGCTGGAGATCCTCGTGCTGTTGGCCGCCACATTCGTGGTCGTGCTGACGGGTGCGCGGATGTTCGGCATCCTCTTCCTGGCATTTCCACTGCTGGTCTGGGCTGCGTGGAGGTTCCAGCTGCCGGGGGCCGCTCCGGTGGCGCTGCTCGCCTCGGCGGACGCGATCTACGCGGCGGTGCACGCCATCGGGCCGTTCGCCGGACGTAGCTTGTTCGACACCATGGTGATCCTGCAGATGTTCGATGGGGCGGTCGCCCTGACCGGGCTGCTGCTGTCCGTCGCCATCATCGAGCGAGACCGGGCGAGACAGGAGATCGAACGCACCTGTGAGCGGCTGGGGGAGGTGCTCGACCACTTCGACCGCAGCGCAGACTCGTTGCGGGCGGCACCACAGACCTCGGAGCAGCGGGCTGTGCTGCGGGAGTCGCATCGGCCGAAAAAGGTCGAAGGACCCCCGTACAGCAGCCCGGGTGGCCCTTCCCCGCCTGTCAACGGTTGGTTGCGCTGACAGGAGAGGCCAACCACCAGTGCTCGAAGGGAGCGGGACTCGATGACGACGACAGCCGCCGAGAAGGTCGTCAACGGCGTGGACGCAGGCAGGTTATTCCAGACCATCACCGCGATCGAACAGGATCCGGCGATCGCGAAGTTCAACTTCCGGCTCAGCAACTTCTGGGTCCATGGTGCACACAACCGGGCGGTCGTCGCCGACTTCGACGGCGCCCGTACGACACACCGCAGGGACAAGACGTACTTCGTCTACGACAAGGACGAACACCCGGCACTGCTCGGTGAGGACCGGGGCGCGAACCCGGTGGAGTACCTCCTCGCCGGACTGGCCGGATGTGTCACCACCACGCTCGTCTACCACGCGGCGGCCCGGGGGATCACCCTCACCAGGGTGGACGCCGAACTCGACGGCGACATCGACCTGCGGGGACTGCTCGGCATGTCGGAGGAGGTTCGTCCCGGCTACCAGAGCATCCGGATGACGCTGCACGTCGAGGGGGACGCCAGCAGGGAGGAGCTCGCCGATCTGGTACGCCTCGCCGAACGCCGCTCGCCGGTGGCCGACGTCGTGATGCACGGCACGCCGTTGCGTCTCACCCTCGCCGACCAGGACGGGAACAAGGGCGGGCCCCCGAAGAAGAACATCCCGGCGCAGGAGACTTCTGAGCGCGGCGCCCGGTAGCCGGTAGGTGGGTGAACCGGCCGGAGGGTGAGCCGAGGCGGTTCGTTCTCAGAACGGTGGCAGGTCGTCGTCGGCCGACCGCGCTCCGGCGGTGGCCATCGCCTCGTCGACGGCTGGGTCGGTGAGGGACGGTGCGCTGCTGCGGTAGTGCCGGCCGAACGGATCGGTGAGGGTGTGTTCGCCGGGCCCGGTCTGCTTGAGTTTCCAGTCCCGTTCGGTTTTCGCCTTGTGGTGGCGTGGGCACAGGGGTGCGATGTTGTCCACGGAGGTTTCTCCACCGTCGGCGTACTCGGTGTTGTGGTCCAGGTGACACGTCGCCGCAGGACGTCTGCAGGTGGTCCACACACAGCGCTGGTCGCGGGCATGCACCAGCTCGGCCTGCAGCCCCCGCAGGAACCTCGCCGGGATCGGATGGAGGTGAAGTAGGCGCCCGGTGACCGGATGGGTGACCCCGACACTGAAGCGGGCTTCGGGATTGTCGAGGTGGTTCGCCACGATCCGGCGAGCAACCTCGGTGATGACGGGCCCGACTCCGCCGAGCTCACCGGGCCGGGTGGACAACCCCATCAGGGTGGTCAACGGTATGTTCAGCTGCACCTTGGCGCGCGTCTTGATCGGACCCCAGCTCGGCTGCGAAGAGGTCCACGGCGGCGGTGGTGGCGGTGGAATTGTCTGCCGGCCGATCAGGCCGACCCGGCGGTTCAGGTGGATCAGGTGGGTCGGGCTGTCCCGGCGGCTCGGCGTTGCGGGCTGGGGCCTGGTGGGCGGCGGTGTCGTGGACTCGGACGCCGTTCATCGCGGCCGCACCACACACACTGCAGCTGGCCACCGGTGCGGGAGAACAGTTCCCACACTCACACCAGCTGTCGTGCAGATCGTGGTCGGGGAACCGGTGCACGGCACAGCGCCCCAACTCGTCCTGGTCGGTGTCTCCCTACGCCCGCTCGCTCTCGGGCTGGGCGTCGTCTCGGGCTCGCGGCTCGTCTTCGGGCTGCTCGCGCGTCGTCCTGCTCCTGCGGAGACTCGGCTTCCGCGGGGCGCTGCTCAGAGTCGCCCTGGACCTGTTCCTCCGACTGCTGCTCGGACTCACCTTCTGCCGGCGTCTGGTCGTCGGCCTCGGTGCCGGCCCGCCCGTGTGGGGCGGTGTCCTGGACGGCCTGGTTGTCGCCCTGGTCGGTGGTGGCTGTGGGGGCGGAACAGTCAACGAGGTCGGCGGTGCCGCTGAGCAGGGAGAAGGCGATGTCCGCACGGAGTTGGCTCAGCTTGCGCGGGTCGCCGGCGGACTTCACGGCACGTGCGATCGCGTCGATGTAGCCGTACGCCTCCGCGGCCTGGTCAGCGGACAGGCCACGGATCGCGAGGTCGGCGACCCCGTCGACAGCCGGCCAGATCGCGACGTTCCGCCCCGTCCGCGCGGCGCGGTGCCGTTTACCGGCAGCCTCGGGGTCAGCTTTCACGACCTCGGCCTCGACCTTGGCCCGCAACAGCCCGCCCCGAAGTTCCAGCACCTTGGGGAAGATCGCGTCCTCGATCGCACCCCACAGGTCGGGTTTGGCGTCGGTGATCCGGTCCACGATCGCCCGCACGTCGGTGACCTCCAGCCCACCGGACGCCAGCGCTGCTCGTGTCCGGGGCAGGCGGGGCAGGGTGAGGGCCAGTGCCAGGTACCAGCTGGCGCGGTAACCGGACCACCGCAGCAGCGGTTCCAGGACGGCCTGGGTCATCGGGTCCATCTCGGCACTGCGCTGCGCCGGGTCATCGGGCATACCGGGGTCGGCGTAGGCCAGCTCGTTCACCTCCGACAGACACTCGGCCTCCGCCCAGCCGATCAACCGCCGCCACGCCCTGGCCCGCTCCTCCACCTCCAACCCGTTACACACCCCGCGATCCACCGAAGCCAGCAACACCGCAAGCCGCGGCCCACCCGCCACATCAGCAAACCCATCCGGCAGCACCCGACGGCGACCCGGACCATCACCCGGATCGTCGCCGAAGTATCCACCGCCGTCGCTCATGTGTTCGAGTCTACCCGACAAGATCAGCTCAGGCGTGCGGGAAACCCCTTACCCACAAGGAAGATCGACGTCAATCTGACGTTGCGCGAACGTCGAAGTGAGGAATTGCTCGGCCGAGCGACGTCGAGTCACGAGTCGGGTGGCTACTACAGACGTGCCCTGGGCGGGCGCGTCTGGTGGAAGGTCGCCTGAGTGGCGACCGCGGGTCACACGATCGGGCGGAGCCGCCCGGTGTCCACGTCGTACAGGAAGCCGCCCACGGCGACCGAGTCGGGAATCAGCGGATGCGCGCGCACGCGGGCCACGTCGTCGCGCAGCTGGCTCTCCTGGTCGGCGATCGCACCGAACGTCTCCCACGTGGCGTCCTGCCCGCTCGCCTCGCCGACCCGGGCACGCAGCTCGGCCTCGGTGGCCGAGGCCATCGCGCAGCGGGTGTGCGGAATCACCAGAATCCGCTCGACCTTCAGCAGATTGACGCCCAGGATGAGCGCCAGCAGCGCCTGGTGGGTGACTCGTCCGCCGGGGTTGCGCACCATCTTGGCGTCGCCGGGCCGCAGGCCCAGCAGGCCGAGGGGGTCGATGCGGGAGTCCATGCAGGTGACGAGCCCGACGCCCGCGTGGGCGAACCCGTCGAATCCCGCGAGCTGGAAGTCGTCGGCATAACGCGCGTTGGCGGCGAGCAGGTCGTCGAAAGCACCGGTCATACCCGCGACGTTAGGCCGTGTGCCTGCGGTCCGGGCAGGCAGGTCCGCTCAACGCGCTCGGATCGGGCCGCGCTCGATGATCGACCGTGCCTCATCCAGGGGCAACCGGGGTGGGACGTAGCGCGGGTCGCCCCAGGCGCCGACCGGTGAGATGTCCAGGCCGTATCGCATCGCGTCCTCCGGATTCGTCGGTTCGTCGGTTCGGAGGTGCGGACGCTACGACCGACCACCGACAGGCCGGTTCCGCAGCCGCGTGCGGTACCACCACATCGCGCTACCTGAGGCAGGCCCGCACCGCGGCGAGCGCGGTGTGTCGGTGCAGCAGCGCGGTGGTCACCGGGCCGACACCTCCGGGCACCGGTGTGAGCGCTCCCGCCACCGCGGCGACGGCCGGGTCGACGTCGCCGGCCAGTCCGCCGTCCGGGGTGGGGTTGGTGCCGACGTCCACGACGACCGCGCCGGGGCGTACGTGGTCCACGCCGATCAGCCCGGGACGCCCGACGGCCGCCACCAGCACGTCCGCCTCCCGGCACAGCGCGGGCAGGTCGGCCGAGCGGGAGTGGCAGACCGTCACGGTGGCGTGCTCGGCGAGCAACAGCAGCGCGGCGGGTTTGCCCACCACGGTCGAACGGCCGACCACCACGACGCGCCGGCCCTCCAGCGGCACCTGCTCGTGGCGCAGGATCTCCAGCACCGCCTGCGCGGTCGCGGGTGCGAACGCCTCGACCGAGCCCGCGGCGAGCAGCCCCAGCGAGGTCGGGTTGGCCCCGTCGACGTCCTTGTCCGGTGCGATCGCCGCACCGAGGCCGGCCAGGGTGACGCCGGCCGGCAGCGGGGTCTGGCAGATCACGCCGTGCACCGCGGGGTCGGCCGACCTCGCGGCGAGATGGCCGGTGAGGGTGGCGGCGTCGGCGCCGTGCAGCGTGTCGACCAGGCAGGTGATGCCGAGCCGCTTGCCCGCCCGGGCGATCGAGCGGACGTACCACGCCGTTCCCTCGTCGTCGGTCGGCACCACCACCGCCAGGGTGGGAACGATCCCAGCCGCGGCCAGCCGGGCCACGTCGGCGGTGGTGTGCTCGTCCACGGTCGCCGCCACGGCCCGCCCGTCGAGCAGTCGGGCGGTCATCGGGTGATCTCCCGGCGGATGTCGGCGACCAGCGAGCGGCCCCGCTCGGCGACGGCGAGGTGCTCCTCCAGGTCAGCTGTCAATTCGGCCTTGACATCACTGTCGGGCAACGAGGACAGGTTGATCTCGACGTTGACGGCGGCGGACTCCGCGGCACCGGCTGCCGCGGCGGCGGCTACCGCCAGGTCGGAGACCACCTGCGGGTTGGACCGCCCCCGCAGCGACTCGGCCAGCGCCACCACGTCGGCGGCGGCGGCCGCGATCGCCAGCGGTGGCAGCGCCGCGGCGTGGGTCGCGGACCGCACCGCGTCGCGGCGGGCCGTGCGTTCCTCCTCGGTCGTACGGGGAAGGCGGTAGGCCGTCATCAGTGCCGTGAACGCGGCCTCGTCCTCCCTGCCCAGCCGCAGCGCCTCGATGCGCAGGGCGTCGGCCCGCTCACGGACCTGGGTGGCGTGTTCCTCGTGCGCGGCGTGCACCGGCTTGCCGATCGTCAGGTTGGTCACCATCGACACCAGCGCCGCGCCGATCGCGACCTGCATCGCCGCGGCCGCACCACCGCCGGGGGCCGGGTCGGCGGACGCCAGCCGCTCCAGCCAGCCGGCGATCGTGCCGGTGTCCGAGCCGCCGGCGTTCGAGCCGCCGGTGTCCACGCCGTCCACGCCGTCCACGCCGTCCACGCCGTTCGTGCCGTCCATGCCGTCCATGCCGTCCATGCCGTCCTCCGTCCGGGCGCGGGGACCGCGCGCCGGACAGGGTAGTCCCCGAAGCTCAGCCCGCCGGGAGCCGGACGCGGAACGTCGTCTCGCCGGGCCGGCTGCTCACTCGTACCGTTCCGTGGTGGGCGTCAACCACGGCTTGCACGATGGCGAGTCCCAGTCCGGTGCCTCCGCTGGCCCGGGTGCGCGAGGTGTCGGCGCGGTAGAAGCGGTCGAAGACATGGTCGACCGCGACCGGGGGTACGCCGGGCCCGTCGTCGTGCACCTCGATCAGCGCGGCGCCGTCGCCGTCACCACGCACCCGCAGGTCGACGACGGTGCCGGCTGGTGTGTGGGCGTGCACGTTCGCTAGCAGGTTGGCCAGCACCTGGCGGAGCCGGCCCTCGTCGCCGTCCACCACCAGCGGGTCGGCGGGCAGGTCCAGCCTGATCGGGTGGTCCTGGTCGCGGACGCGGAAGTCGCTGGCGGCGTCCACCGCCAGCCGGCACAGGTCGACCGGGCGGTGGTCGAGCGGGCGGCCCTGGTCCAGCCGGGCGAGCAGCAGCAGGTCGTCGACCAGCAGGCTCATCCGGTTCGACTCCTCCGCGATCCGGCGCATCGCCGTGCCGAGCTCGGCGAGGTCGAGGTTCCGGGCGAGTTCGGGGCTGCCGTCGCGGTCCCGGGTCGAACGGTCGAAGAGTTCCGCGTACCCACGTACCGTCGACAGCGGCGTCCGCAGCTCGTGGGAGGCGTCGGCGATGAACTGCCGCAGTTGGCGTTCGGCCTCGTTGCGTGCCTGGAACGACGCGTCGATCGCCTCCAGCATGTGGTTCAGGCCCGAACCGAGCTGACCCACCTCCGTCTGGGGCGGCAGCACCGGCGCCCGCAGCCGCACCGCGGCCTCCGGGCCGGTGAGGTCGGTCTCGGCGATCCGCCTCGTGGTGGTGGTCATCCGGCCGAGCGGGGCCAGGCCGACCCGGATCAGCATGGAGCCGAGGGCCGCGGTGACGGCGAGCCCGGCCAGTCCGACCGCGAACTCGATCAGCACCAGCCGGCGCACGGTGTCGTTGAGCGACCGCAACGGCAGCCCGACCACCAGCCGGGCGCCGTTCTTGAAGGTCGTGGCCACCAGGCGGTACGGGCCGGGCAGTGCGCGGTCCTCGAACGTACGCGGGGAGTCGGGCACCTTCTTGGCGAGCCTGACCTGCTCGGCGTGCGGCAGGTCCCGCACGTGGTCGATCGAGCCGGGGGTCGCGGGCAGCATCGCGGACCGGATGTCGTCGGCGCTCACCACGAAACGCACCGCGTCCTCGGGCGGGATCTGCACGCGGTCGGCGTCGTCGTCCCCGTGCAGGAGCGCGTCCCTGGTCTGCCCGGCGACCTGGCGCAGCTGGCCGTCGGTGCGGTTGAGCAGGTACGTCTGCAGTGCGTGCGTCGTCGCCACCCCGCCGGCCGCCAGTACTCCCGCGACGAGCAGCAGCACCAGGGCGAGCACCCGGCGGCGCAACGGCTGGCGGGCGAGGAAACCTCGCGTCGCCGTGTAGACCGAACGCGGACGGCTCACGAAAGCGGTGGGCGGAGGACGTAGCCGACCCCGCGGACCGTGTGGATCAACGGCTCGGCGTCGACGTCGATCTTGCGGCGGAGATAGGAGATGTAGAGCTCGACCACGTTGGCGTTGCCGCCGAAGTCGTAGTTCCACACCCGATCCAGGATCTGCGCCTTGGACAGCACCGTGCGGGCGTTGCGCATCAGGAACCGCAGCAGCTCGAACTCCGTCGGGGTCAGCTCGATCAACCGGTCGCCGCGGCGGACCTCGCGGGAGTCCTCGTCGAGCATCAGGTCGGCCACCCGCAGGCCGGTGCCGCGGGGGACCGTGACGGCCGCCCGCCGCATGACCGTACGCAGCCGGGCGATGAGCTCCTCCAGGCTGAACGGCTTGGTGACATAGTCGTCGCCACCGATGGTGAGCCCGCGTACCCGGTCCTCGGTGGCGTCGCGCGCGGTGAGGAAGATGACGGGCGCATCGACTCCTTTGGCGCGAAGCGCCGAAAACAACGCGAATCCGTCGGTGTCGGGCAGCATCACGTCCAGCACGATCGCGGACGGCTCGAAGTCGCGGGCCTGGTTCAGCGCCTGGTCGGCGGTGCCGGCGACCATGGTCTGCCAGCCCTCGTAGCGCAGCGCGGAGGCGATCATCTCGGCGAGGTAGCGCTCGTCGTCGACGACCAGCACCCGCACCGGCGGGTCGGCCATGGTGACCGGCCCGGCCTGCTCCGCGTGCTGGGTGGCGTCGTTTCGTGCCGTACTGTCCGCACCTGGCACAGGATCTCCTCGTCGGGATGCCGCCGCCGGCAGGTGCCGACGGGGGTCCCCCGCGCTCTTCTACTACACACCTTCGCTGCCGGGCCTGAGAGGCGGGTGTGAGTTTGCTGTGCGTTCACTGTGAACGCGGAACCGCCCGGCGGGGTTCACAGGGGGCGGACAGGATGGTCACCGGGTTCCCACAGGTCGATCCGCCACGGTGGTGTCCATGCGAGCTCTGATGGTGCGGCACTCCCCGTGGCTGGTGTGGTGCGGGGTCGCCGCGGGCGCCGCGGCCCTGACCCTGCTGTGGTGGACCAGCACCCTTCCGCCCACCTCCTTCGGCGCGCAGCTGACCGAGGCGGGCCGGCTGACCGGGCTGTACGCCGGCTACCTGGTGGTGATCCTGCTGGTGCTGATGGCCCGGCTGCCGCTGCTGGAACGCCAGGTCGGCACCGACCGGCTGGCCCGGATCCACAGCATGGTCGGACGCTACGTCGTGTGCATGACCGTCGCGCACATGGTGCTGATCTGGCTGGGGTACGCGATGACCGCGCACGCCGGGCTCGGCAAGGAGCTGACCCAGCTGCTGACCGGATTCCCGTACGTCCTGTGGGCGGTGATCGGCGCGGGACTCTTCGTGCTGGTCGGGGTGGTCTCGGCCACCGCGGTCCGCAGCCGGGTGAGCTACGAGACGTGGTATCTCCTGCACCTGTTGACCTATGCCGGCATCGCGCTCGCGTTCTGGCACCAGATCCTCACCGGTGCGCAGTTCGTGCCGAACGCCGTGGCGCGGTGGGGATGGATCGGGGCGTACGCCGCGGCGAGCGCCCTGCTGATCTGGTTCCGCCTCCTCGTCCCGGTCCGCAACGTCTGGCGGCACCGGCTGGAGGTGGCCGCGGTCCGGACCGAGGCGCCCGGTGTGGTGTCGGTCTACCTCACCGGCGCCCGGCTGGACGACCTCGGCGCGGAGGCGGGCCAGTTCATGCGGCTGCGGTTCCTCACCCGGAACGAGTGGTGGCAGTCCCATCCGTACTCCCTGTCCGCCGCACCCAACCCGAGCTGGCTGCGGGTGACCATCAAGGCGCTCGGTGACCACACCGAGCAGTTGCAGCGCATCCGGCCGGGCACGCGGGTGCTCGCCGAGGGTCCCTACGGCGCGCTCACCGCGCGGCGGCGCAGCCGGCACGGCGTGGTGCTGATCGCCGGCGGGGTCGGGGTGACCCCGCTGCGCGCGTTGTTCGAGTCGCTGCCCGCGGAGGAGGGCCGGCTCACCCTGATCTACCGCGCCAGCAAGCACGAGGACGTGGTGTTCCGGCACGAACTGGACGAGATCGCCGCCGACCGGCGGGCGGTCGTGCATTACCTGGTCGGTCCGCCCGGGCCCGGCCAGGAGCCGGCACTGCACCCGAACTGGCTGCGCCGCCTGGTGCCCGACGTCGCCGAGCGCGACGCCTACCTGTGCGGGCCCGGCGGGATGATGACCACCGCGATCGAGTCGCTGCGGGAGTGTGGGGTCCCCGCGCGGCGCATCCACCACGAGGACTTCAGCTTCTGATGAAACGCATCGTGCTCACCGCGCTGACCACCATCACCGGGATCGTGCTGCTGCTGGGGGTGAAGTCGCAGACCGGCGCACCCGGCCTGGCCACGCTGGCCGCTCCGGGTGCGGGCTCGGGGTCGACGGCGACCAAGCGCACATCCGCACCTCGTGCGACGCCGACTCCCACGGCCACCGTCACGCCGACTCCCACCGGCACACCGACCCCCCGCAAGAAGAAGTTGACGACGAAGAAGAAGTCGTCGACCTCGAAGGCGAAGGCGACGCCGAGGAAGGTCACCCACCCGAGGGTCACGCCGAAGCCCAAGCCGAAGCCCGTCACGAGGATGAAGGTGGCGGGGCAGACCGCGGACACGCCGTACGGACCGGTGCAGGTGAAGGTCACCATGCTCGGCCACCGGATCACCGACGTCACCGCGCTGCAACTGCCGGGTGGCAATCAGCGGAGCTCCGAGATCGCCGGGTTCGCCGCACCCCAACTGCGCAAGGAGGCGCTGTCGGCGCAGAGCGCCCACATCGACAGCGTGTCCGGTGCGACGTACACCAGCCAGGGCTACATCACCTCGCTGCAGTCCGCGCTCGACAGGGCCGGCGCGTGAGCGCGACGACGTCCGGCTCGGTCCGTGGGCCGATCCGGCACGTGGAGTACGTGATGGGTACGGCGGTGACCATCGACGTCCGCGACCCGCGCGTGGGCGCCGGTGCGGTGGACGCGGTCGTCAGCTGGCTGCACACCGTCGACGCGACGTTCAGCACCTATCGTCCCGACAGCGCGATCAGCCGGCTCGACCGCGGCGAGGTCGGGCTGGCGGACTGCCCGGACACGGTCCGGTCGGTGCTGGCGCGGTGTGAGGAACTGCGGGTGGAGACGGTCGGCTACTTCGACCCGAGGTATGCCGGGCGGCTCGACCCGTCCGGGCTGGTGAAGGGCTGGTCGATCGAGCAGGCCGACCAGATCCTGCAGGCGGCCGGTTCGCGGGCGCACTGCCTGAACGCCGGCGGCGACGTCCTCGCCCGCGGCCGGCCCGCACCCGGCCGGTGGTGGCGCGTCGGTATCGCCGACCCGCGCGACCGCAGCCGGCTGGCGACCGTCGTCGAGGGCGCGGACATCGCGGTGGCCACGTCGGGCACGGCCGAACGCGGCGCGCACGTCGTCGACCCACGTACCGGCGAACCGGCCACCGGCTGGGCGAGCGTCACCGTCGTCGGCCCGGACCTGCCCACCGCCGACGCCTACGCCACCGCCGCGCTGGCGATGGGCGACCAGGCACGTGAGTGGCTCGCCGGGCGGACGGGTTTCGAGGCGTACGCGATCGCGCCGGACGGCGCCACCTGGGCCACGCCCGGCTTCCCCCGATGACTCCGGGGCGGGTGGCCAGGTAGCCGCCGGAACGCCGCGGGACTACCTTTCGTCGTACGACGTCGAGCACGGCATGGCGAGCCCGCCGGGGGTGGAGCCCGACCGTGCGAAGGGGGACGCTCGTGTCGGACGAACGTACGCGCGCCGAGGTGCGGCTGGGTGGGCACTGGCGGCAGGTGCGGGCGGCGATGCTTCTCACCGCCCTGCTGTTGCTGGTGCAGTGGCCGATGCGGCACGTGGTGCGGGCCGGCGACCCGACGTGCTCGACTGCCGCACGGTTGTCGCTGCTGGTCGACACCGGACTGATCTGCGCCTACCTCCTCGCCGCGTGGCGCGCGCACGGTTTCGTCGCGCTGGTGCAGCCGGCGGGCAGCGCGCTTCGCCGGCGCGCGTTCGCCGGTGCGGCGCTGGCGAGTGTGGCCGCCTGCCTGGACGCGGTGGAGAACGTCGTGCTGTGGCGGCGGTTCGAGGGCGTCCCGGCGGCGTACGGCACGTGTCCCTCGCTGTCGGCCGGCTGGCTGACCGGGACATGGTGGGTGCTGTGGATCGGCGCGCTCCTGCTGGCGGGCACGGCGCTGGTGGCGACGCGGTACGGCGTGGGCGGGCATGCGCGGCCGCCGCGGCGCGACGTCGGGGCGGACAGCGTCGACGGGCGCGCGGCCGGTGGGGCGAACCCCGACGGGAAGGCCGCCGCGGACCTCACCCGGCACGACCGCGGCCGGCAGATCATCTGCTGTTCCGGCGGCGGCATCCGGTCGGCGGCGTTCTCGCTGGGAGCCCTGCAGGCGTTGACCGACCAGGGTGAGTACCAACGGTCCTCGACGGTGATCGGCGTCAGTGGCGGCGGCTACATCGCCGCGGCGTTCCACTTCCTGCGACGGTCCCTGGTCGACGAGGGACGCACGTCGGCGTCGGAGCCCACGCCGTACGCCATGGGCAGCCCCGAGCTCGCCCGGCTGCGCCGGCACACCCACTACCTGTTGCCCTCGCTGGCGGTCGGTGCCCGCGCCATCATGTCGCTGCTGTACGGCGTCGTTGTCAACCTGGTGTTGATAGGCATCCTGATCCGGGCGATCGCCTGGGTGCTCGGCTGGGCGATCGCCACGACCTCCGTCGTCCGCGGCCTCGGCGGGCCGAACGCGTGGACGGACTTCGCCGGCCTGCCGAGGTGGTACTGGGTGGGTGCCCTCGGCCCGCTGACGATCGTGCTGGCGTTGTTCCTGGCGGAGGTGCTGGTCGACCGGTTCCGGGTCCCGCCGACCTGGCTGCGCAGAGAGGGGCGGGCACTGGCCCGGCTGCTGCTGGTGCCCGGGATCGTCAGCCCACTGCTGCTGTTGGGTGTTCCGCTGGTCCTGGTGTGGGCGAACAACCTCGGTTCCGGCGCGGCCGGCGTCCAGTCCGGCATCCTCGACGGGCTCACCGACAGCGTGGCCGGCACCGCGAGCGGCGTCGCCGGTCCGCGGGCGACGACCGCGAACGCCGCGGTCGACTCGCAGTTCGGCTTCGTCACGCTGGCCGCTCTCGGTGCGGCGTTCATCGCGTTGGCACGGTCGGCCTGGAAGGGGATCCAGACCATCTCCGCGGGTGTCGGTCCCACCCTGCGCAGGCGGATCCTCGCCTGGCTCCGGACGAGACTGGTGCCCTGGCTCGGCTCCGCGCTGCTGGTCGTCGGCGTGCTGGTGGTGCTGCTGCGGTGGACCGCGGGATACGCCGCCAGCGAGGAGTGGCGCTCGCGGTGGTGGGTGGCCGGCCTGTGCGCGGCCCTGCTGGTCGCGACCCGGATCTTCACCGACGCCACCCGCACGTCCCTGCATCCGTACTACCGCGAGCGGCTGTCGGTGGCGTACCTCGTCGGCCGGGGACACTCCGAGCGGGAGGCCGAACGCGCCTACCCGACGCCGTTGCCGTACTCGCGGTACGCCGTGTCGCCCGACGGCGGCCCGCAACTGGTGATCGTCGGTTCCGCCAATGCCGCCGACACCGACTTCATCCCGCCGGACCGGGGCTGCGTGCCGTTCGTCTTCGACCCGGAGCTGACCGGGGTGGCCGGCGACGTCACGCTGCCCGCGGAGGGCCTGGAACCAACCGCGGAGTACGAGGTCCGCGCGGACTACCACCGCCGGGACGTGACCCTGCCCGGCGCGGTGGCGATCAGCGGGGCCGCGTTCGCGCCGCTGACCGGGCGCAACAACGCCGGCACCCGGCCGATGCGGCTGCTGTTCGCGGTGGTCAACGCCCGGCTCGGCGTGTGGCTGCCCAACCCCTACTGGGGTACGACGTCACCGGCGGCGGCGCTCGCCCGCCGCTGCGGCGAGCTGGCCGAACGCCGGCGAGGCGACGGCCGTACCGGACCACTCACCCGCCTGGTCTCGGCCACCGCGTACGCCGCGTCGATCGCGGACAAGCCGGGTGCCCACCAGCTGTTCCGGGAGGCGTTCGGCCGGGCGTCGATGTACGACCGGAGGCTCTACGTCACCGACGGCGGCCACTACGACAACCTCGGCCTGGTGGAGGCGCTGCGCCGCCGCCCCGCGAGGGTCATCGTGATCGACGCGTCGAACGACCTCGAGGACTCCTTCGCGGCGGTGGGTTCGGCGATCGCCTCGGCCCGGATGGATCTCGGCGTCGACGTCAACCTCGACCTGCGCACCCTCCAGCGCCACGGCGGCCAGCGGATCGGCCGTGGCTGGGCACGCGGCCACGCGACCTATCCCGAGGGCGGCACCGCCGACATCCTGCTCGTCAAGGCGGTGTTGGCAGGCGACCTGTGCTGGGACCTGGAGACGTACGCCCTGGAGCACCCCGACTTCCCGCGGCACACCACCGGCGACCAGTTGTACGGCGAGTTCGACTTCGAGGCCTACCGCGCGCTCGGGCAGACCCTGACCCGCGACCTGTTGCACCAGGTGGAGCGGGAGCGCACTCCCGGCGCACCCTTCGGGAACACATCGACCGGCAACGCGCCGGCCGGGAACGCGCCGACCGGGAACAGCCCCGCGGCCGGCGTACCCACTCCGAAGGGGCCCACCGACGACGTGTCGCCGCTCAGGTCGGGGTGATCCGCGTCGGCACCGCCTCGAACACCCGGATGTCGGCCGGGCCCTCGGCGGTGTCGGCGAGCACCGCGTCCAGCGCCGCCAGGTGCGGGCCGGCCAGATGCTCGCGCAGGGCGTCCAGATCCGTCCACTCCTCCACACAGGTGAACAGACAGTCGTCCTCGAGGTCGGCGACGAAGGCGTAGTGCAGGCAGCCGTCCTCGTGGGTGCGGACCGCGTGCTGCATGGCGATCAGCGCCGCCACGGTGTCCACCCGGCGGTCGGGCCGGGCGCGGAGTATCGCGTGTACCACGATCATGCGCCCAACCCTACGGGTCCGTTCAGCGCGGTGACCGCGCCTCGGCGAACGCGTCGAACACCGCTCGCCTGGTGGTCCCGTCCCAGCCGAGCATGCCCATCGTGGACAGGCCGTTGTAGTCCTGGTTGTAGGCGGCGCGTTCCTTGTAGTCCTTGAGCACCCAGAACGCGTAGCCGGCCATCCACGGCCGCGACGGCGCGGTCACCTGGTCCCAGTGGGAGACGAAGTTGGCGGCCTGCCACTCCTCGGTGCCGCCCTCCGCCGGCGAACCGTGCTTGCCGAGGTAGGACCAGGTGCCGTTCTCGGTGACCAGGATCGGCTTGTCCGGATGGTTGCGGTGCACGGCGTCCAGGGTGGTCCCGAGGTCTGAGTTCTTGCCGTAGAAGTAGCCGAAGTACTCGTTGAAGCCCACCACGTCGGCGAGGTCGAACGCCGGGTCCCAGGAGGAGTACGACGCCCAGGTGACCGGACGCCTTGACAGGTCGACGGCCTTCACCGCCGCCTTCATGTCGGCCAGCCAGGCGCGGTAGACCGGCGCGCCGTCGCCGTCGATGGTGGACTCGTTCTGCAGGCCCCACAGGATCACCGACGGGTGGTTGTGGTTGTTCCACGCGGTGGCCAGGGCGAGCGCGCGGGACAGGCCGTAGCTCTCGGTCTGCAGCTTCTGCTGGTCGGTGCCCACCCACATGGTGTCCCACTCGTCCATCAGCATCAGGCCGTGCCGGTCGGCCCAGTCGTAGACGTACGGGTGCCGGTTGTAGACGCAGTTGCGCAGGAAGTTCGCGTCCGCCGCCTTGACCTGGCCGAGCTCGTGGTCGTACTCCGCACGGGTCATCGACCGGCCGGAGCGGTCGGTTTCCTCGTGCCAGTTGGTCCCCTTGAGGAACAGCGGGCTGCCGTCAAGGGTGAGTTGCGTGCCGTCGACCCTGATCTCGCGTACGCCGTAGGTGGCGGCCAGGGTGTCCACCGGCCGGCCGTCGGCGGTGGCGGTCACCGATGCCCGGGCGGTGAGGACGCGCGGGTGCGCGACGCTCCAGTGCGGTGCGCCTGCGACGGCGATCCGCGCCGAGGGCACCGCCACCCCACCCGCCGGCACGTCGACGCGCACCCGGGTGGGCCGCCCGGTCGAGCCGCGCCCGGGGTCGATGCGTACGTACCCGTTGAAGTCGGTGTCGCCGGAGTTCTGCACCACCACCCGGGCGTCGAGAGTGCTCTTCTTCGCGTCCAGCAGCACCTTGGCCACGTTCACCTCGGGCACCGACTCCAGCCACACCGACCGGGTGAGCCCGGCGTAGGGCCAGTAGTCGACGACACCAGGCGGCAGGGCCTTGTCGTCGCTGACCTTCTCGCCGGTCCCGTCGTAGCTGGTGTAGCTCGCGCGGCGGTAGACGCGCACCGCGATGGTGGCCGGCTGCCCCGGCCGCAGCGCGTCGCCGACCGGCAGCGCGAACGCGGTGTGGCCGCCCTCGTGCTTGCCGGCGAAGGTGCCGTTCACCCAGACGTCCGCGCTGTAGGAGGCGGCGAGGAACGCCAGCCGGACGTGCGTTCCGCGCCACGACGCGGGCACCGCGACCTTCGTGCGGTACCACGCGTACCCGTCCTTCAGCGCCCCTCCCTTGCCGAAGTCGGCGCCGTCGTAGCCGGCCCACCCGTCGTTGTCCTTGAGGTCCCACGAGGACGGCACCGCGATCGAGTCCCACGCGGAGTCGTCGGCGCCCGGCTGCTGCCAGCCCGCTGTCAAGCCTTGGTTGTCAGGGTCGTAGCGGAACCGCCAGGTCCGGTCCAGGGAGAGGTAGCGCCGGGTGGGTTCGTGACGGGCGTAGCCGTCGAAGGACGGCATCACCTCGCCGTAGGAGAAGACCACGTTGGTGCCGTCGACGCCGCGGACCTCGGTACCCGAAGGTTCCCGGTCCCCGTGTGGGTCGCGGACCACGCTCGCCGGCCCGGCGGCGGTGGTCGTGGTCGTGCCGCTCGGCGCGGCCAGTGCCGACCCTCCGAACGCCGAGCCGCCGAACGCCGCGACCGCCAGCGCGATCCCCGCGGTGACCGCGGTGAACCGTGTCCTTCGACCGACCCCCGGACCTCGCATGGGCCGTCCCCTTCCGTGGGACCCGCGGGTGTGCCGCGCGGATGATCTTGGTTGACGTCCGCGGTCACGCTAGGTGTGGTTCCGGTCGCTGGTCCAGCATCCGACCGGACCCGGCCGACCGACCGTGGCCGGGTGTGCGGCCACCCCCTCGCCTAGGGTCTGGTCGCATGCGGGTTCCGTTGGTGCTGACCGGGCCGCCGGCCGTGGGCAAGACCAGTGCCGGCCGGCGGCTGGCGGAGTCGTGCCCGCGGGGTGCGTACGTCGACGTCGACGACGTACGCCAGCTCGTCGTCGCCGGCGGCGCCGCCCCGTGGGACGGCGACGAGGGGGTGCGCCAGCAGGAGCTCGGCGTACGCAACGCCTGCCTGCTGGCCCGGCGGTTCACCGCCGAGGGGTTCGCGACGGTGGCGACGGACGTGCTGACGCCGCGCACGCTGGCGATCTACCGGGCCGAGCTGCCCGGCTGCCTGGTCGTCCGGTTGCGCGTGGACGTCGCGGAGGCACGGCGCCGGGCCGCGACCCGGCCGGTGTATCTCACGGCGGAGGAGTTCGCCGCGCTGCACGCCGAGGACGCCGGGGCCGAGCTCGCCGTGGACGCCGAACTCGACGTGACCGGCCTGTCCCAGGACGAACTCGTGGCCGAACTCGACCGGCGGTGGGCGTCGCCGCGGCCGCCGCGCTGAGGGTGGAGCGTCGGTCCCGGCCGGGCCGTACGCCGAGAACACGGCTCGTTCCAGGATCTCCCTGAGCTAAGGTGTCCGAGGCTAAAGTCTTGACATCGAGAGGAATCGCAGGTGTCACATCCCGCCGGCCGAGGCGAGCCCGGCACCAGCAGCGACGCCCATACCGAACCCGAGGACCCCTCCGACGACTCCTCCGCGGGGTCCTCCGACGAACCGCTCGACTCCCGGCAGCCGTCACCGCCTGCCCAGGAGACGCTCGGGGCCGAGGACCTGCGGGACGAGAGCGGCACCCACGACGGCCGGGTCACCGGCCCGGGCCGGCGCCGTTCCCGGTGGGACCTGCGGCGGATCGTCGTCGACACCCGGCCGCTGTCCATCCCGGCGTACCGCAGGCTGTGGACGTCCACCATCGTCACCTCGGTCGGCAGCCAGCTCACCGCGGTCGCGGTGCCCAAGCAGATCTACGACATCACCGGCTCCTCGGCCTACGTCGGGCTGGCCGGCCTGGTGGCGCTGGTCCCGCTGGTCGTGTTCGCCCTGTGGGGCGGCGCGATCGCGGACGCGGTGGACCGGCGCAAGCTGCTGCTGGTCACCAACACCGGCATCGCCGTCACCTCGCTGCTGTTCTGGGCGCAGGCGTTCGCGGGGGCCCACTCGGTGTGGGTGCTGTTCGGGCTGCTCGGCCTGCAGCAGGCGTGCGCCGGGGTCAACCAGCCGGCCCGCAGCGCCTCCATCCCGCGCCTCGTCCCCGCCCGGCTGCTGCCCGCGGCGAACGCGCTCGGCTCGACGGTGTTCCAGATCGGCTCGATCATCGGGCCGCTGCTGGCCGGCGTACTGATCCCGATCCTCGGCCTGTCCACGCTGTACCTCATCGACTCGGTCGCGCTCACGGTGACGATCTGGGCGGTGTGGCGGCTGCCGGCGCTGCCGCCGATGGCCGGTGCGCCGCGGCGGGCCGGACTGCGGCACGTGATCGAGGGGTTCGGCTACCTCGCCACCCGCAAGGTGCTGCTGGTCTCGTTTCTGGCCGACGTGATCGCGATGGTGTTCGGCATGCCCCGGGCGCTGTTCCCGCAGATGGCGCAGCAGACGTTCGGAGACCCGGCCGGCGGCGGCTTCGCCCTCGGCATCCTGTTCGCCGCCATCCCGGTCGGCGCGGTGCTCGGCGGGCTGTTCTCCGGCGCGTTCTCCCGGATCCGCCGGCACGGTGTCGCGGTGATCGCGGCGGTGTGCGCGTGGGGGCTGGCGATCGTCGGCTTCGGCCTGTCACCGTGGCTGTGGCTGGCGGCGTTCTTCCTCGCCCTGGCCGGCATGGCCGACCTGGTGAGCATGGTGTTCCGCGGCACGATCATGCAGTCGGCGGCCACCGACGAGATGCGCGGCCGGATGCAGGGCGTGTTCACCGTCGTGGTCGCGGGCGGTCCGCGGCTGGCCGACCTGCTGCACGGTACGGCCGGCGCGGCGGTCGGCACCTCGCTGGCGGTGAGCGGCGGCGGGGTCCTGGTGGTGGTCGCGATGCTCGCCGCGGTGGTGGCGTTCCCGATCTTCTGGCGATACCGCGCCGCCCAGGACAGCTGAACCCGAACGGACCGACTCCGAACGACGGACTCCGCACGACGAAGGGAACCCACGATGGCCAGGCGTCTCCTGCTCACCGGCGCGGCGGGAAACGTCGCCGCGATGCTGACGCCCGGCCTCGCCGCCCTGGACGGCTGGGACCTGGTGCGCACCGACCGGGCCGAGGGCAGGGGGACTCCGGTGGACGTGGTGGGTGACCTCGCCGATCCGGCGTTCCTCGCCCGGGTCACCGACGGCGTGGACGCGGTGGTCCACCTGGCCGGCAACGCCGATCCGAACGCGACGTGGGAGGAGCTGCGGGTCCCCAACGTGGACGTGGTGGCCGCGCTCCTCGCCACCGGCG
Source organism: Actinopolymorpha cephalotaxi (assembly GCF_013408535.1). Classification (NCBI taxonomy): domain Bacteria; kingdom Bacillati; phylum Actinomycetota; class Actinomycetes; order Propionibacteriales; family Actinopolymorphaceae; genus Actinopolymorpha; species Actinopolymorpha cephalotaxi. The sequence goes on from NZ_JACBZA010000001.1 coordinate 23,242, forward strand.
TACCCCGGATCGTGCTGGCCGGCTCCGCCCACGTGATGGGTCAGTACGCCCGGCCGGATGCTCCGCTGATCGACCCGTCCTGGCCGGTCGCGCCCTGCTGTGCGTACGGCGCGACGAAGGCGTTCGGTGAGGCCCTCGGCCGCGCCCACGCCTACCGCACCGGCGCGTCCGTCGTCGTCCTGCGGCTCGGCGCGACCGTCGACCGGCCGCCGGTGTCGAGTGCCCTGGACGCCTGGCTGGGTGCGGAGGACCTGCGCCGGCTGGTCGCCCGCGCGCTGGAGGCGGACGTGTCGTACGCCGTCTGCCCCGGGATCTCGGCCAACACCCGCAGCCGCTGGCTCAACCACAACGCGATCGGCTACCACCCGGCGCAGGACTCCGAGGTGTACGCGGGCGACGTACCCGAGGACGACAGCTGGGGGCCGTGCGTGGGCAGGCACGGCCCGGACGACACGACTCTGCCCGGTGCCCTGGCCACCGGCAGGGGATAGTCTTCATCCTCTGACTCATCCCTCTGAACGGACAGAACCGCAGGTCAGCGCCCTGTAGGCGGCGCCAACCGCGGCAATCCCCCAGAACGGAGGCCGTCGTGGCCGCCACCCACCAGGTGATCCTCGACACCGACATCGGCTCCGACGTCGACGACGCGCTCGCGCTGGCGATGATCTTCGGCGCACCCGAGATCGAGCTCCTCGGCGTCACCACGGTGTACGGCGACGTCCGGCTGCGCGCCCTGGTCACCCGGCGGCTGGCCCGGCTCGCCGGCCGCGACGGCCTGGCCGTGGTCGCCGGCGCCGAGCGCCCGCTGACCGGTGCGGACGCCTGGTGGGCGGGTTTCGAGGGCCGGCTGTACGACGACCTCGGCGCGGAGGCCTACCTCGAGGACGTCAGCGCGGTGGAGTTCCTGACCGGGACGGTGGCCGAGCGGCCCGGCGAGGTCGACGTGGTGGCCATCGGCCCGCTGACCAACATCGCCGAGGCGATCCGCGCGGACGCGGGCTTCGCCCGCAACGTACACCGGCTGTACGTCATGGGCGGGAGGTTCGACCGGCCCGAGCCCGAGCACAACTTCCGCAGCGACGCGGTGGCCGCCGCCGAGGTGTTCGCCTCCGGCATCCCGGTGACCGTGGTCGGGCTGGAGATCACCACCCAGGCCCGGATCGGCCCGGACCACCTCGGCGAGATCGCCGCCGCGGGGGCGCTCGGCCGGCAGCTGGAGGCGGAGGTCCGGCAGTGGTGGAACTTCACCGGCGAGGAGTCCAACGTCCCGCACGACCCGCTCGCGGTGCTGGCGATGCTGCGGGCGGACCTGCTCGGCTCCCGACCCGTCGGCGTCTCGGTGGATCCGGACGGTGAGCGGGCCGGAGTGAGCACGACCACCGACGACCCGCGGAGCGCGACCCGGGTGGTCACCTCGGTCGTTCTCCCGGACGCCGTCGACCACCTCGTCAAGCTGATCGCCACCGCCGGGCACTGCGGCCCGTCCTGACCGTTTCGTAGGTCCGATCTCGGGGGCTCAGCCGGCCCGGGTGAACGTCGCGGACGCGCCGGCCGGCAGGCGGTACCGATAGGTCGTGCCGGCCCAGTCGACGTCGAACGTCGCCGCCTGGTCGCCGGCGTTGTAGTAGACCTCGAGCGCGGTGCCGTCCGGTGTCGTCGCCGTACGCCGCAACAGATCGGGGTTCGCCGCCGGCGGCTGCTGGCCGCCGCTTCCCGCACCGGTGCCGGTGGGCGCGAGCACGTCCAGCTCGTGGATCGACCACCAGCTGCCCGAGCTCCCGGTGTTGACGATCCGGACGTACCTCCCGGTCACCGGCGGGAACAGCACCCGCAGCGAGGTAGCGCCGCCGCCGCGGGCGACCGGCTCGCCCCAGGTCTTCCCGTCCTCGGAGACGTAGACCTCGTAGCCCCGGGCGAAGTCGCCGGGGCTCGCGGAGGTGTCCAGCCGGAGTTCGCCGAACGTCCTCGACGCGCCGAGGTCGACCTGGAACCAGTCGCCCGGTGTCATCCCGTGCCCGGTGCTCCACCTGGTGGCCGGATCACCGTCGATCGCCCTGGCCGGCGGGTCGTCCGGACTGCTCGCGCTCGCGGTCGCCGTCCAGCCGGTGTGCGGCAGGGGAGCGGACTCCACCGGAGCCTGCAGGGACGCACCGGTGGGCAGGGAGTAGCCGACCCAGGAGCCGTCCACCCTTACCTGGTTGAGCCGGCTGAGCAGGTCGGCGTCCCAGGAGACTGTCAACGGCGCCTTGCCCGGCTGGGTGAAGTGCACGTCGGTGGTGCCGAGCGCGGCGTCACCGGCCGGAGCGACCTGGTCGCCGCGCCAGGTGTAGGTGGCCGCCGAACCCGCGGGCAACGTGGCCTTGAACCAGTGGTTCCCGAACCGCACCCGGAAGCTCGCCGCGGCCTTGCCGGGGTTGAACGTGACCAGCGCCTTGGTGCCGTCGGGGTTGACGTACGCGACGTTCTGGACCGCGCCGTCGGTACCCGCGGCCGGTGCGCTGGAGGCGATCCGGCGGGCACCCGGCCGGACGAACTTGCTGGCGTGCCCGAGGGCGTAGTAGTCGACGGTCTTCGACCAGTTGTAACGTCCGTCGGCGCCCTTGGCGACCGTCAGCACCCCGCGACAGGTGAGGCATCCGCCGTTGGTGGGCCCGTTGTCGGCGTCCAGCGCCATGTTCCACCGCACGACCGCCTTCGCCCATTCGCGGGGAGCGTTGACCACCAGGTTCATCGCACCGGCGAAGCCCGCGGCGTCGTCGCCCTCCCACGTCCCACCGGAGCACTCGGTGTGGAATGCCGGCTTGCCCGGATAGTTGTTGTGGGACAGGGACTGCGTGCGCACGTCACCGCCGTAGCAGTGCCAGGCCGTTCCCGCGACGTGGCGCGAGGTGGCCGGGTCGGCGTACAGGCTCTCGGGATAACTCGGCACGTCCCAGTTGTGGTCGTAGCCGAGGACCTTCGTCGGCAGGCCGGTCCTGCCCAGCGTGGGACCGAGGTGGTCGCGGATGAAGGTGGCCGCCTTGTCCGGGCCGAGGTCCAGGCCGGGATAGCCCCCGGGCACGTAGAGAGGTTCGTTGTTCGGGGTGACGTAGGTGATCGGCACACCCGCGTCCGCGTACGCCTGGACGAACTTCGCGAAGTAGTCCGCGAACGGCTGGTAGGCCTCCGGCCTCAGCGTGCCGCCGACCATCGAGTCGCTGGTCTTCATCCAACCCGGCGGGCTCCACGGCGAGGCCATCAGCGTGAGCTTCGGGTTGAGCCGCAACGCGTCGCGCAGGACCGGGAGGACGTACGCCCGGTCGTGGTCGACGGAGAAGTGCGCGAGCGTGGGATCGGTCTGCCCGGCAGGCATGTCGTCGTAGGAGTAGTTGCCGTGCACGGCGAAGTCGCTGGCGCCCATCGGCTGCCGGACGAAGCTCAGCCCGATGCCGGCCCGTGAGTCGAACAACGCCCGCATCGCCGCCGCCCGCCGGCCGCGGTCGAGTTTCGTGCCCACCAGCCAGGCGGAGGAGTCGGTGAACGACGCGCCGAAACCCTCCATGGACTGGTACTTCCGGGACTCGTCCACGGTGATGGTCGTACCGGCGGGAGGTGTGCCGCGCGTCCAGTGCAGGTCCGGTTGCCGTGTCAAGTACACCTTGCGCCCGGGATCGGTGAGCCAACTGCCCACCGCGGAGGGCGGCGTACTCGGGGCGCGGGCGGCGTCGACCCCGGTGCTGCCGCCGGTGTCGTCGGCCGTCACCGCGGCGCGAGCCGGGCTCAACGACGTGGTCAGCAGCAACGCACCGAGGACGGGTGCGACCGCACCCAGTCGTCGCGCCAGTCGTCCAGGTCGTACGGACATCGGCCCACCTTCCTTCCCGGCGGAAGCTAGGCGGTCTCACCGCGTGCGGTCAATGCCCGTCGTACGGCACGGCCAGATCGGTCAGGCCCGCCGGTGCTCGCTCGGGGTCCGACCGGCGATCGTGCTGAACGTTCAGGACGGTCCGCGCAGATCGGAAGGTTTCGCCGATATCGGCGGCGACCGATGAGCGCGGGGTCTCGTCGGGTCAGCCGCCCGTACGAGGTTCGACGGTGACGGTCGCCTCCGCAATGGTGTCGTTGACGGTGAGCCGCACGGTGACCTTGCCCGGCCGGTACGCGGTGAGCGTGCCGGTCCGCGGGTCGAGCACCGCGATGTGCTGCGGCTGCCGGCCTGCGGGGTCGCCGATCCAGACGTTGTCCGAGCCGGTCCAGCGCGAACTCATCGGGTACGCCACCGGCATCGTCCTGCCGTGCTGTGTCAACTCAGCCTTGACAGCAGCGGACGAACCCGCGGCCAGGCGTTCGGGCGCGGTCACGGTGAGCGTGTCGACGTGCGGGCGCACCTGGGTGCTCACCCAGTCCGGTGCGTCCCGAACCGGGTCGCGGCGGGCGGCCGCGGCCTCGTCCGGCGTCACCGGATCCACGCCCCACAACGACCAGCCGGTGAATCCACCATCCTCGGGCCGGGTGGAGGGCGTCTTGGCGGAGTTGCCGTTGACGAAGTACGGCACACCGTCCACCCGGTCGGCGTGGAAGGTGCCCACGTGCCCGCCGATGAAGACCGTTCCCTTGCCGGTGGTGCGCTGGAAGTCCGACAGCCACCGCTCGATGGTGGCGGCCTCCTTGCGGTCGGCGAGCTCGCTGGCCCGGCTCGGCGTCGGGTCGCGCGGCGGGACGTGCTGCACCATGACCACCGACCCGACCGACGGGTCGTCGGCGGCCGCGTCGAGCTGGCGGCGCAACGTGCGCAGCTGGGTCCAGTCGCTGCCGCGGATCGACAGCCGGGAGGTGTCGAAGGTGAGGAACCGCGTGCCGTCGTGGTCGAAGACCCGGCTGGTGGCGCCGAACTCCGCCCGGAAGTTCGCGATGTCGCCGCCCATCACCTCGTGGTTGCCGGGCACGTAGTAGTAGGGCACCGTGCCGCCGAGCTCCTCGTCCAGCACCTGCTTGGCGAACGCCAGGTCGGCCGGCGACCCCTCGTCCACCAGGTCGCCGTCGATGACCAGGAAGTCCGGCCGGGCGGCCCTGATCTCCCGCAGCGTGCGCCGGGCGTACTTCACCAGGTCGCTGTCGGGATCACGGGCGACGAACTGCGCGTCCGACATCACCGCGAACCGCCAGGGCTGCCCGCCGACGTCGGCGTTCTGGGCGATCAGCGGGTCCTTGCGGACCGGCGTCGCGGGTACGTCGACCGACGGCGGCACCAGCGCGGTGAGCTGGTCGATCACGATGCTGCCCTGGTACTGCTGGTCCGGGCGGGTCTCGGCGGAGTAGTACCGGCGAAGCCGCAGTGGATACTGCGTACCCGCGGGCACCGGGAACTCCAGCTGCTGCCAGCCGGACCCGGTGAGGTAGCCGCCGCGCATCGCGGGCAGCAGCGTCCCGGCGCCGTCGTACACCTGCAGGCTCGCCCACTCACCCTTGCCGGTCGAGTTGACCCACAACCGCAGCGCCCGCGGCCGGCCGGGGATCTCCACCGTGCCGGTGGGAACGGCGCCGCCGGTGCGGGTCGCGGTGGAGGTGGAGAAGTCGTAGTCCAGCCGAAGCCCCTTGCCCACCTTGCCCTCGGCGGAGGACACCGACCCGGTGGCGCGTTCGCCGAAGAAGCTCCACGCAGAGGCGTCCTCGAAGTCGGCGACGACCTTCTCCTCCAGGCCGACGGTGACCGGGAGGACCGTGCTCACCTTCGCACCGGCGACGTTCGCCGTCACCGTGACCAGTGCGGAACCCGTTGCCTGCTTGGCGGTCACGACGTACTGACCGCTGTCGTCGGCGGTGATGTCGAGCAGGTCGTGGTCGTAGTCGAGGGTGAGGTCGGCGGGTTCGACCGGCGCCGCGTAGCCCTCCCGGTCGTAGCCGAGGACGCCGAGCTTCGCGCGGTCGCCTGCTCCGGGCAACGCCACCTGGTCGACGGTGGCGCCGAGCCGGGTGAGCGGCCGGAGCACCTGCAGGGTGGTGGATCCGGTGACGTCCCGGTCGTACGCGGTGACGGTGGCGGTGCCGGTGTCGCGGGCGTGGAAGACGCCGTCCCGGTCGACGGTGCCCGCGTCGGACCCACTGCTGGTACGCCAGCGCGGAGTGCTCGCCGCCGGGCCGTACGTCTCGTCGTACCCCGTGGCGGTGAGCCGGCGGGTCAGGCCGGGAAACACCCGGTCGGGACGGGCCGGCGCGACCGCGGACGAGCCGGCCGCCCGCTTCGGGTCGAGCGCGGGCTCCACCCACAGCCCGCGCAGGTGGCCCGACCCCTTGGGGGCGAACAGGCCCAGGCCGTTGGGGTCGTGGCGTTCGCTGCCGTCGGAGGGGTGGTTCTCCACCCGCACAGTCTGCTCGCCGGGCTTGCGGGCCACGAGCGTGGTCGACCCGCCGCCGTCGAGATTCACCGCGTTGTAGGCGCCGAGCTCGACCATCATGGCGGCGAGCTCGTCCAGGCCGAGCCCGTCGGAGAACGCCGGCTGGCGCCCGTCCGCGGCGAGCAGGAACATCTTCGTACCGTCACGGGAGAAGCCGACCGCGGTCCGCGGCGCGGGCGGAACGTTGTTGCCCGCACTGGCCCTCTGCGCGACGCCGTTGACAACCAGGAGTTGACGGCCGTTCAGCGCGGTCCGGATCGCCTTGTCGTCCGCGGTTCTGGCGCGGTAGTCGATGCTCACCGGCGCGCCGACGGTGAGCGCGGCCAGCGTGTCCGCGCCGGCGTCGCGGCCCACCAGCACGAAGCCGCCGGCGGGAATCTCACCCGAGCCCGCGGTGTCGCGGACCGCGGTGACCCGGCCGTCCACCACCTCCACCTCGGCCACCTTCGTCGCGCCGGTGGTGGCCCGGCAGCGGCAGTAGCTTCCCCACAGCGGGGTGAACGCCTCGATGCCGTCGGCGGGCAGCCCGGGCTTGTTCACCCCGGCCAGCGGGGCCGTCCGCTCACCCGGCAGCGTGATGGTTCCGGTGAAGAACACCGAACCGATGCTGCCCAGCCCTTCCGGGGTGAGGATCGCCGCGGACTTCTGCCAGGTGGGTGCGTTGTCCGGTGACTGGAGCAGGGTGCCGTCCTTGATGCCGACACCCAGCGGGGCGTTCGAGTTGTTGATGTCGAAGAAGTCGCCGTTCACCGCGGCGACCGCGCCGGCGTCGCGTGCCTGCTCCGAGATCGGCGCACCGGCGGCGACCCGGCCGGGGAAGAGGTAGCCGACCGAGGTTCCCTTGGTGAGGTCGACGGTCAGGGAGTCCGACTGCAGCCAGTTCGCCGTGCCGGAGTAGGCGTCCGGCCCGTACCGGTCGAACGACCGCAGCGTCACCCCGGGCGCGACCGGCCGGGAGGTGCTGGCCGTCTCCAGCCGGGGAGCGACCTCGGCCGCCCGCGGTGCCTGCGCGGCGCGCCGGTCGGCGGCACTGCCCGGGTGGTCGGCCGCGTCGGAGGTGGCCGAGTGCAGGTCGTACCGCGGATCCGGCCGTGACCCCTGGGCCGCCGCGACCGGCGGCGATCCGGTGGCGGTCCCTCCGGCCGCCAGCCCGACCAGGACCGTGCAGCCGGCCAGGAGCGAGGCGAACGTACGCAGCCGCGCACGGGTCTTGGCCGAAGTCACAGAAGTCACGGGTTTCCTCCCCAGGGATGCCGGACGGCACCTCGCAGTGAACTCGACCTGGAGGCGGTTTTCCAGACTTCGACCTGAAGCGGAAGAAAACTCCGCTCGACTACTGGGGGAGGGGCGGGGTCAGCGCGGCGTCAGAACCTGAACGGGTCGGCCGTTGATGTACGCCGCGATCGCCTCGACCGCGGCGGCGTACCACTCCTCGTACGTCCGCCGGGTCACGAACCCGATGTGCGGCGTCAGGATCGTGCGCGGCGCCTTCAGCAGCGAGTGGCCGGCCGGCAGCGGCTCCTGGTCGTAGACGTCCAGGCCGGCACCGGCGAGCCGGCCCTCCTCCAGTGCGTCGACCAGCGCCTGCTCGTCCACGATCGGCCCGCGGGAGGTGTTGACCAGGAAGGCCGTCGGCCGCATCAGCGCGAGCTCGTCCGCGCCGACCAGGCCGTGGGTGCGGTCGCTGAGCTTCAGGTGCACGCTGACCACGTCGGACCGGGCGAACAGCTCGTCCTTGTCCACGCGTTCGGCACCCGCCTCGCTCGCGGCCGAGGGTGTGAGGTTGGCGCTCCACGCCAGCACCCGCATGCCGAACGCGCGGGCCACCGGCACCATCGCCCGGCCCAGCCGGCCCAGGCCGAGCAGGCCGAGAGTGGAGTCCGCCAGGTCGGTGCCCACGGTGCGCTGCCAGCCGCCGGCGCGCACGGCCGCGTCCTCCTCCGGCACGTGGCGGACCAGCCCCAGGATCAGCGCCCAGGCGAGTTCGGTGGTCGCGCCGCCGCTGCCGGGGGTGCCGCTCACCACGACGCCGTTCTCGTGCGCGGCCTCCAGGTCGATCGCCGCGTTGCGCATGCCGGTGGTGACCAGAAGCCGCAACCGGGGCAGGCGTTCCAGCACCGAACGCGTGAACGCCGTGCGCTCGCGCATCGCCACGATGACCTCGTAGTGGGCCAGGCGTTCGACGACGGTGTCCTCGTCGGGCAGGTGGTCGTGGAAGAACGCCACGCTGGTGCGGTCGGGCAGGCTTCGCCAGTCCGCCATCCGCTCCGCGACCTGCTGGTAGTCGTCCAGAACCGCCACCAGTGTCATCGGCGTACGCTCCTTCGTCGGCTGCGGCGGGCCCTCGGTGTGACCACCGCGTCGCTGGGCGTACGTACCCTAGACGGCCGAACCCGCGCGGACCTAACCGGCGTAGGGGAGTGCGGGCAGCCCGCGCACCCCGGGGCGTACGGAGAAGATCGAGCCGGCGGCCGGCTGCTCGTCGTCGGACAGCCCCTGCCGGGAGGTGGTGACGAACAGCTCGTCGAGGTCCGCCCCGCCGAACGTGCACGCCGTGACCTGCTTCGCGCCGGGCACCTCCACCACGCCGTCCAGCGTCCCGTCCGGGGCGAACCGGCGTACCGCCGAGCCGCCCCACATGGCCACCCACAGGAAGCCCTCGGCGTCCACCGTCATCCCGTCCGGGCCGCCCCACTCACCCGGGATCTCCACCACCGGGCGGCGGCTGTCCACGACCAGGCCGGTCTCCGGCTGGTAGTCGAACGCGTCCACCCGCCCGGTCGGGGTGTCGATGTAGTAGGCCAGCGTGTGGTCGGGAGACCAGGCCAGACCGTTGGAGATGGTGACGTCGGTGAGGACGACCGAGACGTTCCGGTCAGGGTCGAGCCGGAAGACCGTGCCCGCGCCCTTCGTGGACGCGTAGGCCATCGAGCCGCAGTAGAACCGCCCCTGCGGGTCACAGCCGCCCTCGTTCATGCGTACGCCATGGTCGTCCCACAGCTCCGGCAGCCGGTCGACCGAACCGTCGGCGCCGACCAGCGCGAAGCCGCGTTCGATCGCCACCACCATCCCGCCGGAGGTGCGCGGCCGGAACGCCGCCGCCACCTCGCCGACGTGCAGCCGCTGGACGCCGCCACCGGCCAGGTCGGCGGTGAGGATGTCGCCGGCCATCATGTCCACGAACCGCAACCCGCCCCAGCTCGCGTCCCAGACCGGACCTTCTCCGTGGTGGGCGTGTGGCCCGGTGACCTGCTCGGCCCGCATGTGTCCTCCCTGGGTGACGGCTCCTCCCGACCCTAGTGCGCCGGGCGATGTCAGGAACAGACAGGTGAACGTGCGTCCCGGGCATGGCGTCGCCGCGGCCGCCGCGACGATGCTGGGACCGAAGCTCCTCGCGGCGGAAGGGAAACACCATGACCACGGTCACTGAGCAGGTGCCGGCCCGGCCCGGTCCGGTGCTGCACGAGTCGGTTTCGGACGCGCTGATCACGCAGATCCGCGAGGACGGGTTCGGAGTGCTGAAGAACGCGCTGTCGCCCGCGGAGGTCGCCGAGATCAACGCCGAGGCGGCCCGGCTGTGCCGGGGTGAGCTCGGTGACATCGAGCGGGTCACCCGGGCCGGCGCCGAGGAGTCCGACGAGGAGGTGATGCGGCGCTACCTGTGCATCCACTTCCCGAACAAGCTGTCGGAGGTGATCGCCCGCACCTACCACCACCCGAAGATCGTGGACGTCCTCACCAAGGTGATCGGCCCGAACGTCAAGGCCATGCAGTCGATGCTGTTCATGAAGGCGGAGGGCAAGCCCGGGCAGGCCTGGCACCAGGACGAGTTCTTCATCCCCACCCGGGACCGCTCGCTCACCGCGGCCTGGATCGCGCTGGACGACGCCACCATCGAGAACGGCTGCCTGTGGGTGCTGCCCGGTTCGCACAAGCGGGGGGTGATCTACCCCGACCGCGAGCAGGACGACGAGCGCTTCGACTGCACCGTCGAGCTGTACGACTTCCCGTACAAGGACGAGGACGCGGTGCCGGTGGAGATCCCGGCGGGCGCGGCCGTCATCTTCAATGGCTACCTGCTGCACCGGTCGCTGCCGAACACGGGCAGGCACGGCTTCCGCCGGGCGCTGACCAACCACTTCATGAGCGCGGAGTCGCTGCTCCCGTGGGGCCGCGTCCCCGACCGCTACCACGTGGCGAAGTACGACTACCGCGACATCGAACTCGTCGCCGGTGAGGATCCCTACGCCTACAAGGGAATCGAGGACATCGCCCGGCCGAGCGTACGCCAGGACAAGGAGGGCGGCTGCGGTCGCTGACCTCGCGAGGCGCGGGCGCCGCGCACGTGCGGCCACCCCGGTGTAGCCACCGACGGACCGGCTTCGGCAAACTGTGCCAGGACTCGATACGAATCGGTAACAAATCTACCTTCGCGATCGGGTGATGGTGCAGGGTTCAGTAGGTCAGGGCGCTCGACGGTGACCGCAGGGTCGCCGATGCGAGAGCGGGGACTCACAACGAGGAGACGTCCACGATGCGGATGGCGCGCGTTCTTGCGGTCGGGGCAGCGACCATGCTGGCGGTGTCCGCCTGTGCTTCCGGCAACAGCGGCGACGGGGCCGAGGCGGCCAAGAAGTCGGTGCTCCACAGCGCCCTCGGGCAGAGCGTCGACACGCTCCTGCCGGCCGACTCCAACGTGGGCGACAACATCGGCGTCGACGACGTCCTCTTCTCCGGGCTGGTGCGCTACGACATCGACACCGGCAAGCCCTACAACTACATGGCGCAGAGCATCACCTCGACCGACAACAAGACCTGGACGATCAAGATCAAGAAGGGCTGGACGTTCCAGAACGGCGAGCCGGTCGACGCCGCCGCCTACGCCCGGGCCTGGAACGCCGCGGCCTACGGGCCCAACGCCTTCGCCAACAACTACTTCTTCGACAAGGTAGCCGGCTACGACACGATGCAGGGCGAGGTCGAGGAGGACGACGACGGCAACGTCAAGGTCCTGAAGAAGCCGTCGGCCACCGAGCTGTCCGGCCTGAAGGTCGTCGACGCCCAGACCCTGCAGGTCACGCTCAACTCCCAGTTCGCCGCCTTCCCGACCATCCTGGGCTACACCGGCTTCTTCCCGATGGCGGAGAAGTGCGCCAAGGACCTCCGCGCCTGCGCGACCAAGCCGATCGGCAACGGCCCGTTCAAGGTCACGTCGTGGGACCGCGGCCAGAAGCTCGTCGCGGAACGCTGGAAGGGCTACAAGGGCGCCGAGAAGCCGTCGTACGACCGCATCGAGTGGCGGGAGTACGGCGAGAACGAGGTGTCCTGGCCCGACTTCCAGTCCGGCGACGTCGACCTGTCCGCCCCGCCCCCCGAGCAGTGGGCGTCGGCGATGAACGACCCCGAGCTGAAGAAGCGGATGGTGAAGCGGCCGACCACGGCGCTGACCTTCCTCGCCTTCCCGCTCTACGCCGGCAAGCCCTGGACCGACCCGAACTTCCGCAAGGCCGTCTCCCTCGCGATCGACGTCGACACGATCATCAAGCAGGTCGCGCCGGGCCGCTACACCCGGGCGACCGGCTGGGTTCCGACCACCGTGTTCGGTGGCCGCAAGAACGTCTGCGACTCCTGCCGGTACGACCCGGCCGAGGCCAAGAAGCTGCTCGCCCAGGCCGGCGGCTGGCCCAAGGGCAAGGTGATGAAGATCGCGCTCGGCTCCGACACGACGCAGGAGGCGATCTTCAAGGCCATCGGCGACCAGCTCAAGCTGAACCTCGGCATCAACTACTCGCTGGTGCCGAGCGAGGAGTTCTTCAGCCTGCGGTCCGCGCGGAAGTTCCAGGGCCCGTTCCGGAACAACTGGTACGCCGACTACAACCTGAACGAGAACTACCTGCGGCCGGTCTACGCCAGCGGTGACCCGAAGAAGGGCAACACGAACTTCGGCTACTACGACAAGAAGTTCGAGGCGAAGCTGGACGAGGCCGACCAGGCGGACAACACCGCCGACGCGGTCCGGCTCTACCAGCAGGCCGAGGACATTCTCGCCGCCGACTTCCCGACCGTGCCGCTCTACGTCAGCGACTCCGTGACGTTCTACGGCGACCATCTCGGCAACGTGAAGCTCAACCCCTTCAGCGGCGCGGTCGACCTTCGCATCCTGAAGATCGCCAAGTAATCCTCGATGGGCAGCTACATCGCTCGACGGGTGCTGCAGGGTGTCTTCACGCTGTTCCTCGTGTTCTTCCTGCTGCACCTGCTGACGACGCTCGCCATCCAGATCAACGGCAACCCCGCGCTGGCGTTCTTCGGTGACAAGATCCCCAGCAAGTCCCAGCTGGTGGAGGTGGAGAAGCGGTACCACCTCGACGACCCGTGCTTCGAGCAGTTCGGCAACCCCTGCGTCAGACCGTTCCTCGAGCGGCTGAACGGCTACGCACACGGGGACTTCGGGTCCAACCTGCGCGGCGACCAGCAGATCACCGCCATGGTCGCCACCGCCGCGCCGAACACCCTGCGGCTGTTCGCCGTCGTGACCGTCACCTGGCTGATCGGCGGCATGCTGCTCGGCTCCCTCGCGGCGCGCCACCGCGGCCGGGCGCCGGACTACTCCATCCGGTTCCTCAGCATCCTGATCGACGCGTTCCCCGTCTTCGTGATGCTGCTCGTCTACAAGTACATCCTGGCCGTGCCGATCGAGCGGTGGATGAGCCGGCAGACGGGCGAGGACAGCCTGGCCACGTTGATGTTCAAGCCGTCGTTCGACCCCGACCACCCGTGGGCGACCGTGATCGTCCCGGGCGTCCTGCTCGGGATCACCGGGTCGGCCGCCTTCATCCGCCTGGTCCGCGCCAGCCAGCTGGAGACCTACAACGCCGACCACGTACGCACCGCCCGGGCGAAGGGGCTCCGCGAGACCCGGGTCACCCTCTTCCACATCGTCCGCAACTCCTCGATCCCGGTGGTGACCGCGATCGGGTTCGTCTTCGCCGACGCGCTCGCCGGCGCGGTCATCACCGAGGGGCTGATGAACATCTACGGCATGGGCGGCCTGCTGTGGCGCTCGGTGCGCGAGAGCGAGGTCTCGGTGGTCGTCGGCACCGTCGCCCTGCTGGCAGTCGTCGTCCTCACCGTCAACGTGCTGGTCGACCTGGCCTACGCCGTCCTGGACCCGAGGATCCGCTATGACTGATCCGGCCACCGCCGCGAGCGTCACGCCCCGCACCCGAGCCGGTGAGGTCTCGCGGTCGCCGTGGTCGGACGCCTTCCAGACCCTCGTACGCCGGCCGCCGGTCATCCTCGCCACGCTGGTGGTGGCGTTCTTCGTGCTGGTGGGGGTGTTCCCGACCCTGTTCACCCGGACCGACCCGCAGCGCTGCGACATCGCCCAGTCGAAGATCCGGCCGCAGTGGTTCGACGGGCCGCACCCGTTCGGCACCGACCTGCACGGCTGCGACCTGCTGGCCCAGCTCGTGCACGGCGCCCGGCCCTCGCTGCTCCTCGCGGTGATCGTGGTGGTCACGTCGGTCGTCGTCGGCGTGGTGCTCGGCGCCCTGGCCGGCTACTACCTCGGCGCCGTCGACGCGATCATCTCCCGGGCGCTGGAGGTCTTCCTCGTCGTACCGCTGCTGCTCGCCGCGCTGCTGGTGCTGTCCATCTTCCGCAACGTGCACTTCGGCGACGGGCAGTTCGCCGTGCTCGCCCCGCCCGCGATCGTGCTGACGATGTTCGCCTGGATGGGCTACACCCGCTACACCCGGGCGAGTGTGCTGGAGGCGAAGAACCTCGACTACGTGATGGCCGCTCGCGTGCTCGGGGCGTCGGACTTCCGGATCATCTTCCGGCACATCCTGCCCAACGCCATCGCGCCGGTGACCGCGCTGATCCCGACCGCGGTCGCGGGGATCATCGCCGCCGAGGCGACGCTGGCGTTCCTGGGCATCGGGGTGCGGCCGCCCGCGATCAGCTGGGGGATCATGATCTCCAGCAACGCCGACTGGTTCACCGGCGGCTATCCGTACCTCCTGCTGTTCCCGTTGGGGTGCCTGATCGCGACCATCCTGTCCCTTGTCGTACTCGGTGACTCCCTGCGCGACGCCCTCGACCCGAAGCTGAGGTGACGTACGCCCATGGCTGACCCGGCTGCACCCCTGCTCGAGGTCGACGACCTCGCGGTCGAGTTCCACACCCGCGACGGCGTCGTCCGGGCGGTCAACGGCCTGTCCTGGAAGGTGAACCCGGGCCGCACGCTCGCCATCGTCGGGGAGTCCGGCAGCGGCAAGAGCGTCAGCGTCCAGGCGGTGATGGGCCTGCTGCAGACGCCGCCGGCGCGGATCGTCAGCGGCGCGATCCGGCTGCGCGGCCAGGACCTGCTGGCGATGGACCGCCGGCGGCAACGCGCCGTCTGCGGCGAGCGGGTCGCGATGGTGTTCCAGGACGCGCTGGCCGCCCTCAACCCCGTCTACTCCGTGGGCTTCCAGCTGGCCGAGGCGCTCGTCGTCCGCAGGAAGCTGAGCCGGGGCGACGCCCGCCGGCGGGCGATCGAGCTGCTGGACCTGGTGAAGGTGCCGAACGCCCGGCAGCGGGTGAAGGAGTACCCCCACCAGTTCTCCGGCGGCATGCGGCAGCGGGTGATGATCGCGATGGCGCTGGCGCTGGAGCCGGAGGTGCTGATCGCCGACGAGCCGACCACCGCGCTGGACGTGACGGTGCAGGCCCAGATCATGCGGCTGCTCGCCGAGATCCAGGCCGAACGCCAGATGGCGCTGATCCTCATCACCCACGACCTCGGCGTGGTCGCCGACGTCGCCGACGACATCACCGTCATGTACGCCGGACGCGCGGTCGAACAGGCCGGGGTGTACGACGTCTTCGGTACACCCTCGCACCCCTACACCAAGGCGCTGCTGCGCTCGATCCCGCGCGTCGACCTGTTGGGGCAGCAACTGGAGGTCATCGCCGGCCGCCCGCCCGTGCTGACCGACGTACCGTCCGGTTGCGCGTTCCACCCGCGGTGCCAGTACGCGCAGGAGATCTGCCACACCGAGCGACCTGCTCTGCTCGAGGTGAGCGGCACCCAGCGGTCGGCCTGCCACTTCGCACGCGAGGTGGTCGCCGGCACGGCCGACAGGGCGGATACGACGGGCACGGCCGGGGCGACGGACACGGCCGGCGCGGCCGGCACGGTCGGCACGGCCGGTGCCGCCGGTGGGAACGGAACGGGGAGAACCGATGGCTGAGCCTCTGCTCGAGGTCGAGAACCTCGTCAAGCACTTCCCGGTCCGGGTCGGCTTCGTCGTCAAGCGCACGGTCGGCCACGTGCAGGCCGTCGACGGGCTCGACCTCACGCTGGCACGCGGCGAGACGCTCGGGCTGGTGGGGGAGTCCGGCTGCGGGAAGTCCACGCTGGCCAAACTCCTTGTCGGGGTGGAGAAGCCGACCAGCGGCACGATCCGGGTCGACGGCGAGGACGTCACCGGGCTGCGGCGCTCGGGAGTGCGGCGGATGCGGCGCAACATCCAGATGGTGTTCCAGGATCCCTACACCTCACTGAACCCGCGGATGTCGGTGGGCGCCATCGTGGGTGAGCCGTACGCCATCCATCCCGACGCGATTCCCAGTCAGGGAAAGGAGAACGCGGTCAAGGAGCTGCTGGACCTGGTCGGCCTCAACCCCGACCACCTCAACCGCTACCCCCACCAGTTCTCCGGTGGCCAGCGGCAGCGGATCGGGATCGCGCGGGCGCTGGCACTCCGGCCGAAGGTGCTGATCTGCGACGAACCCGTGTCCGCACTGGACGTGTCGATCCAGGGCCAGGTCATCAACCTGCTGCAGCGGCTGCAGGAAGAGCTCGGGCTGGCGTACCTCTTCATCGCCCACGACCTGTCCGTCGTCCGGCACATCGCCCACCGGGTCTCGGTCATGTACCTCGGCCGGATCGTCGAGCAGGGCAGCGACGCGCAGGTCTACGACCACTCGATGCACCCCTACACGCAGGGCCTGCTGTCGGCGGTCCCGGTGCCCGACCCGACGTTGCGCGGCCGGCGGGACGAGATCGTGCTGGAGGGCGACGTACCCTCGCCGACCGACCCGCCGCCGGGGTGCAGGTTCCACCCACGGTGCTGGCGCGCGCGGGAGATCGACCCGGCGGGCCCGGAGTCCTGCCGTACGCAGGATCCGGCGCTGCGGGTCAGGGAGGGCGGTGAGCATCCGGTCGCCTGCCACTTCGCCCAGGTGCGCGACGTCCTCCACAAGCGCGCCTGAGCAGGCGTGCCCGTGCCGGGTTTCCGGCGTTTGCCCGCTCGGCGGCGGTCATATGATGGCGGTAGACCTGTCCACCTGTTCGGGGAGGAGAGGGCCGTGAAGCTCAACATGATCGCCCTCTACCGCGCCCCCGGCTACAGTCGGCGCGAGCTCGTGGTGTGCTGTGACGACATGCTGCGGGAGCTGCGGGCGTCCGAGACGAAGGACCCGTCCGTCGGGCACGCCCGAGTTCTCCCCGATCCCCTGTCCGGCAACGTCGAAGTGGCCGTCCAGGCAGAGGGTGAGACCTACGACGTGGCCGCCGCTCGGGCAGCCCGACGGCTCGACCAGGCCGTCAGCGCGGTGACGAACGGCTTTCCGGCGGACCTCGTGGAGCTCCACTCCGAGTTGTGGTGCCGGAAGACCCCGGACATCTGCAGGGCCCGCGCCACCCAGGAAGCGTCCCGGGCCAAGGCGGCGGAAGCCGAGTTGGCGAAAGCCAGCCGCCCCTACGCCCTTCGCATACTGAGCCTGCGGCTGGCCGGAATGTGCGGTTTCGCCGCTGCCGTCGTCTTCGCCGTCGCCGCGGCTCTCCACAGTGGGCCCGACCCGCTGCTGATCATCGGGGCGGCGCTCTTCGCGCTCCTCGCGGTCGCGGCATGGATCTCCATGGCCATAGCGGATGTGCAGTCCTGCATCACAGAGCCACGACGGCCCGAGGACGCCGAACACTGAGCCGTGGACGCCGGAACCGCGACGCACTGTCCATCCGGGCAGCCCGCACCATCTTCGGGGTACGGCGGCGTGGTCGGCGGCCAGTATCCGAAGGCCGTCCTGATGATCTTTACAACGGTGTACTACCGGCGGTAAACCGTTGTGGATGCGGGAGACGCCGGACACCCACCAGCTCCGTTCGTACACACGCACCAGACGCGAAGCGCTTCGGCTCGCCGGGCTCGGTCTCGGGCTCGCCGCCACGTCCGTCTCCGGATGTGACGCGCTGTCGACCAAGCCGTCCGGGAAGGCGGCGAACACCGGCGGCCGGTCGCGTCCTGCCGGGGTGACGCAGAAGGAGGCGCCGGACCTCGCCGCGCGAGCGAAGAAGGGCGACCTGCCGCCCCTCCGCGAACGCCTTCCGTCCGCGCCGATGGTGCTCACGCCGACGGAGGAGGCCGGCCGGTACGGCGGACGGCTGAAGCTGCTCGGACTGCACCAGACGGTCGACGTGAACACCACGATCGGCTACGAGAACCTCGTGCGCTGGAAGGCGGGCATCCGGACCGACCTGACCGCCGACCAGATCGTCCCCAACGTCGCCCGGAAGGTCGACGTGAACGACGACGGCACGGAGTTCACGTTCTCGCTGCGCCCGGGCATGAAGTGGTCGGACGGGAAGCCGTTCGGCGCGGACGACATCGTGTTCTGGTACGAGAGTGTCGCCTCCAACCGTGAGCTCACCCCCGTGCCCATCGACTGGCTCACGACCGGCGACCAGCCGTTCCGGGTGGAGAAGAAGGACGACCACACCGTGGTGTTCCGCTTCCCCCGGCCCAACGGCCTGCTCCTGGTCAACCTCGCCACCCAGCGCGGCACGGTCGTCACCGACTTCCCGGCGCACTACCTGAAGGCGTTCCATCCCGACCACGCGCACGACGTCGGCAAGCTCGCGAAGGACGCCGGCAAGGACACCTGGGTCGACCTCTTCTGGTCCAAGGCCAACCGGCCGGAGAACGCCGAGCGGCCGGTGATCGACGCCTGGCAGCTCACCGAGGCCGTCGCCGACTCCAAGCGGCCGGTGGCCGAACGGAATCCGTACTACTGGAAGACCGACACCGACGGCCGGCAGCTGCCCTACCTCGACAGCGTCGCCTTCGAACTCGTGCAGGACGACGAGACCGCCGTTCTCAAGGCGACCAACGGCGACTTCCACCTGATCGACACCGGCATCAACGTGCTCCGCAACAAGCCGGTCTTCGCCCGCAGCCGGGAGAAGGCGAAGTACCACTTCTTCGAGACGATCCCGCAGCAGATGAACCAGATGATCGTCATGACCAACCTGACGCACCGCGACCCCGCGCTGCGGAAGATCTTCGCCGACAGGGACTTCCGGGTCGGGCTGTCGTACGCGATCAACCGGCAGGAGATCATCAACGCGGTCTTCCAGCGGCAGGGCGAGCCGTGGCAGGCCGCCCCACGGCCGGAATCGCCGTACTACAACGAGAAACTCGCCAAGCAGTACACCGAACACGATCCCGCGCTGGCCGGCCGCCACCTGGACAAGGTCCTTCCGGACAAGGACTCCGACGGCTTCCGGCTGCGGCCGGACGGGAAGAGGCTGTTCTTCCAGGTCGAGGTGACGACCGGGTTTCCCGACCTCGTCGACGCCCTCGAACTCATCCGGGGACACTGGCGTGCGGTCGGCGTGGACATCCGGGTCAAGAGCGAGGACCAGTCGCTGTTCTTCGAGCGCATGGACGCCAACGCCCACGACGCGTGCGTCTGGATCGGCGGCGGCGGGCTGGGCTCCACGATGGACCCCTTCTACTACGTGCCGTACAACTTCAACACCCGCTACGCGATGCCGTGGTACTTCTGGTACGCCGACCCCAGGGACAAGCGGGCGGAGGAGCCGCCGCCCGGGACCCGACGCCAGGTCGGGTTGTACCGGCAGCTGCTGACCACGACCGACCGCGGACGCCAGGACGCGCTGATGCGGCAGATCCTCCAGATCGCGGCCGAGGAGTTCTACTGCATGGGAATCGCGCTGCGGGAAAGGGAGTACGGCATCGCCGCCGACCAGTTGCGCAACACGCCCAAGGAGTGCGTCACCGGCTGGCTGCACGCCAACCTGATGCCGGCCGACCCGCAGCAGTACTACCTCGGCGGCAGCTGACCACGGCGCCGCAGGGACAGCCGAACCGGGACGCGGAGAGGGGGCGGATCCGGCCGGGATCCGCCCCCTCCTCTCGTTCACCGGCCTCGTTCACCGGCGCTGTTCACCTGCGCGGGTGGGACCTCAGTGGGACTCGCGCGGAACCTCGTGGCCGCGGGAGCCGGTCAGGAAGTCGAAGTCCACGCCCTCGTGCGCCTGGGTGACGTGGGTCGTGTAGAGCCAGGCGTACCCGCTCTTGTACTTCTGCTCCGGCGCCCGCCACGCGGCCCGGCGGCGGTCCAGCTCCTCCTCGGAGACGTCGACGGAGATGCTGCGCGCGGGCACGTCCAGGGTGATCCGGTCACCGGTCTGGACGAGGGCGAGCGGCCCGCCGACCGCGGCCTCGGGCGAGACGTGCAGGACGACCGTGCCGTACGCCGTACCGCTCATCCGGCCGTCGCAGACCCGCACCATGTCGGTGACGCCGGCCTTGAGCAGCTTGGTGGGCAGCGGCACGTTGGACACCTCGGGCATGCCGGGGTATCCCTTCGGCCCGGCGTACCGGATCACCAGCACGTCGGTCTCGTCCACGTCCATGTCGGGGTCCTCCGACACGGCGTGGTAGTCCTCGGGGGAGTCGAAGACCAGCGCGCGTCCCTCGTGCTTGAGCAGGTGCGGCGACACCGCCGACTGCTTGATCACCGCGCCGTTGGGAGCGAGGTTGCCGGAGAGTACGGCGGTGCCGGTGCCGGCGGCCTGGAAGGGTTCCTCGATGGTGGTGATGACCTCGCGGTTGAAGCACTCGGCCTGGGCGTTGTTGTCCGCGATCGCCTTGCCGGTGACGGTGATCTGCTCCGAGTGCAGAAGTCCGGCTTCGGCCAGCTGGCGCAGCACCACCGGCAGCCCGCCGGCGTAGCAGAAGTCCTCCATGAGGTACTTGCCCGACGGCATCAGGTTGACCAGGGTCGGCACCGGCCGGGCGAGGCCGTCGAAGTCGGCCAGGTCGAGCTGGACGCCGAGCCTGCGGGCAAGGGCGAGCAGGTGCACGATCGCGTTGGTGGAGCCGCCGATCGCGGCGTTGGCGCGGATGGCGTTCTCGAACGCCTCGCGGGTCAGGATCCGGCTGGGGCGCAGGTCCTCCTCGACCATGCCCACGATCCGCCGGCCGGCCTCCTGGGCGATCTCGTAACGCCGTGCGTCCACGGCCGGCCAGCTCGCCGAGCCGGGCAGCTGCATGCCGAGCGCCTCGGCGACGCAAGCCATGGTTGACGCGGTGCCCATCGTCATGCAGTGACCGTTGGAGCGGGCCATGCAGCCCTCGGCGAAGTAGCACTCCTCCTGGGTCATCTTGCCGGTCTTGAGGTCCTCCTCGAACTTCCACACGTGGGTGCCCGAGCCGACGTCCTGGCCGCGGTACTTGCCGTTCAGCATCGGGCCGCCGGTGACCATGACCGAGGGCAGGTCGACCGAGGCGGCCGCCATCAGCAGGCCCGGCGTGGTCTTGTCGCAGCCGGACAGCAGGACGGTGCCGTCGAGCGGGTTGGCCCGCATCATCTCCTCGGCCTCCATGGCCAGGAGGTTGCGGTAGAACATCGCCGTCGGCCGCAGCAGCGACTCACCGAGCGCGAGTGCCGGGAACTCCAGCGGGAAGCCGCCTGCCTGCCACACGCCCCGCTTGACGGCCTCGGCCACCCGGTGCAGGTGGGCGTTGCAGGGAGCGAGCTCGGACCAGGTGGTGGCGATGCCGATGACCGGCCGCCCGTCGAAGACCTCCTGGCCGAACCCCTGGTTGCGCATCCAGGATCGGTGGGCCATGCCCGTGCGGCCGGTCGCACCGAACCAGGCCCGGCTGCGCAGGCCGTTCGTCTCCCCTGTCATCACATTGCTCCTTCGGTCGGTTCACCGCGTTCGACAACGCTGGCGACAGTCTAGAGATCCGCCCCGCACCCAGAGCCTAGACATCAGACGTATTCCGGTCGCTGCTTTGCCGTTGACGGTCGCCGGTACCGAGCCGAGCATGGGCGGTACGTGCGTACGGCAACGCGGAGCGTGGCACGCCGTCTCGGATGCCGGTCGGACCGCCGGTCGTCGGCGCCAACACGTCGCGTCCCGGCCACGAGCGTGCAACATTGGCACGCACGCGAACGCCAGGGTGCCAGGTGGGGACGACAGGGACGAGGGAGAGACGGTGCGAACGCCGCGGGCTCCGGCCGGCCAGCCACGCTTCCTCGGCTACCTCCTCGCCCGCGGCCTCAGCTTCGTCGGCGACAACGTCTGGTGGATCGCGGTCGGCTGGTCGGCGGCCCAGCTCGGCGACCCGCGCCTCACCGGCATCGTGCTGGCCGCCGCCGGCGTTCCCCGGGTGCTGCTCATGCTGCTCGGCGGGGTGCTGGCCGACCTGCGCGGCGCCCGCCGCATCATGCTCGCCGCCGACCTCGCCGCCGGTGGGGTGGCGCTGGCCGGCGCGTTCCTCACCACCGGTGACGCCCGGCCGACGGCGGGGTTGCTGATCGCGCTCGGCGTCGTCTTCGGCACCATCGACGCGTTCTACCTGCCCGCCGCCAACAGCTACCTCGCGGTTCTGCTGCCACATCACCAGCTCCCCAGGGGTGCGGCGATCCGCCAGCTCGTCCGTAGCGTCGCCGAGGCCGGGGGACGGGGCCTCGGCGGGGTGCTGGTCGCCCTCGGCGGGTTCGCCCTCGCGGCGTACGTCAACGCGGCCACCTTCCTGCTCTGCTTCGCGATCCTGGTGCTCGTACGCCCCAAGTACCCCATCCAGCGGGCGGCTGTCCGGCCCCGGATGCGGCAGGCGCTCGGCGAGGGACTGCGCTACGTCGCGGGCCACCCGCTGCTGCGCGGGCTGGCCGTGGTGACCCTGGTCCTCAACGCCGTCTCGGTGCCGATGGAGACGGTCGGCCTGGTGCTGAAGGCGGAGAACCTCCAGTGGGGCGCCGCGGGGTACGGCGTGGCGGCCGGGTTCCTCGGTGGCGGCCTGATCGCCGGCGGCCTGATGGGCACGCTGCTGCGGCCGCCGTCCCGGTCCGGGCTCGCGCTGGCGCTGTGGCTGGCCGCCGCGCTGCCGGGGTTCGCCGGCCTGGTGTTCGCCACCGACCTGTGGCTGGTGTGCGCGTCGGTCGCGTGGTGGTCGCTGTGTCTCGGTCCCTCCAACGCCATCCTGTCCGGGCTGTTGCTCACCGCCACCCGCCCGGACGTCCTCGGCCGCGTGCAGAGCGTGGTGACCGTCCTGTCCAGTGCGATGACGCCACTGGGCGCGGCCACCTTCGGTCTGCTGGTGGGGTTCACCAACCTCACCGCGGTGGGTGCCGGCTGCCTGGTGTGCCTGGCGGTGACGGCGGTGTGGATGGTGCTCAGCCCGGCGATCAGCCGGGCCGAGCTCCTTCCCGATCGCGACCGCGACCACGCCCCGGCCGAGGGCAAGCCCGCCTTGTCACCCTGACGGCCACCCGGATCAACCCGGGTCAGCCCGGGTCAGCCCTTCAGGCCGGTGCCGGCGATGCCCTCGACGATCCGGCGCTGGAAGAGCAGGAAGACCACCAGCAACGGAAGCGCGCCCAGGATGGCCGACGCCATGATCGAGGCGTACTGGATGCCGTACGCGCTGGAGACCGTCGCCAGCCCGACCGGCAGCGTCATCAGCGGCGTGCTCGTCAGCACCAGCAGCGGCCACAGGAAGTTGTTCCACGACCACACGAACGTGAAGATGGACACCGCCGAGATCGCCGGCCGGGACAGCGGCAGGAAGATCCGGGAGAAGATGTGGAACCTGCTCGCGCCGTCGACCAGCGCGGCCTCCTCGAGCTCCCGCGGGATGCCGTCGAAGAACTGCTTGAACACGAAGACGGCGACCGGCGCGGCGATCTGCGGCAGGATCACCGCCCAGTAGGTGTCGATCATGCCGACCGCGGCGAACTCCCGGAACAGCGGCACGATCAGCGCCTGCCCGGGGATCATGATGCCGGCCAGGATCACCCAGAACACCGCGTTGCTGCCGCGGAAGCGGATCCGGGACAGCGCGAACGCCGCCATGCTCGCGGTCACCACCGACAGGGCGGCCACCAGGATCGAGATGATGAAGCTGTTGGCGTACCACTGGAGGACGTTACCCGCGTCGAGCACCTTGGCGTAGGCGGCGAGCGTCGGGCTGTCGATCAGCCAGGTGACCGGCACCTTGGTGGTCTCGCCCTCCGGCTTCAGCGAGGTGTCCAGCGCCCACAGCAGCGGCACCAGCCACAGCAGCGAGAACGCGACGAGGACGCCGACGCAGACGCGGTTGAAGACGCGTTCCCGACCGCTGGCGGTCGTGAGTTCGTTGCCGGACCGGGTGCCGCGGTTCTGGTTTCGTTCGGTGAGGGTGGTGGTCATGTCAGGCGTCCCTCTCCTGCCGGCGGACGAGCGCGAACCACACCAGCGAGACCACGAGGATCACCGCGAACAACAGCATGGAGACCGCTGATCCGTAGCCCACGCGGTAGTCGGTGAAGCCGACGTCGTAGATGTACTGGATGGTGGGCCGGGTCGCGAAGTCCGGCCCGCCGCTGGTCATCAGGTAGATCTGGTCGAAGACCTTCAGGGACGCGATCACCTGCAGCACCGCGACCAGGGTGGTGGTGCGGCCGAGCAACGGAACGGTGATCCGGGTGATCTGCTGCCAGGGCGTCGCGCCGTCGATGGAGGCCGCTTCGTACAGCTCACGCGGGATGTCCTGCAGCCCGGCGAGGTAGAGGACGAAGTTGAAGCCGAGCGTCCACCACACGGTGGTGAGGGCCACCGAGATCATCGCCCAGTTCGGGTCGCCGAGCCAGACGGGCGGGGTGAGACCGAGGCGGGTCACCACGTCGGCGAGCAGCCCGAGGTCGGGGGTGTAGACCCAGTTCCAGATCAGCGCGACGACCGCCGACGGCAGGACGTACGGCGCGAAGAACGCCAGCCGGAAGAACCACCGGCCCTTCTTCGCCCGGTCGGCCAGCAGTGCGAACACCAGGGCCAGGATCACCAGCGGCGGCGTGGTGAGGATGGTGAACCACGCGGTGTGCCACAGCGACGACCAGAACTGCGGGTCGCCGAAGGCGGCGGCGTAGTTGGACAACCCGGCGAAACTGCCCAGCCCACCCTTCACCAGGCTGGTGTTGAAGAAGCTCATCACCAGTCCGTACACGCTCGGTCCGATCAGGAACAGCGTGTATAGAAGGAGGAACGGCGCGAGGAACGCCAGGCCGGCGAGGACAGGTCGCCCCTGGCGCCGTTGGCCGGCACCGGAGTTTGCCGTGGTCTCGGGCGCGACTGTCGAGGTGCCCACAAGACCTCCCGAGATGCTCGAAGGAACTGGCGTACGTACGAAACTGCTAGACGGGTGCCGGCGTGCGGGCCATCTTGGAGATGCCCACCTGGATCTGGCGGATCGCGGCCTCGGGCTGGGTGCGCCCACTCAGCACCCCACCGAGTGCGGAGCCGGCGACCATCTCGAAGTTGGAGCCGGAGCCGGAGTACCACGCCGGTGGGTCGTAGACCGCGCTCTCGGCCGCCCCCACGTAGTTGGACTGCGGTTTGAGCGCGCGGTACTTCTCGCTCTGCTGGACCGGAAGCCAGCTGGGAACGTGTCCACCTTCGGCCCAGGTCATGCTCTGGTCCAGCATCGACCGGACGAAGCCGAGCACGAGGTCCAGCCGGGCGCGCTCGTAGGGCTCCTTGCTGGGCAGCACGAACGTGTGCGAGTCGGCCTGCACGGCGTAGGTGCCACCCATCAGGTTGGGGAACCTCGTCATGCTGAACGGCATCTTCGCGTCCTTGAAGGTGGAGATCTCCCACTCGCCCTGGAAGAAGAACCCCGAGCGCCCGTTGGCGAACTGCGCGATCGCCCCGCCGTAGTCGATGTTGGGCGGCATCACCTTCTCCTCGACGGTGAGCCGGCGCATCAGCTTGGCGGCGCGAATCGCCTTGTCGGGTTCGAGGATCTCCTCCGGCGAGGTGCCCATCAGCAGCTTGCCGCCGAGTTGTCCGTACAGGCTGAAGAAGAACCGCCACGGGGTGGCCACGTCGGCCACCGACGCCACCGCGCCGCCCCAGCTCTTGGTGACTTCCTTCGCCTTGTGCAGCGCCTCGACCAGCGCGTCCTCGCTGTCGAGCGGCTTCAGCGACCCGTCGTCGGCGAGCAGACCGGCCTGCTTGCAGATCTTGGTGTTGTAGAACATCACGAACGGGTGGGTGTCGAGCGGGATGGCGTAGATCCTGCCGTCGATGGTGGCCCGCTCGATGGCCCGCTGGACGAACTTGTCCTTCGACATCCCGTGCCGGGCGAGGTCCTCCGGCGCGAACGGCTGGAGCAGTCCGGCGGAGACCAGCGTCGGCACCCGGGTCAGGTGTGAGATGGCCACATCCGGCGGCTGAGCGCCGAGGGTGGCCAGGGAAAGCTTCGTGTAGTAGGGGTTTCCCCACGTGAGCGTCACCGCGCGCAGGTCCACGCCGGGCCGCTGCTTGCGGTAGACGCCTTCCATCTCCTGCATGCGTACGCCGTCGCCGCCGCCGAGGAGATTCCAGTACGTCAGTACGTCGGCGCTCGGCGCCGTCCCGGTGAAGCCCGACTGGAGTTGCTCGGCGCAGCCGGACAGGCTGCCGCTGACGGCGCCCGCGGCGGCCAGCAGGCCGGTGGCTCGCAGGACGTCCCGTCGACTCGGTAGTGCCGCCATGCTCAGGGCGCCTCCGTCCGGATGTGGTCGGTGCTGTCTGTGTGGCGTACGAACTGTGTTGCTACGACTGTGTGGCCTATGAGCTGTGTGGCAACGAAAAGACTGGCGTTCGAAATATCGAACAATGTGCGTGATATCGAAGCAAAGGCTACGATCACGCTTCGACGACGTCAACGGATCGGTCTATCCGGTTTCTCAGCAGTTTCGCCGCTCGCCGCCGAACCGTCCGTCGTGAGCCAGGTAGCCCCGGGACCTCAGCGGAAGGAAGCCGACGCCCGTGAAGAAGGCCAGCCTCACTCTTGACCCCGCGTTCCGGATCGGAGCCGTCGACCCGCGCGTGCGTGGCTCGTTCGTCGAGCACCTGGGCCGATGCGTCTACGGCGGCATCTACGAACCCGACCACCCCGGCGCCGACGAAGACGGCTTCCGCGCCGACGTGCTCGACCTGACCCGCGAGCTCGGCGTCAGCACCGTCCGGTACCCCGGCGGCAACTTCGTGTCCGGCTACCAGTGGGAGGACGGCATCGGCCCGCGGGCCGAGCGCCCGCGCCGGCTGGACCTGGCCTGGAAGACGCTGGAGACCAACGAGGTGGGCGTCGACGAGTTCGCCGCCTGGTGCCGCAAGGCCGGCGTAGAGCCGATGATGGCGGTCAACCTCGGCACGCGTGGCGTGCAGGAGGCGGCGGCGCTGGTGGAGTACTGCAACCACCCGGGCGGCACCTACTGGTCGGATCTGCGGGCGAAGTACGGCGCGAAGGACCCGCACGACATCAAGATCTGGTGCCTGGGCAACGAGATGGACGGCCCGTGGCAGATCGCCCACAAGACCGCCCGCGACTACGGCATCCTCGCCAACCAGACCGCGAAGGCGATGCGACTGGTCGACCCCTCCCTCGAGCTCGTCGCCTGCGGTAGCTCCAACCGCGCGATGCCGACGTTCGGCTCGTGGGAGGCCGAGGTCCTCGAGCACACCTACGACGTCGTCGACTACGTCTCCCTGCACTCCTACTACCGCCCGAAGGACGGCGACTTCGCCAGCTTCCTGGCCTCCGGCGTCGACATGGACGCGATGATCGAGTCCGTGATCGCCACCTGCGACTTCGTGAAGGCGAAGACCCGCAGCAAGAAGTCGATCAACCTGTCCTACGACGAGTGGAACGTGTGGTACCACGTCCCCGGTGACGAGCGGGAGTGGGTGACCGGACCGGCGCTCCACGAGGACCAGTACTCCCTGGCCGACGCGGTCGTGGTGGGCTCGCTGCTCAACAGCCTGCTGCGGCGCGCGGACCGGGTGACGATGGCCTGCTTCGCCCAGCTGGTCAACGTGATCGCGCCGATGACGACGGTCCCCGGCGGCCCGGCGTACCGCCAGTCGACGTTCCACCCGATGCGGCTCGCCTTCCAGTACGGCACTGGTGCGACGCTGCGGGTGGAGCCGACCGGACCGCAGGTGGACACTCCCGACTTCGGCCCGGTGCCCCAGCTGGACTGCACCGCCACCCTGGACGAGGAGAACGGCGCCGCCGCGGTGTTCGCCGTCAACCGGTCCCTGACAGAACCACTGCTGGTCGAGGTCGACGTCCGCGCGCTGAAGGGCGCCCGTGCCGTCGAGCACGTCGCGCTGTCCGGTGCGGACCGGGACCTGACCAACACCGCCGAGCAGCCCGACCGGGTTCAGCCTCGGGTCCAGGACGCCCCGGTGGTGGAGGACGGGACGCTGCGCTTCGAGCTGGCGCCGATGTCGTACAACGTCGTCCGCCTGGCAACCGCGGGTTGACAGCGATGGCCTCTACGACAGCAACAACAGCGGGAGAGCCGATTCCGGAGGCCAACCCGTCCGTGGTCGTACGCGGGCCGGACGACTTCGGTGTCGAGGAGCGGCCGCTGACGCCGCCCGGGCCGGGCGAGGTCCTGGTCCGGGTCGGTGCGGCCGGCATCTGCGGCAGCGACGTCGAGCTTTTCGCCGGCACCCGGCCGGCGGCGTACGTCAGCTATCCGGTGGTGCCCGGGCACGAGTGGTCCGGCACCGTCGCCGCGTTGGGTGACGGCGTGGACTGGTTGCGGGCCGGCGATCCCGTTGTGGCGCAGGGTTTCCGCAACTGCGGTCGCTGCCCGCGCTGCCGGGAGGGCGCCACCAACCTGTGCGAGGCGGGGTACGCCGAGACCGGCTTCACCCACTCGGGCGCGTTCAGCTCCTTCGTCCTCGTGCCGGCGCGACTGGTGCACCAGCTGAACGCCGACGCCGACCTGGAGGCCGCGGCCCTGCTGGAGCCGTCGGCGTGTGTGGTGGAGGGGATCCTCGCGGCCGCACCCGCGGTCGGGGCGCGGATCGCGGTCGTCGGCACCGGGACGCTCAGCCTGGTCGCCTGCCAGGTGCTCGCGGCGTACAGCCCGCGCGAGCTGGTGCTGATCGGTGACAGTCCCGGCGGCCGTGAGCTCGGCACCACCTGGGGTGCGACCCGGTGCGTCTCCAACGCCGAGGCCGTCGAGGCCGGGTGGACCTGCGACGCCGACGTGGTGGTCGAGGCAGGCAGCCGGCAGACGTCGGCCAAGGCCGCGCTGAACGCCGCCCGCCGGGGCGCGACCGTCGTCCTGGAAGGGATTCCGGGCGGTCCGGCCGAGGGCGACCTGACCGACATCGTGCTCAAGCACCTGCGGGTGCAGGGTGTCTTCGGCGCCTCCGCGAAGGCGTGGGAGCACGTCGTCGGGATGTTCAACGCCGGGCTGCTCGACCTGCGCCCGCTGATCAGTCACCGGTACGCGGTGGCCGACGTGGGCGCGGCGCTGTCGACCCTGCGGGAACGCCCCGCCGACCTGCGCAAGGTGCTGTTGCGACCCTGACCGTACCCTCGGGATCGGCCGCCGCGGTCGCACGACGCCCGCGAGGTTGTCATGATGGCGACCGTGACCAACGCGCAGCTTGCCCACCAGATCGCTGACAGGTGCCGGTTGACAGGGCGGTTCGTCCTGCGTTCGGGCCGGGAGGCCACGGAGTACTTCGACAAGTACCAGTTCGAGGCCGACCCGGCCCTGTTGGACGAGGTCGGCGCCGCGCTGGCGCCGCTCGTCCCCGCGGGCACCGAGGTGCTGGCCGGACTGGAGATGGGCGGCATCGCCGTGGTCGCCGCCCTCGGCCGGCACACCGGTCTGCCCTGCGCGTTCGTACGGAAGAAGGCCAAGGAGTACGGCACCGCCCGGCTGGCCGAGGGCGCGGACGTCGAGGGACGCAGGGTGCTCGTCGTCGAGGACGTCGTGACCAGCGGTGGGCAGGTGGTCCTGTCCACGCAGGACCTGCGCGCACTCGGCGCGCACGTCGAACACGCCCTGTGCGTGATCGACCGGGAGGAGGGCGGCGCGCAGGCGCTCGCCGACGTCAACCTCACCTTGCACGCGTTGTTCCGCCGCCGGGATCTCCAGGCCGGCGAGGGATCCGTGCAGAAGGACGCTGGACGCACGATGCTGTGACCGGGAAGACTCGCCGGGGTCGTGGATGGGGGGAGCTCTGCATGGATCATCGAGACGTCGACGCCGCCGTGGCGGAGATGCTTCGGGCGCTCGCTCCCCGAACCGCCGGGGACTGGACGGTGCCGGCCGGGCCGCTCGAATGGACCTGCTGGCACACAGCGGCCCACATCTGCCACGACCTGCTGGCCTACGCCGGACAGCTGGCGGCACAGCCCGCCGACGCCTACCTCCCCATCGATCTGAACGTTCGCCCCAGCGCCTCGCCGGCCGAGGTACTCCAGGTCGTCACCGCCTGCGGGGGACTGCTCGGCAGCGCCCTGGCCACAGCCGACCCGAACGTGAGGGCGTGGCACTGGGGCCCGTGCGACCCCGGAGGATTCGCGGCGATGGGCGTCGCCGAAATCCTGCTGCACACTCACGACATCACGCAGGGGCTGTCCGTGAACTGGTTGCCACCAGCACCGCTGAGCGCAGCGGTACTCGACCGGCTCTTCCCGGCCGCCCCGCCCGGCGAACCCACCCGGGTACTCCTCTGGTGCACCGGCCGCGGGGAACTCGACGGCCTCCCTCGGCAAACCTCGTGGAGGTGGGAAGCGGCGCGATCGGACTGATCGAGCTGCCCCGGCGAACGTTCCCGGTCGCAGCACGTCACAGCACTAGGTGTCGCGGCGGGGACCGGTGGACTCGCGGACGACGAGCCGGCAGGGAATCGTCTGCACCCCGCCGGTGACTGGCCGGCCGCCGATGGCGGCGAGCAGGTGCTCGGCGGCGATCCGGCCGACCTCGCCGAGGCTCATGTCCACCGTCGTCAGCGGCGGCCGTGAGCCCAGCGCCATCGCCTCCCAGTTGTCGAACCCGATCAGCGCGATGTCACCGGGCACCCGCCGGCCCCGCTCGCGCAGCGTCTCCGCCACTCCGCGGGCGATCTGGTCGTTGCCGCAGAAGATCGCGTCCACGTCGGGCTCGGCCCGCAGCAGGATGTCGGCACCCTGGCGGCCCCACTCCTCGGTCCACTCGCCGTACAGCGGTTCGCCGCCGACCAGCGGCAGCCCCGCCTC
This sequence comes from Actinopolymorpha cephalotaxi, assembly GCF_013408535.1. Lineage (NCBI taxonomy): Bacteria > Bacillati > Actinomycetota > Actinomycetes > Propionibacteriales > Actinopolymorphaceae > Actinopolymorpha > Actinopolymorpha cephalotaxi. Next base: position 53,957 of record NZ_JACBZA010000001.1, read on the forward strand.
GGCCAGCGCGCGGTGCACCCCGGCCGCTCGCTGGCGGGCGGCGAGAAACCGGCTCGGCCCGGCGATGTGCGCGATCCGGGTGCGGCCGGTGGCGAGCAGGTGGCCGACCGCGAGCGCGCCGCCGCCCTCGTCGTCCGGGATCACCGACAGGTCGGCCGGGTCGGTGGACTGGGTCATGGCGTACACCACCGGCACCGGCAGGTCGGCACCGATCGACGGCCGCGGCTCGGTGCGCCGCCCGGTGACCAGCAGCCCGTCCACCCTCCGGGCGAGCAGCGTCTGGACGTGGTGGCGTTCGCGGATCGGGTCGTCGCGGGTGTCGCACATGAACACCGAGATCTGACCCGCCCCGAGCGCGTCCTCCGCCCCCAGCATCACCGGGATGCTGAACCTGCCGAAGCTGTCGGAGGTGACCAGGCCGACGGTGAACGTGCGCCCGCTGAGCAGGCCGCGGGCCAGCGCGTTGGGCCGGAACCCCAGCTGCCGGGCCGCGTCGACCACCCGGTCGCGCGTCTCCTGCCGCAGCTTCCCGCGGCCGTTCAGCGCCTTGGACGCGGTGCCGACGGAGACGCCGGCCAGGCTCGCCACGTCGCGGATGGTGACGGCACGAACCTCCGGAGAGGGGGTCTGCGGCAACGTGGTTTCCTTCGGTCCGCCGGTGTCGGGACGAGCGCAGTGTACGGGCTGCCTGGGAAACCTTACGTGGGAAACAAGGCTGAACCCGGTACGGGGTATTGACCGTGCTCGATGATCAGCCCTACCTTGTGGGCGCCATAAGGAAAACCTATTCCTTACGCTTCTCCATCCCGCATCGAACGCGCCCGAGCTCAGCATCTCCGAGCCAGGCAGCACTCGTCACGCACCACCTCGTCATGCACCACCTCGTTCCGCGCACCGCTCCGTCCGAGCCGCGGCGCCGGCCGGGCGTACCCACGAAGGAGGCCCATGAGCACCACGGCGAACCGACCAGCCGACGCACAGTCCGGCGCACCGGCGGCCAGCGGCCCGGTCGAGCCGACCGCGGACAGCCGGGCACTGCACCGCCCGCTGCGGCTGCGCGACGTCCGCATCGACGGCGGCCCGCTCGGCCGCTGGCAGGACACCAACCGCGCGGCCAGCATCCCGCTGGGCATCAAGCAGTTGGAGGAGGCCGGCAACCTGCACAACCTGGGGCTGGCAGCCGGTGAGGTGACCGGCGACTTCCGCGGCCCGCGGTTCATGGACTCCGACCTCTACAAGCAGCTGGAGGCGGCCGCCTGGGAGGCCGGCCGCGAGGACGCCGGTGAGCTGCACGACTTCCTTCGCCGGGCCGCGGAACTGCTCACCAGGGCGCAGCGCCCCGACGGTTACCTGAACTCCTACTACCAGGTCGTGAAGCCCGAGCGGCAGTACGCCGAACTCGAGCACAGCCACGAGATGTACTGCGCCGGGCACCTCGTCCAGGCCGCGGTGGCCGCCGCCCGCGTCGGCGGCGAACCAGAGCTGCTCGCCGTGGCGCGCCGCTTCGCCGACCATCTGGTCGAGGTGTTCCTGCGTGGCGGCAACCCCGGCATCGACGGCCACCCGGAGATCGAGACCGCACTGGTGGAGCTGTACCGCCTCACCGGCGAGCGTTCCTACCTCGACCTCTCGCTGCACCTGGTGGACGAGCGCGGCAAGGGCCACATCGCCGGCAGCGGCATGGGCCAGCGCTACTTCCAGGACCACCTGCCGGTACGCGAGGCCGACACCGAGGTGGGCCACGCCGTCCGTGCGCTCTACCTCGAGGCCGGCATCGTGGACCTCTACCTCGAGACCGGCGACGCGTCGCTGCTCGACTCCTCCGTACGCCGGTGGGAGGACATGGTGGCGACCAAGACCCAGCTCACCGGCGGGGTCGGCTCGCGGCACTCCCACGAGGCGTTCGGCGACCGCTACGAACTGCCGCCGGACCGCTCGTACAACGAGACCTGCGCGGCGATCGCCAGCGTGCACTGGAACTGGCGGCTGCAGCTGGCGACGGGGGAGGGCCGGTACGCAGACCTGCTCGAACGCACGCTGTACAACGCGTTCGCGGCGTCGACGTCGACCGACGGCACGAGGTTCTTCTACGTGAACCCCCTGCAGCGCAGGCACGATCACACCGAGGGCGACGACCCCGGACGCCGGCACGAGTGGTTCAGCTGCGCCTGCTGCCCGCCCAACATCATGCGGCTGGTGTCCACGCTGGGCCACTACGTCGCCACCACGAACGATGACGGGCTGAGCGTCCACCAGTACGTCCCGGGCACGATCCGGGCGGACCTGCCCGCGGGCGAGGTGGCCCTGTCGGTGCGGACCGAGTACCCCTGGGAGGGCGAGGTCGCCTTCACCGTCGACACCGCGCCGGAGGGCGAGTGGTCACTGGCGCTGCGGGTGCCGGGATGGAGCCCGTCCGTCGGGGTCGGCGTGAACGCCGAGCCGGTCGACGCGACGCCGGACGAGCGGGGTTACGTCGTCGTCCGCCGGGCCTGGTCGCCGGGTGACACGGTGACGATCTCGCTGGATCTCACGCCCCGGCTGGTCTTTCCGCACCAGCGGATCGACGCGGTGCGCGGCTGTGTCGCGGTCGAGCGCGGCCCGCTCGTCTACTGCTTCGAGCAGGCCGACCAGGCCGAGGGCGTCGACGTGGAGGACCTCACGCTCGCTGCGAACACCCGCGTCCGGGTCGTACCGCAAGCCGACCTTGCCGGCGTCGGACGCACCGTCCTGCTCACCATGGACGCCGCCGCGGCGTCCCAGCCCCGCAACGGTTTTCCGTACTCCTCACAGCCGGCCGCCGAGTCGGTGACCAGCCACGCGGTGACCGCGACCGCGGTGCCGTACTTCCAGTGGGACAACCGGGACGGCGGCGCGATGCGGGTCTGGCTGCCTGTCACCCAGTCCGGTGCCCAGTCCGCTACCCCGCAGGGAACCCCGCACGTCACCTCAGGAGAAGCCTCATGAACAACCGACCCATCGTGCCCGGACCCTCGCGCTGGAGCCGGCGGGACCTGCTACGGGCAGGCGGCCTGGTGGCCGGCGCCGCGGCGCTCCCGGCGCTGGCCGGCTGCGGAGGCGACAGCGGCGGAGGCGGCGGCGACAAGGCGCAGCTTCAGTTCATGTACTGGGGTTCGTCGTTCGAGCAGAAGGCGATCAACGCCATGCTCAAGCAGTTCGAGGACAAGAACAAGGGCGTCTCGGTCAAGCCCGTCTACACCCCGAACGAGTACGACACGAAGGTCAACACCCTGGTGGCCAGCAAGCGCGCGCCCGACGTCGCGTACATGGGTGGCTCGATGGGCTACCGCCTGGCGGGCCAGGGCAAGCTGGTCAACCTCGCGAAGTACTTCAAGAAGTACCCCGCGCTCGCCGACCGGCTGCCGGGCACCTACTTCTGGTACGGCAAGGACGAGACGTTCGGCACCCAGACGGCCAACGAGGTCATGCTGCTCTGGTACAACCGGGCGGTCATGAAGGACGCGGGTGTCGAGCCGCCGCCCGCCGAGGCCGGCAAGGCCTGGACGTGGGACGAGTTCGTGCAGGCCGCCTACAAGCTGACCCGCGACCAGAACGGCAAGCGTCCCGACGAGTCCGGCTTCGACCCCAAGCGGATCCGGCAGTTCGGCGCGTCGGTGAGCGTGCAGTCGAGCACCACCTGGGAGTCCTTCCTCCGCAGCAACGGCGCCGCGTTCGTCGACGAGGCCGGCACCAAGTGCCTGCTGGACCGGCCGGAGGCGGTGGAGGTGTTCCAGAACCTCCAGGACCTCATGTACAAACACCACGTCGCGCCGACTCCCGTACAGCTCGGCAACAACGCACCGGCCACCAACGTGCAGTTGCAGACCAAGCGGATCGCGATGGCGGTGGACGGCCAGTGGACGCTGCTGGACATGGCCCAGAGCAAGGTCGACTACGGCATCGGTGTGCTGCCGAGGTACGGCGAGCCGGCCACCACCCAGTTGGGCGGCGCGTCGGTGGTGTTCTCCGGATCGAAGCACCCGGAGGAGGCGGTGGAGCTGTTCATGTTCCACAACGACCCGAGGTACGTCGACCTGTTCAAGAACGGCCTGTGGATGCCGCTGGAGAAGAAGTACTACACCGACCCGCGGGCGATCGACTCCTGGATCAAGAACGACTCGCACCCGCCGGAGTACCGCACCGCGGTCGTCGACTACACGCTGAACCACGCCCAGACGGCGTTCAACCAGCGCCTGAAGAACATGGACAACATCAGCGAGGTGCTGACGCCCGCGCTGCAGCGGATCGAGACCGGGAAGCAGCCTGCCAAGGAAGTGTTGACAGCGCTCGTACCCAAGATCGACAAGCTGTTGCAGGGCTGGTACCCGAGCCAGACGCCGTGACCGGCGGCAGGAAGGCGTTCGCATGACCGTAGCTCCCACCGTGCCGGCGTCCCGGTCCGGTCAGGCGCGCTCTCGTGGGCCGGCCCACCTTTCGGGGCAGGGCCGGCTGGAGCGCCGCTGGGGTGTCGCGATGGCGCTGCCGGCGATCCTCGGCTTCGCGATCTTCACCATCGGGCCGATGATCGCGTCGTTCGTCTTCAGCCTGACCGACTGGACCATCGGCGGCAGCCCGTCGTTCGTCGGGCTCGGCAACTACCGCACCCTCGGCGGCGACGAGCTGTTCTGGAAGTCCCTGAGCGTCACGACGTACTACACCCTGGGAGCGGTGCCACTCGCGCTGGTGATCGGGTTCGTCGTCGCCCTGCTGCTCAACCAGAAGGTGCGCGGACTCGCCCTGTGGCGCACGATCTACTACCTGCCCACGTTGGTGCCGGCGGTGGCCAGTGCCGTGTTGTGGATCTGGATCTTCAACCCCGACTTCGGTCTGCTCAACTCCCTGCTGCGCGAGGGCGGACTGCCCACGTCGCAGTGGATCTACAGCGAGGGCGCCGCGGTGCCGTCGCTGGTCATCATGAGCACCTGGGGATTCGGCAACGCGATGGTGATCTTCCTCGCCGGGCTGCAGGGTGTGCCGCGGCATCTGTACGAGGCGGTGTCCATCGACGGCGGCGGCGTGTGGCAGCGGTTCCGGCACGTGACCCTGCCGATGATGACGCCGACCATCTTCTACAACCTGGTCACCGGCGTGATCGGCACGTTCCAGGTGTTCAACCAGGCGTACGTCATGACCCAGGGCGGTCCGAACAACGCCACGCTGTTCTACATCTACTACCTGTGGCGGACCGCGTTCACCGAGAGCCAGATGGGGTACGCGAGCGCGCTCGCCTGGATCCTCTTCATGGTGATCATGGTCATCACGTTCTTCCTGTTCCGGAACGCCCGCCGGTGGGTCTACTACGAGATGGCAGGTGCGCGATGAGTTCGGTGGCCGGTGTGAGCGGCACGCGGGGGAGGCGGATGCGTCCCGGCCGGCTGGCGCTCTACGTCGTCCTGGTGCTCGGCGCGGTCCCGACGATGCTGCCGTTCGTGTGGCTGATCCGCAGCGCGCTGATGAACGACGACCAGATCTTCGTAGCACCGCCGGACTGGATCCCGAACCCGTTCGAGTGGGCCAACTTCAGCGGGGCACTCACCGCGCAGCCGTTCCTGAGGTACTTCCTCAACACGATGGTGATCGAGTTGTTCACCGTGACGGGCACGGTGCTCACCTGTTCCGTCGCGGCGTTCAGCTTCGCCCGGCTGCGCTGGCGGGGCCGCAACGTGGTGTTCGCGTTGCTGCTCAGCAGTGTGATGCTGCCGTACGCGGTGACCCTCATCCCGACGTTCGTGATGTGGCGTTCGCTGGGCGCGCTGGACACGTTCCTTCCGCTCACGGTGCCCGCGTGGTTCGCCGGCGCCGGCGGCGGGGTGTTCAACGTCTTCCTGCTGCGGCAGTTCTTCCTGACCATCCCGTTCGAACTGGACGAGGCGGCCTACATCGACGGCGCGTCACCGTGGAAGGTGTTCGCGATGATCATCATGCCGCTGTCCAAGCCGGCGCTGGTGGTGGTGACGATCTTCACCTTCATCGGCGTGTGGAACGACTTCCTCGGGCCGTTGCTGTATCTCAGCGACGAGAGCAAGTACACCCTGGCACTGGGGCTGGCGTCGTTCCAGAGCGTCTACACCGCACAGTGGGGTTACCTGATGGCCGCGTCGGCGGCGGTGATCGCGCCGATCATCGTGCTCTTCTTCGTACTCCAGCGGTACTTCATCGAGGGCGTCACCCTGACCGGTATCAAGAGCTGACCGGCCAAGGATCCGGAGATGACGCTCACCCTGGACTTCGTGCTGCACGGGCCGACGCTGTTCGACGCGCCGGCGATCGTGGAATCCTCGGTCGACTGGTGGGCGGACTCCTTCCTGGTGGCGACTCCCGACGCGCTGATGACCCCGATCATCGAGCCGCTGTGCGCTTTCCGTTGGGGGTACGAGGTGGACGACGACGGTGTGGTGACGAGCAGGCCGCCGCGCGTCCGGTCGACAGCGGAGGCCTGGGACGAGGTCCGCGACGGCATCCAGGAGCTCCACCCAGGCTGGACCCTCAGGTCGGCGGAGGGCCGCGACTGATCAGCCCTGCTTGTCGTTGCCGGCCGGCGTCCGTCGTCGTGAGCCGGCGGTGCCACCGGCGGGCTGCGACGACCAGGTTTTTGTCCACAGGTGGCGGATCGGCTTTCCCTTGTGGACAACGGGTTAGGTGTCGGTGGCAGCCGGTAGAGTTCGAACATGCATTCGACGACGCAGGACCTTCCCGGCAGCGGTGGCCATGGCACCGTCGCCCGGTTGAAGGCTGCGGTCGGCATGTTCCGCGCCGGACTCGACGACGCCCTGTCCACCCCCACCACCTACGTCGACGCCCGCGCCCTCGGTGACCTGATCAGCGAACTGACCGTGGAGGAGTCCCGGCTCGACGCGCTGAAACTCGGATGGGTACGCCAAGCAGAGGCCTGCGACATCGGCAAAACCACCGGCGCGGCCACCACGGCGGCGTGGCTGCGCACCACCCAGCGGATGGGCACGAAGGACTCCTACGCCACCGTCAACCTGGCCCGCGACCTGGACCGCACCATCACCCTGACCGCCCGCGCCATGGCACGAGGGGAAGTCTCGTTCCGGCACGCGCAGGTCATCGCCGGAGCCATCAAAGACCTGCCCAAGTGGGTCGGCCTCGAACAACGGGTCAAGGCCGAGGAGTACCTGATCGAGGAGTCCCGGCGGCGCAACCCTGACGACGTACGCCTGCTGGGCAGGCACCTGTTGCGGGTCATCGCGCCCGAGGAATGGGAGGAGCGGCTCGGCAAGGAACTCGACGCCGCCGAACGTGCCGCCGAACGCAGCAGGTCCCTGTTCTACCGGCCCAACGGTGTTCCGGGGTCGGAGACGGTGGTGATCAAGCTACCGGTGCTGGAGATGGAACAACTCCGCAAGATCATCGAAGCGCTCGTCGCCGCCGACAAGCGTGCCGAACCCGACGACCGTCCGCTGGACCAACGCCGCGGTGACGCGTTCGCCAACCTCGTCACCAGCATGGCCGAGTGGGAAGCCTCCCCGAACCGTGGCCGCGGGCGGGACTGCGTCACCGTCCTGATCCACCTGCAGCAACTCATGAACGGCCTCGGGTTCGGCACCATCGACGACCTCAACCCCGTCCGCCCCATGCCGTGTGGCTGCCAAACCCCCGACGCCAAACGCCAGAATGCCAAGCGGAAAGCCCGCAAGCGCACCAGCACCAACGACGCCACCGGTACGAGGAACACCAAGCCCAGCGAGAAGGCCGACGGCACCGAGAACGGCGAGGAAGAAAGCGCCGAGCCCAGGAGTGGTGAGCCCAGTAGTAACGGCGAACCCAGCAACGGTGAACCCAGTGACGGTGAACCCAGTGACGGTGAACCCAGCAGCGAGAACGCTGACGACATCAGGCCTGACTCCGGTCCGGGCCAAGCAGTTACCGACCCTGAGGACACGGGCGCCCCCGGCGAAACCGCCGAGCCTGCTGAGGCCAGCGAGCCCGGCGACCACAACGACCCCAGCGACCCGGACGACACGAGCGGCCCCGGCGAAACCGTCGAGGCTGCCGACCTCGACGACCCGGACGTGACAAGCGACCCCGTCCAGCCCAACAGCCAGGCCGGTACCGGCGACCCGACGGCGGCAGCTCCCACTGCCGCGGAGACCACAGCAACCGCCCCGACAGGTCAATCAGACAAAGAGAAACCACCACCCGGCCAGCCAGACCCGACGGCCGGGGCGGCGGAGCGGATACCCGCACCGCGAGAACCCGGCCAGCCCCCACAACCGAACACCGCCACCGCAACCGAACCCGGGCCCGATCCGGAACCACATACCGGACCCGGGGACTGGGACCTCGGAGCTGAAGACGACGACGCCGAACCCGGCTTCGACGAGGGTGCGGCGGGGCCGGATGCTGCCCTCGACCCCCACGACGGGTGCAGCAAGTGCGGTGGCGGCGGGTCCGCTCGCATCACCGGCCTACGCGGGGAGCCGGTCTCGGTCGCCACGATCCGGAGGATGGCGTGCGACGCGAACATCATCCCGGTGGTCCTCAGCGGCGACGGGGAGGTCCTCGACGTGGGGATGGCCGACCGGTTCTTCACCGAAGCGCAACGCCGAGCTCTCGCGGTCCGCGACGGGTCCCACTGCCACTTCCCCGAATGCCAGGTGCCAGAACGACGTTGTGTCGCGCACCACATGACGGCCTGGGACGACTTCGGGCCGACCGACCTCGACAACGGAGTGCTCTTGTGTAAGTCCCATCACACGTTCGTGCACCACAAGGGCTGGCAGGTACGGATGGGCAGCCACGGCCACCCCGAATACATCCCGCCGGAGTGGGTGGACGTCCACCAGAAGGTGCAACGGCCATGAGTGCCGACCACGCCCCTGCCCGAAGGTGCCGCCGAAGACGGGCCGGCGGGGTCGGGACAGGCAGGATCGGGACAGGCAGGATCGGGTCAGGCGGGATCGGGTCAGGTGGGGTCGGGTCAGGCGTTCGCGGCCTTGACCGGGACTGCGAGCCCGGCGGCGTTGCGTTCCGAGGTCGCCTCGGCCGCGCCGTGACGGACCAGCAGGTCCATGCCGAGCCGAGCCCGCCGCACGCGTTCGCGGGTCAGCGCGACCGTGGTGGCTTCGAGGTGGGTACCGGCGGGGTAGACGTCCGGCGCGTTGCGCAAGCCGAACTTGACATACACCGGCGCGGCCACCTCGATCAGGCGGGGGAGTTCGTGGTGCCGGACGTAGCCGCCGAGGTTGTCCGGCGCCTCGACGTACACATCCAGCGGCACGTCCACCACGGCGCGGATCGCCGCGATCTGGGCCAGGCTCAGGTCCGTTGCCAGGTTGAGGGTGTCGGCGCCGAGGTCCTCGAGCACCCGCGCGGTGGCGGCATTGGTGACCGGCAGCATCACCGAGACCTTGGCCTGCATGTCGGCGGGCAGGTGACCCCCCGCCCGCAGCTTCCCGAACGCCGCGAGGACGCCGAGGTCGGAGATCAGCACGCTGCGGATGCCGTGCTCGGCGGCTCGGACGACGTCCTCGAGTACGGCGGACACCTGGTCCTGACCGTGCGCGGTGGCCGCGAACCCCCCACCGGCCTGCGATCGCGCGGTGGCCGAGGTGCCCCAACCGGCGCACGGGCGGGCGAACAGGCTCACCTCCACACCGGCGGACCGGGCCTGCTCGGCCATCTCGTCCAGCTCGGCGTCGGTGAGCAGGAACACCCCGCTGCCCTGGGAGATCCGGCGTACCGGCACCTCCAGGCGATCGGCCTCCTCCAGCGCCGCCTCCAGGCAGCGCGGGCCCTCGGTGCTCGGGATCTCCACCCGGTAACGCATGCCGTCGGGGAACCGTTTGGCCGAGGCGGGCAGGTCGTTCAGGTCGCCCCGGGGAAGCTCGAGGATGTCCAACAGGTGCGACGCTGGTGTCCCGCCCACGAGGTCCCCCTTGAAGAATGGGTTGTCCGGTATCTCGAACGACATCCGTATACTCGGACATCGTTGCGATGGGATCACACTGCCGTCAAGTTGCGTTCGGGTGGACGAACAACAGGACGTGATGGCAGCGGACGCGTGCGGAGGTGCGGAAGCCATGGGTCGAGCGGTGCCTGCGGTACTCCGCGCGCTGGACGTCCTCGAGCTGTTCGGGACGACCGAGGAGCTGTCCATCCCGGAGATCCACGCCCGGCTCGGCCTTCCCCGTACGACCGTCCACGAGATCGTCGGCACGCTGGTCGAGCGCTGCTACCTCGCCCCGGTGCCCGGCCAGCCGCACCGGTTCCGGCTCGGCGTGGGGGTGTTCCACCTCGGCTCCGCCTACGCCGAACGCCTCGACCTCGCCCGGGAGGGCCAGGCCGCCGCGGAGGAGGTCGCGGCCGCGTGCGACGAGACCGTGCACGTGGCGGTGCTGGAGGGCCGGGAGGTCGTGTACGTCGCGAAGGTGGACAGCACACACCCGGTCCGGATGGTGTCCGCGGTCGGCCGCCGGCTGCCCGCCCACTGCACGGCGGTCGGCCTGATGCTGCTGGCCCGGCTGGAGCAGCGCGCCCTCGACACGCTGTTCCCACCCGGACGCCGGCTGGCAGGGCTGACCGGCCGCAGCCTGACCACCTCGCGGCAGTTGCGCGAACGCCTCGACGCGGTCCGCGCCGACGGTCTGGCACAGGAGTACTGCGAGTCCAACGAGGCGGTCGCCTGCGTGGCCGCGCCGGTCGCCGACCACACCGGAGCCACCGTCGCCGCGATGAGCATCTCCGTCCCGACCGTCCGCTGGTCACCCGAACGCGCCACGGAGCTGGCGGGTCTGGCGCGGCAGGGTGCGAGCGCGTTGTCCGGCCGGCTGGGGCATGTTCCGGCCGTCGTGGCGGAAGTGGCGGACCGGGGCGAGACGTTCCGGTGATTCTTTGCAAGACTTGCGCAGACCGCCATACATCAGATGACTGTCAGTTGACTGGCTGAGGAGGTCCCGTGGAGATCGTCCGATACGCCGATCGCAGCGACCGTGCGGTCCGGGTAGGAATCCGACGAGCCGGCCAGGTGAGTCCGCTGGCCGGTGTCACCAGCGTCAGCGCGCTGCTGCGGCTGCCCCTCGCGGAGCTGCGCGGCCTGCTGGAAGGCGCCGGAGCCGGCGCGAAGACCCTGGACGAGTCGCAGGTACTTTTGCTTCCGCCGGTCGACGGGCTGACCGAGGTGTGGGCCTCCGGCGTGACGTACGAGCGCTCGATGGCCGCCCGGGTCGAGGAGAGCAGCCAGAAGGACGCCTACCAGAAGGTGTACGAGGCGGAGCGACCCGAACTCTTCTTCAAGGCGCCGGCCTGGCGGGTCGTCACCGACGGGGAGCCCGTCGCGATCCGCGCCGACTCCGGTCTGGACGTGCCCGAACCCGAGCTCGGCGTGGTCGCCAACGCGCACGGCGAGATCGTCGGGTACGTCACCTGCAACGACATGAGCTCACGTTCCATCGAGGGCGAGAACCCGCTCTATCTCCCGCAGGCCAAGGTCTACGCCGGCAGCTGCGCGATCTCGACCGGCATCCGGCCCGCGTGGGAGATCCCCGACGCCACCTCGCTCGACATCACCCTCGCCGTCGTCCGCGACGGCCAGACCGCCTGGAAGGGCGAGACGTCGACCGCGCGGATGCACCGCGACCTGGAGACGCTGGTCGACTACCTGTTCCGCGGTGACGCCCACCCGGCCGGCGCGTTCCTCGCCACCGGCACCGGGATCATCCCGGAGATGTCGTTCACCCTCGCCGGCGGTGACCGCGTGGACATCGAGGTCGCCGGGGTCGGCGTACTGTCCAATCCGGTGGTGGTCGGCAAGGAGTCACTGTCGTGGCTCGTCGACGCCCTGTCCGATCCGTTTGCCCGGGAGGTAGCCCGATGACCGCACCCACGACCGCTCCGAGCCCCACGACACCCGCGGAACTGGAGTCGATCCTCGCCGCTGCCACCGAAGCCGCGGGTCCGCTCGGCGCCCTGCGACCGGCCGAACGCGCCCGGCTGCTGCGGGCCGTGGCCGACGCGCTCGACGCGGCCGCGGACGAGCTCGTGCCCCTGGCGATGGAGGAGTCGCACCTGGCCGAGGCCCGCCTGAAGGGCGAGCTGACCCGGACGACGTTCCAGCTGCGGCTGTTCGGCGAGGTGCTGGAGGAAGGCTCCTACCTCGAGGCGATCGTCGACCAGTCCGACCCCGACTGGGGCATGGGCCCGCGTCCGGACCTGCGCCGCATGCTGGTGCCACTCGGGCCGGTGCTGGTCTACGCCGCCAGCAACTTCCCGTTCGCTTTCAGCGTGGCCGGTGGCGACACCGCCTCCGGGCTCGCGGCCGGAAACCCGATCATCGTCAAGGCCCACTCGGGGCACCCGCGGCTGTCGCAGCGGACCGGCGAGATCGTCCGCGGCGCGCTGGCCGAGGCGGGTGCGCCGGACGGCACGTTCGCCGTGATCTTCAACTTCGAACGCGGTGTCGAGGCGCTGAAGGACCCGCGGATCAAGGCGGGCTCGTTCACCGGCTCCATTCCCGGCGGGCGGGCACTGTTCGACATCGCCTCCCAGCGTCCGGACCCGATCCCGTTCTACGGCGAGCTGGGCAGCCTCAACCCGGTGTTCGTGACCCCCGGCGCGGTCAAGGCACGCGGGGACGAGATCGCCTCCGGCTTCGTCGCCTCGGCGACCCTCGGCGCCGGTCAGTTCTGCACCAAGCCGGGCCTGTTGTTCGTCCCCGCCGGGCACGGACTGGACGAGGCGATCGTCGCGGCGGCCGGTGACGTGGCGCCCGCGCCGCTGCTGAACAAGCGGATCGCCGAGGGCTACGACGAGGGGCTGCCGAAGCTGGTCGGCACGCCGGGCGTGACGACGCTCGTCCAGGCATCCGGAGTGGACGGCCTGGTGGTCGGGCCGACGCTGGCGAAGACGACCGTCCCGGTGCTGCTGGACAACGCCGACACGCTGCTCGAGGAGTGCTTCGGACCCTTCTCGCTGGTGGTGGAGTACGACGGCCAGGACGAGCTGCGCCGGGCCGCGGAGGCCTTCGGCGGCAACCTCACCGCGACCATCCACGGCGAGGAGTCCGACACCGGTGAGCTCGGCTGGCTGATGGACCTGCTGCGCGACCGGGCCGGCCGGATCCTGTGGGGTGGCTGGCCGACCGGTGTCTCGGTGACGTACGCCATGCAGCACGGCGGATCCTGGCCCGCCACCACGGCGTCCCTGCACACGTCGGTGGGCACCACCGCGATCCGCAGGTTCCTGCGGCCGGTGAGCTACCAGACGATGCCGGAGGAACTCCTCCCGGAGGCGCTGCACGACCGCAACGTGCTGGGCATCCCACGTCGTGTCAACGGCACCTTGACAAAGGACGACGTGCCGGCGTGACCTCCGACCGGGTGAGCGGCGGGGACGCGACCGGCGACGGCGTGGGCGGCGAGCAGGTGAGCGGCGAGGACCTGTCCGGCAGACGGGTCCTGGTGGCCGGCGCGAGCAGCGGGATGGGCCGCGCCACCGCGCTCGCCGCCGCCCGGGCAGGTGCTCGGCTGGTGCTGTTCGCCCGGCGGGCCGACGCGCTCACCAAGCTGGCCGAGGAGATCGGCGTCGCCGGTGGAGCGGCGCTGGTCGTCGCCGGTGACGCCACCGATGCCGATGCCGCCGGCCGCGCCGTCGACGTGGCGGTGCGGGAGTACGGCGGTCTCGACGTACTCGTCAACAGCGTGGGCACCAACGTGCGCGAGCGGTCCCTGGCCCGGCTGGACCCGGCCGGATGGCGCGAGCTGCTGTCGACCAACCTGGACGCGGCGTACGTCCTCACCCAGGCGGTGCTGCCGACGTTCCGCGCGCAGGGCGACGGCCTACTCGTGCACATCTCGTCCTCGGCGGCCAAGCGCCCGGACGCGTCCGGCGTCGGATACCAGGCCAGCAAGGCAGGTGTGGCCGCGCTCGCGCACGCCACGATGGAGGAGGAGCGGGCGAACGGCATCCGGGTCAGCGTTCTCTTCCCGGGGTTCACCGACACCCCGATGGTCGAACGCCGGCCGGTGGCGCCGACCCCCGAACAGCTCGCCGCCGCGCTGGCGCCGGACGACGTCGCCCGGATGTGTCTCGCCGTGATGGCGTTGCCCGGCAGGGCGTACGTACCGGAGTTGTTGCTCTACCCCAGCCGGCCTTAGGTCGTGCCCCGGGACGCCCGGGCGCGCCGTGAGGGAGGTGGTGCGAATGTCGACCGACGCACGTGCGGTGGTGGCGGTCCTGCTGACCGACAGGACCCGCGCGATGGTGCTGACCCCGGCGGCCGAAGGCCTGCTCACCGCCGCGGCGCGGGTGCGGTGGGCGCAGGGGCCACCCGGTGAGTGGGACCTGCGAGAGCTGCTGGACGGTGCGGTCGCCTGCCTGACCGGGTGGGGTACGCCACCGATCACCGAGCAGGCGCTGGCGAACGCCCCCGACCTGCGGCTGGTGGCGCACACCGCGGGCAGCATCCGGGCGCTGGTCCCGCAGGACGCGGTGGGCGGCCGGCTGACGGTGTGCCAGTCGGCCGGGCTGATCGCGGACTCGGTGGCCGAGCTCGTCATCGCGCAGATCCTGTCGGTGTTGCGTGACCTGCCCGCCCTCGACGCCGGCCTGCGCACCAGGCAGGGATGGGGCGAGCTCCGGGAGCGCCACCCCGGCCGGCTGCTCGGTGCCCGGACCGTCGGAGTGGTGGGTGCCAGCCGCACCGGCCGGGCGGTGATCGGCCTGCTGCGGGCGTTCGGCGCGCGGGTGCTCGTCGCCGACCCGTTGCTGACAACGGCGGAGGCGGACGACCTCGGCGTGACCCTGGTGGAGCTGGACGACCTGCTGCGGGACAGCGAGGTGGTGACGCTGCACGCGCCGCTGCTGCCGCGGACCGAAGGCCTGCTCGGCGCCGGGGAACTCGCGCTGCTGGCCGACGGCGCGCTGCTCGTCAACGCGGCACGGGGTGGCCTGGTCGACGCGGACGCCCTGGCGGCGGAGCTTCGGTCGGGCCGGATCCGGGCCGCGCTGGACGTGTTCCCCACCGAACCGCTGGCGCCGGACAGTCCGTGGCGGCAGGTGCCGAACGCGATTCTGTCCCCGCACACCGCCGGCCACACCGTCGACTCCCACGTCCGGCAGGGCCAGGCGATGGTGGAGGACGTCGTCGCGTTCCTGCGCGGCGAACCCCCGCGGTACGCCGTCGCGGCCGACTCCGTGGCCGTGCTCGCCTGATTCACCAGCGCAGCTCGTCCCCCAGCAGATTGCCATGAACCCTCAACCCCGAAGAGGAGAACGCACATGAGCATCGACCTGTCCGGCCGATCGGCACTCGTCACCGGCGGCGCCACCGGCATCGGGCGCGGTGTCGCGCTCGCGCTGGCGGACGCCGGCGCCGACGTGGCGGTGACCTACCGCAGCCACGACGGCGCGGCGGTGGCGAAGGAGATCGCCGCACTGGGCCGCCGGTCCGCGGCGTACGAACTCGACGCGTCCGACAGCAGGCAGGTCGACGCGGTGGTAGACGCCACGGCCGGGGAGTTCGGCGGAAGCCTGGACATCCTGGTGAACAACGCCGGCGGGATGATCGGCCGGCAGCCGGTCGCCGGCATGTCCGACGAGCACTGGCACCAGGTGATCGACGTCAACCTGTTCAGCGCGTTCGCCTGCAGCCGCGCGGCGCTGCGGCACCTGCCCGACGGCGGCCGGATCGTCAACATCTCCTCCCTCGCCGGCCGCAACGGCGGTGGCCCGGGCGCGGCCGCCTACGGTGCCGCCAAGGCCGGCATGCACGGCCTCACCCGTGGGCTGGCCAAGGAGGTCGGGCCACGTGGCATCACCGTCAACGCGGTGGCACCGGGCCTGATCCTGGACACGCCGTTCCACGAGGCGTTCACCCCGCCGGACCAGCAGCAGGCGACGATCGACGCCACGCCGCTGCGCCGTGCGGGCTTCCCCGACGACGTGGCCGGCGCGGTGCTCTACCTCGTCTCCGACCTCGGCGCGTTCTGCACCGGCGCGGTCATCGACCTCAACGGCGGAACGTACTTCAGCTGATCCGGCGCGGCACCGTCGGCCCGGCCCGCGTCACTCCGGGCGGGCCGACGGTGCTCAGGTTGCTCAGGTTGTCAACGGTGCAGTGCTTACGTTGTCAACGGCGCCGACGGTGTTGACAACGGTGACGAGGTTGACGGTGCGCGGATGAACGCCGCCTGCCGCCGCGCGACCTCCTCCAGCAGGCCCTCCAGCGAGGCGGCCGGGCCGAGCATCCGCTGCAGCTCCCGCTGGGCCACCTGGTCGACGCCGCGGTCGAGGTCGGTGCCGTACAGCTCCTCCGCCGCCTCCAGGTGCACCCGCATCGCCTCGGCGGCCGCGGCCGCGTCGTGGTCGCGGATCGCCTCCCAGATCGGATCGTGGCGGGGCGTACCGGCCTGGCGCACCTGCCGGTCGGACAGGCTGCGCAGCATCAGCTCGAACGTCAGCGTGGTGATCGACGCGTACATCGACTCCAGCACGGTGTTGTGGCCGGCGTGCATGACCAGCGCGTGGAAGGCGAGGTCGAGCCGGGCCTGTTCCAGGACGTACGTCGTGATCTTCAGGTCGTCCAGGCACCGGCGCATCGCCTCCACCTCGACCTCGGTCGCGTTGGTGGCGGCCAGTGCGGCGGCCTGGGTCTCCAGCATCGAGCGGGCCTCGGTGAGCTCGCGCACGGTGGTGTTGCGCCGCCGGTAGGACGTGTCCAGCGACCGTGCGCCGTCGCTGGCCTGCGCCTCACGGACGTAGGTGCCCCGGGACGGCAGGATCTCCACGAACCCGCGTTCGGCGAGTCCGCGCAACACCTCCCGCACGATCGGGCGGGACAGGCCGAACCTCCGGGCGAGTTCGCGTTCGGGTGGCAACTTCGTGCCGGATGCGATCCGCCCGGCGAGTATCTCGTCGAGCAGATGTGTGGACAGGCTGTCGCGAGTATGCGGGCTCACCGGGTCCCCCTTTGACCAACGAGCCGGACCGTCTGACGGGTCTGTCGTTCCTTCAGTTGTCGCGTCGGCTTGTGCGTGCGCCGAACGCCGCGGGGTCCGGGCGTCGTTCGGGCTGTGAGTCACGTACGTCGTACGTCGGTGCTGCCGTCGGTACGTCAGTACGTCAATGCGGTGCGTCGGTGCGTCAGTCGAACAGCTTCTGCGCCTGCTGGACGATCGTGATCAGGCCGAGCGTGCCGTAGAACGCGACAGCCAGAGCAATGATGATCGTACGAAACCTTCGGATCGAGATGGCAACCGGTAGCGATCTTTTGTTCATCACGATGAGCAGGACGCCGTAGATGG
Organism: Actinopolymorpha cephalotaxi; assembly: GCF_013408535.1. Lineage (NCBI taxonomy): Bacteria > Bacillati > Actinomycetota > Actinomycetes > Propionibacteriales > Actinopolymorphaceae > Actinopolymorpha > Actinopolymorpha cephalotaxi. Next base: position 71,239 of record NZ_JACBZA010000001.1, read on the forward strand.
CCATCATCACCCCGCTCACACAGGAGGAGATGACCAGCAGCACAAGGGGTTGGTTCAGGCCCGCCAGCAGGACGGCACAGCCGAACGCGACCAGCCCCCACACCAGCCAGAAGTAGACGCGGCTCTCGGAGATGCCGCGGCGGCGGAGGTAGACCGTGGCCAGCAGGTCGGCCGCGAGCCGGCTGGTGTAGTCGATGATGCCCATCGCCGCCGCGAACAACGAGTAGGCGCCGATGACCCAGAAGAAGTAGCCGAACCACGGGCCGATCCGGTCCTGCAGCGCCGCGCCCTCGACCTGCAGGAAACCGATGTCCTGGCTGAGTCCCGTACGGCCGAACACCGTCGAGAACGCCAGCATCGACATGAAGCCGATGGTGAAGCAGGTGATGAGGACGAACGTCGCCGCCTGCTCGATGTTGGCGAACTTCCACCAGCCCCGCCAGCGGGTGAGGTTGGCCTCGTTCGGCTCGAACGTGTACGCCGACGGGGCGCCGGAGTCCTTGCCGGTGACAGTGCTCACCAACTGCGGTGCGTAGGCGCCCATCCCGAACCGCTTGTCCCGGATCCAGTTGCTCTGGCAGAGGTTCTGCCCGCCGCCGGCGCCGGCGTAGGCGATCGCGCCGAGCATCAGCGCGAAGTCGAGGTCGGGGAACCGGCCGAAGTGGGTCACCGCCGAGCCGAGCCCGCGCCAGGTGTCCGCGGTGAACGCGAAGATGATGGCGCCGGCGATCAGGATCGTGATCGCCACCAGCTTCACCACGATGACGCGTTCGAGCGCGGTGTAGACCACCGGCGCGAGGGTGAGCACCAGGCCGCACACGACCAGGATGCCGATCGCGATCGCGGTGACGTTGCCGCCCACGATGTACGTCACCATCGTGGCCGAACTCGTCGCCCATCCCGGCCAGAGGTTGGCGAAGTAGGTCAGCACCGCGAAGACCAGGCCCCAGTGTTTCCACATCCGGCTGAAGCCCGTCAGCGCCGTCTCCCCGGTGGCGAGGGTGTAGCGCTCGATCTCCATGTTGAGGAACCACTGGGTGATGACACCGAGCACGGCTCCCCACAGGAAGACCAGCCCGATCTGGGAGGAGATGTAGGGCCACAGGATGAACTCACCCGAGGCCAGGCCCACCCCGGCACCGACGAGCCCGGGACCGATGACCCGCCAGGTCTGCGTGGGCGGTGCGGGCAACTCGCGCACCTGTGCACCGGGAAGGTGCTTGGTGGACAGCGCAGACGTGGGCTCGGACTCCCCACCGGTCGAACGGGACACGGTCATGCGTCGTCCTTTCCGACAAATGTGCGAGATCTGGACGAAACGCTGCGCGTTCAGTGAACCGCCAGTACGCCGAGTGGTCAAGCCGGTCGGCTCGGTGGCCTTTCGCCGGAGTGTGAACGCTGCTTGGCGTTTCGGGTAGCCGGCGCGTGGCCGGATCCGGCCAGACGTACGAATGGCGAACGCATGCCGAACGAACGACGCATGCCGGCGGGCAGTGGGATGTGATGCCGGGGCAGTCGCCCGGTCCCGGCTCGCTGTCAAGGAGAAGTTGACAGCAGGGAGAGGGGGCCGTGGGTGCTGCCGGACCCGGGGAGATGGGGGCGCGGCCGGTCCCGGGCAGGATCCTCGCGTCCGCCCGCGGCCCGGTGACCGCCCGGCCGGTGGCCCTTAGACTGCGGAAGCCGGACGGCGCGTACGGCGAACCCTCGAGGAGGCACCCGCGTGAGCTTGCAGCAGGCGATGGAGATCTGCCCGGCGGTGGCGATCCTGCGGTCGGCGTCGGCCGCGCGCTACACCGAGGTCACCGACGTTCTGGTGGACGCGGGCATCCGGGCGGTTGAGTTCACGTTCACCGCACCCGACGTCGCCGACGCCATCCGTTCCTACGCCGCGCGCAAGCCCGCCGACGTCGCGCTCGGCGCCGGCACGGTCCTCACCCCCGAACAGGCCCGCGAGGCGGTCGACGCGGGTGCGACGTACCTCATCTCACCGACGGTCTGCCTCGACGTCATCGAGGAGGCCAACCGGCTCGGCGTACCCGTCCTGCCGGGCGCGGCCACTCCCACCGAGATCCTCACCGCGTGGCGGGCGGGTGCGGCGATGGTGAAGGTGTTCCCGGCGTCGGCACTCGGCGGACCGGCGTACCTCAAGGCGATCCGCGGTCCGCTGCCCGACATCCCCCTCGTGCCCACCGGCGGCGTGGACGTCGACAACGCGGGCGCCTACCTGCGGGCCGGCGCGGTCGCGGTGGGCGTGGGCAGTCCGCTGGTGGCCGACGCCTGCGAGCCGGGCGGCGACCTTGACGCCCTCGCGCGGCGGGCACGCACCCTGGTGGCCGGCGTGGGCGGCACCCTCGACGCGAGCGCGGCGGGCCGCGCATGACCGGTCCGGCGGGCGGTCCGGTCGATGTGGTGACGCTCGGCGAGACGATGGCACTGGTCGCCGCCACCACCACCGGTTCGTTCGCGGTCGGTGCTCCGGCCCGGATCTCCTTCGGCGGCGCGGAGACCAACGTCGCCATCGGCCTGAGCCGGCTGGGGCACAGCGCGACCTGGATCGGCCGGCTCGGCGCCGACCCACTCGGCCACCTCGTCAAGGACGCCCTGCGTGGCGAGGGTGTGGACGTCTCCCACGTGCGGACCGACACCGAGGTGCCCACCGGGCTGATGCTGCGCGAGCACCGCACCGCCGACCGGGTACGCGTGAGCTACTACCGCCGCGGGCTGGCGGGGTCCCGGCTGGCTCCTGCCGACGTCGACACCGACCTGGTGGCCGCGGCCCGGGTCCTGCACGTCTCCGGGATCACCCCCGCGCTGTCGGAGTCTGCCCGTGCCGCCGTGCACACCGCGGTCGACGCGGCCCGCGCGGTCGGCGTACCCGTGTCGTTCGACTTCAACTACCGCGCCGCCCTGTGGTCGGTGACCGAGGCCGGTGCCGCCTTCCGCGAGCTCGTCGCCGCCGCCGACCTGGTCTTCGCCGGTGACGAGGAGGCGGCCATGGTGGTGCCCGCCGGCTCGGTCGAGGAGGTGGCCAAGGAACTGGCCGCGCTCGGGCCGGCGCAGGTGGTGCTCAAGCGCGGTGCGGCCGGTGCGTACGCCGTGGTGGACGGGGAGAGCTTCACCGAGCCCGCGCTCGCGGTCAGCCTGATCGACCCGGTGGGCGCCGGCGACGCGTTCGTCGCGGGCTACCTGTCCGCGACACTGGACGGGCTGGACCCCGCGCAGCGGCTGCGCCGGGGCAACGTGTGCGGAGCCTTCGCGGTCTCGGTCGCCGGTGACTGGGAGGGACTCCCGCGCCGGTCCGAACTCGCCACCATGGACGCCACCGAGAACGTCGCCCGCTGACCGCCGGGGTCCGCAGGACAGACCCTGGTCAGCCGCGGGGCAGCGACCGGGCCAGCAGCAGGGCCACGTCGTCGTCGTACCCGCCCGGCGGCCGCAACGCGTCGATCACCTGGTCGCACAGGCCCTCCAGGCTGCCCGAGGCTCTGGCCAGCGCGTCCACCAGCGCGTCGATGCCGGCGTCGACGTCGCGCCGGCGGTTCTCCACCAGCCCGTCGGTGTAGAACGCGACCGTCGTCTCCACGGGCAGCGCGACGACGTGCTCGGGCGCGGTCCGCGCCGGCGCCGCCGACGAGGCGCCCACGCCCAGAGGCAGCCCGGCCTCGTGGTCCAGCCGGCGCGCCTTGCCGTTCCCGTCGACGGTGAGCAGCGGGAGGTGCCCGGCCGAGGCGTACGTCAGCGTCCCGCGCGCGGCGTCGAACACGGCGTACGCGCAGGTGACGATCTCGGTGTCGCCCAGGTCGGCGACCACGCCGTCGAGCAGGGCGAGGATCTCCTTGGGCCGCAGGTCCTGGCGGGCGTAGGCGCGCACCGCCGTGCGTACCTGCCCCATGAACGTCGCCGCCCGCAGCCCGCGGCCCATCACGTCGCCGATGACCAGCGCGGTACGGGCGGGCCCGAGCGGAATGACGTCGTACCAGTCGCCGCCGACCTCGGCCTCCTCCGCACCCGGGAAGTAGCGGGTGGCCACCTCGAGTTCCCGGGGCGGGTTGATCCATGCCGGCAGCAGACTGCGCTGCAGGGTGAGGGCGGTACGCCGCTGCCGGCGTTCGCTGTCGGCGAGGTTGCGGGCCAGCCGGCGTTCGGCGTCGAACAGCCGGGCGTTCTCGATGCTCTGCGCCGCCCGGGTGGCGACCTGTTCGAGCACGGCGAGGTCCTCACCGGGCGCGAGGTCGCGGCCGTAGGCGTGACCCGGGCCGAGCAGGGTGAGGACGCCGATCACCCGGCCCCGGGTGACCAGTGGCACCGCGACGAAACCGGATCCCCGGGTCGCCTCCTGCACCACCGCGTGCGCTCCCGGGTCGGCGTACATCTGGGCCAGGGCGTCCGGGTCGGCGGTGGAGAGCACCGCCGGGCGCCCGGTGAACACCGCGCGCATCGCCGGGTGGCCGTCGCGCTGGGACCCGCCGAGCCCGCGGATCCGCTCGACCAGCGCCTGCCGGGCGGGCTCGGACGCGCGGACGTAGACGCGATCGAGGCGGCGGCCGTCCCACAGGTCGATGATGCACAGCGTCCCGAAGCGCGGGACGACCAGGTCGCCGACCGTCTCCATCGTCATGCCCACGTCGAGGGAGGATGCGAGCCGGCTGCTGGCATGCACGACGTAGGCGAGCCGGTCGCGGACGTGTTCGAGCTCGGCCCGCGCGGTCCGCTCGGCGCGGAGCAGGGCGGCTCGTTCGGCGCGCAGCAACGCGGCCCGGTCGTCGCCGCGGACCGTACCCGCCGGGTCTGGGCCGTCCGGTCCGTTCGGTCCGTCCGGACCGGACCGGCCGAGCTCGGCGAAGACCGCGAGCACCTCTCCGACCGCGCCGTGCGCACTGTCGTTGCCGCCGCCGCTGTTCCCGTTGCCGGCGCCGCTGTTCCCGCCGTCACCGGCCAGGGCGCGTGCCCGGACCGCGCAGACCACCGCGTGCCCGTCGCGATGCCGCAGGGGTACGGCGCCCTCCCAGGTGCCGTTCACCGCGAGCTTGGCCAGCAGGTCCCGGGCGGTGGAGTGGGAGGTCGGCGCGACCATCGCGGTCAGCACCTCCTGGCCCAGCGCCTCCTCCGCCGGCCAGCCGAGGACGGATTCGGCGGCGGCGTTCCAGAGCGCGATCCGGCCGCGCTCGTCGACCAGGACGATCGCGTTCGCGCTGAGTTCGAGGACGGCGTCGATCAGCTCCCGTTCGAGCGGTCTGGTCACGCCGGGTGCACCTTCCATTGCGGAGCATCATGCCGGTTCACGGCGCGGTACGTAGGGTTGATGCCGGATCACGCAAGGTCAGCCCGGCCGGGAAGCCGGTACCCGGGGATCTGGCGAGGGGGGTCGGGTCGGTCGGGTCGGTCGGGTCGGGTCGGGTCGGTCAGGTCGGGTCGGGCGCCGGAGCCGGGCCGTCGCGATGTCGGACGAGCTCGCCGGCCAGCGCGTTCCGCAGCCGGTCGTAGCGGACCCGGGCGGCGGCCATGCGTACGACGTCCTCCGGGTCGGGCACGAGCTGCTCCTTCGGCGGCGGCAGGTCGATCCCCAGCGCCAGCGCCGCCGCGCCCCGGGCGCCGACCTCGGGGTCCTCGGCGAGTCGCAGGGGCCGGTCGAAGGTGGCCGCGAACACCCGGCTCCACCACGGCGAGGCGTGTACGGCGCCACCGCCGAGGACGACGTCGAGCTCGGCGCCGAACGACCCCTCCAGGGTGTCCAGGGCGCGGGCCGACTCCAGCGCGACACCCTCCAGCGTCCCCGCGAGGAGTTCCTCCGGGGAGGTCTCCAGGGACAGCCCGGCGACGACGCCGGACCCCGGCGGGATCGTGCCGGGTGGCCGGCTGCCGGCGTGCATCGGCAGGCAGACCAGGCCGCTGGTGCCGGGCGCGAGCGTGGGTTCGGCGTCCGCGCCGAGACGCAGCAGCCGGACCACCCAGGCGCGCAGCACCCCGCCGCCGGAGAACGCGATGCCGCTCACCAGCCGGTCGGCGTCCACGCGGTAGCGCCACACGGTGGCCGGTGGCGGCGGGACGTCGGGGCCGTGTACCACGCGCAGCGCGGCCGAGGTGCCGACGGTGACGCCGACCGTGCCGGCGTCGGTGCACCCGCTGCCCAGGTTGGACGCGGCGCCGTCGCCGAGCGCCGGCGCCCACCTCGCGCCGGCGAGCGCCGGCCAGCGGTCCTGCCACGCGGTCGTCAGCCGGGCCGGGGTGTCGTCGACGACCGGCAGTTCGGCCGGGGTCACCTCCGCCAGCGCCAGCGCCTCGGGGTCCCAGGTCATGGCCAGCACGTCCAGCAGACCGGTGCCGGAGGCCATCGACACCGAGGTCGCGTCGGTGCCGAGGAGTACGCCGCGCAGGTAGTCGGGCAGGCCGAGGAACCGCAGCGGCCGGCCTCCGAACCGGTCGTGCAGCCGCTCGCGGAGGAACGGCACCTTCGTGGTCCAGTAGAGCGGGTGCACCCAGGCGCCGGTGCGGGCGTGGAACGCCTCGGGGTCGGCCGGCAGCCGGTCCGGCCGGGGCCGCGCGCGGGTGTCGAGCCAGCTGAGCACCGCCGACACGGGCGTACCGTCCGGGCCCACCGCGAGCACCGAGTGCCACTGCGAGGAGGTGGCCACCAGCTCCACGCCGTCCAGCGCACCGGCCGTGTGTAGCTCGTCCAGGCAGCTCACCAGGTCGGCGAGGTAGCCGTCCGGGTCCAGCTCGCCGCGACCGTCCTCGTCCTGGCGCGCGGTGACCGAACGCCGGGCCAGCAGGCCGGGCAGCGGTTCGGCGCGTTCGTCGCAGACGACGGCCCGCACCGACGACGACCCCAGGTCGAGCGCGAGAAGCCGCCGTGCGGTCATGTCCGGAGCTCTCCCGTCAGTGCGCTCAGGAACGAGCTGGCCCACCGGTCCACGTCGTGCTCCACCAGGTGCCGGCGCATCGAGCGCATCCGGCGGGTGGCGTTGCGCGGATCCAACCGGAGCGCGTCGACCAGGGTGGTCTTCAGCCCGTCCACGTCGTAGGGGTTGACGAGGAAGGCCTGCCGGAACTCGTCGGCCGCGCCGGCGAACTCGCTCAACAGAAGGGCACCGGTGTTGTCGTACCGGCAGGCGATGTACTCCTTCGCCACGAGGTTCATGCCGTCGCGCAGCGGCGTCACCACCATCACGTCGGCGGCGCGGTAGAGCGCGGCCAGCTCCTCGCGGTCGTGGTTGGAGTGCAGGTAGGTCACCGCGGGCCGGCCGATCCGGCCGTGCGTGCCGTTGACCCGGCCGACGGCGAGCTCGACCTCGTCGCGCAGCAGTTTGTACTGCTCGACGCGTTCCCGGCTGGGTGTCGCGACCTGGATGAACGTCGCCTCGTCCGGTGTCACGTCGCCGTCGGTGAGCAGCTCGGCGAACGCGTGGATGCGTTCACCGATGCCCTTGGTGTAGTCGAGCCGGTCGATGCCGAGGAGCACCTTCGCCGGCGAGCCGATCTCCTCCCGGATCTCCTCCGCGCGCCGCTGCGTCTCCGGGCGCCGGGCGATCTCCTCAAGCTGGGCCACGTCGATGGAGATCGGGAACGAGCGGGCGCGCACGACCCGGCCGTCGGGCAGGAACGTCTGGTCGCGCTGGGTCTGGTAGCCGAGCAGCCGCCTGGTGAGGCGCAGGAAGTTGGACGCGGCGCCGGGACGCTGGAAGCCGACCAGGTCCGCGCCGAGCAGGCCGCGCAGGATCTGCTGGCGCCACGGCAGCCGGGCGAACAGCTCCACCGGGGGCAGCGGGATGTGCAGGAAGTAGCCGATCCGCAGGTCCGGGCGCAGGGCGCGGAGCATCTCGGGCACGAGCTGGAGCTGGTAGTCGTGCACCCACACCAGGGCGCCGTCGTCCGCGGTCTCCGCCGCCGCCTCGGCGAACCTCCGGTTGACCTTGACGTACGCCTCCCACCACTCGCGGCGGTAGACCGGCGGTGCGATCACGTCGTGGTAGAGCGGCCACAGGGTGGCGTTGGAGAAGCCCTCGTAGTACTCCTCCACCTCCTTGGCCGACAGCGGAACGGGCACGAGGTGCATGCCGGCCTCGTCGAACGGCTCGGGTGCCTCGTCGGTGGACCCGGCCCAGCCGATCCAGGCGCCCTTGTTCGCCTTCATCACCGGGTCGAGCGCGGTCACAAGGCCGCCGGGGCTGCGCCGCCACTGCGTACTGCCGTCGGGGGTGTCCACGCGGTCCACTGGCAGCCGGTTGGCGACCACGACGAACGCCGACCGGCCCGACCTGCCGGAGCCGCCCTTCGAGCCCGCCGCCCGGGTGGAGGTGCGGGAGCCGCCCTTCGAGGTCCGGTTGGACTTCGACGTCCGGGCCGGCGCGCCGTCCCCGGCACCGTTGGTGGCGCTGTCGCCGGCTTCGCCGGTCGCGGCCTCGCTCGCCGCGTCGGCGGCGGATTCGGTCGCGACGGTGGCCGCCTGGTCGGTGGGGTCGGACGTGGACGACTCGGCGGGTGACTCAGTGGGCACCGGGGCAACTCCCTCGATCGGTGATGCGAACTTCTCTCTTCGACCCTACGGGCGCGACGGTGGGTGGCCGTACCATCCGGGACGATCCACCCGCTTCCGACCGCCGGAAACCAGCGAGTTACACGGAGTCGCCGCCGCCAGGGCCGTCGGGGCCGTCGGGGCCGTTGGCGTCGTTGGGGTACCGGACGCCGACCTGGGCGCGGGCCGCGTCGAGCACCTCCATCACCGCGATGCTGTCCGCCCAGGGCACCAGCGGACTCTCCAGCAGCCCGGCGCGCAGGCACCGGGCCACCTCCTCGGCCTCGTAGGTGTAGCCGACGCCGAGCAGGTCGACGGTGACGTCCTCGGGCTCCTTGTCCGGGTGGTGGACGACCAGCCGGTCGGCGGCCTGGAAGTCGGCCGGGATCTCCACCCAGCCCTCGGTGCCGCTGACGTACGCGGTGTTCGGGAGCGGCCCGGCCAGCGAACCGGTGAGCGTGGCGACCGCGCCGCCGGCGTACCCGAGGAGAAGGCCGGCGCTCGCGTCCACCCCGGTGGGGGCGAGCGTCCCGGTGGCCCGCACCGTGTCGGGGGCGCCGAGCAGGTGGTGGGCGAAGCTCACCGGGTAGATGCCGACGTCCAGCAGGGAGCCGCCGGCCAGGTGGGGTGCGAACAGCCGGTCGTCCGGGTCGTAGTCGGCGAGGAACCCGAGGGTGGCGTGCACCGACCGGGGCTCGCCCAGCGTGCCGGCGTCGAGGAGCTCGCGAAGCCGCAGGTGCAGCGGGTTGCACCGCATCCACATGGCTTCCATCAGGAACTGCCCGTGCCCGCGGGCCAGGTCGACGAGCTCACGCGCCTCGGCCGCGTTGACGGTCAGGGCCTTCTCGCACAGGACGGCCTTGCCGCTCTCCAGCGCGTGCCGGGTGGTGCCCAGGTGGTCGGAGTGCGGGGTGGCGACGTAGACGACGTCCACCTCCGGGTCCTCGGCCACCTCGGTGTAGGAGCCGTACGCCCGGCGGATGTCCCACTCCTGCGCGAACGCCTTCGCGCGGTCGAGGTTGCGGGAGCCGACCGCCACCACCTCGTGGCCGGGCAGCAGGGCCAGTTCGCGGGCGAAGACGCCGGCGATGTTCCCGGTGGCGACGATGCCCCAGCGAAGTCGGGCTTGCATGGCTCCCTTTCCTGTCGGCTGCCTCCGGCTGCCTCGCGGTCGTCCCCGGCCGGCTCTGGGCGCGGGGGCGAGGCGTGGCAGGACTCCGACGCTACTGGTCGGGCGTGGGAGGTACGTGTCGACGGCTGGCGCGGGTACCGGCGGCCGTCCGGTACCGGCCGGGTCGTGCCTGGTGGACCACTGGTGTTCACGGCGGGGACGCCGGTCGTTCGCGACACCGGTAAAACGCTGATACCGGTTGCGCCCCTCGATGGTGACCGCCATAATCCGATTGCAGGTGACGTGCTGGCCGGGCGCGACCTGGGCGTACGCCACCACCGACAGGTGAATCCCCGTCCCACAGGAGGCCCTCATGACCGGCACCACCGGCTCCACCGGTTCCACGAACGCCGGACCGGCGAACCCCGGCTCCGGCCCCGTCGGCGCGCTCGGCACGGTCGCGTTCGACTGCCCCGACCCCAGGGCGCTCGGCGAGTTCTACGCCGCGGTGCTCGGCGGCAAGCTGGCGATCGACGACGACGAGGCCGACTGGGTGGACCTGCACCTCGACGGCGGCCGGCGGCTCAGCTTCCAGCAGGCGCAGGACTGGGCGCCGCCGACCTGGCCCGGCGGAGACCGCCCGCAGCAGGCCCACGTCGACGTCGAGGTCCCCGACCTGGACGCGGCCGAGAAGCGGGTGCTCGCCCTGGGCGCGCGCAAGACGGAGTACCAGCCGGGCACGACGTTCCGGGTGTTCCTCGACCCGGTGGGGCACCCGTTCTGCCTGTGCGCCTGCTGAGTCCCGCTGGCGCGGTCAGCCGATCCCGGCCGGCCGGTACGCCGGTCGCGCCCGCGGGCCGAGCGCGTTCTGCGCCTGCTCGAACGCGTACGCCAGCCGGATCAGCGTCGGCTCGCTCCATGCCGTACCCACGAACGCCAGTCCGACGGGCAGTCCGTCCACGGCGCCGCACGGCACCGTGACCACCGGGTAGCCAGCGATCGCCGCCGGGGTCGAGCACGCGCCGGGAAGCTGGTCGCCGTTGACCAGGTCGATCTTCCACGCCGGGGGATAGGTCGGCATCACCAGCGCGTCCAGCCGGCCGGCGCCGAGCGCGGCGTCGATGCCGTGCGTACGCCCGAGCCGGCGGCAGGTGCGCAGCGCCTCGACGTAGACCGGGTCGCAGATTCCGCGGGTGGCCAGGGCGCTCTCGAAGCGATCCTGACCGAAGTACGTCAGCTCGCGGTCGGCGTGGTCGTCGTTGAACGCCACCAGCTCCGCGAGCGTGCGCGGGCCTTCCGGCCGGCGGGCGGCGAGGTAGCTCTCCAGGTCGGCCCTGAACTCCGTACTCAGCACCGTGAGCTCCGCGTCGCTCTCGCGGATCTCGTCGATGCTGGGCAGGTCGGCGTGGTCGACGACGGTGGCGCCCCGGGCGGCCAGCAGCCGGACCGCCTCCTCGGCCAGCGCGTCCGCCGCCGCGCTGTATCCCCACAGGCCGGCGCGGGGCAGGCCGATCCGGGCGCCGGCCAGCCCGTCCGGCCGGCAGAAGCGCGTGTAGTCGGAGTACGCCACCCGGCCGGACCGCATGGTGGCGGCGTCGTCGGGATCGGCGCCCGCCAGCACCCCGAGCAGCAGCGCGGCGTCGGCGACCGTGGTGGCGATCGGCCCGGGAGTGTCCTGGCTGTGCGAGATCGGCACGACACCGGTCCGCGAGACCAGCCCGACCGTCGGCTTGATGCCCACCACCCCGCACAGCGCCGCCGGGCACACGATGGAACCGTCGGTCTCGGTGCCGACCGCGAGCGGCGCGAGCCCGGCCGCCACCGCCGCCGCCGAACCCGACGACGACCCGCCGGCCGAGCGGTCCAGGGCGTGCGGGTTGACGCACAGGCCGCCGACGGCACTCCAGCCCGACGTCGAGGAGCCGGACCGGAAGTTGGCCCACTCCGACAGGTTGGCCTTGCCGAGGACGACCGCCCCGGCCGCGCGCAGGGCGGTGACCAGGGGAGCGTCCGCAGGGGTCGGTACGCCCGCGAGCGCCAGCGACCCGGCGGTGGTCGGCAGGCCGCCGTCCCTGCCCGCGGTGTCACCCGTGTCGCCGGCGTACGCGGTATCGATGTTGTCCTTGACCAGCACCGGAACGCCGTGCAGCGGGCCCCGGACCTGGCCGCGGGCGCGCTCGGCGTCGCGTTCGGCCGCACGGTCGGCCGCGTGCGGGTCGACGGCCAGCACCGACCGCACCGTGGGACCGGACCGGTCGATCTCCTCGATCCGGCGCAGCAGCGCGGCGACGTGCTCAGTCGCGGAGGTCGCGCCGGCGGCGTACCGGTCGCGGAGGCCGGCGGCGTCCAGGTCGGCCGCGTCGGCGGTCGAGGGCGACGGGTCCCGGATGGGGGCAGGGTCGGACGAGGCTGCGGCGGAGCCGGATGACGGAGCGGCGGCGGGCACCCGGCAATGGTGCCCTGCCGGTCGCGATCTCGCTGGCGACCGGGCTGGACAGGGCTGGACAGGGCTGGACAGGGCTGGACGGGGTGGCCGGGGTGGCCGGGGGCGGGGAGGTGGCCGCGGTTGGTCCCGTTCGGGGGACTTGTCGGTGGTGTGCGGTACGACAGATCCCACGAAGAACACGCCACGATCGCGCGGCGGCGCTGAATGACATCGATGTGCTTCGGCCGTACGATGTCAGTCGTCGTTGATCGCCGAGGAGGGATGCCTGGGTATGGACGCTGCAATGGAGCCGGCCCCGAAGATCACTGCCGGCGTTTCCGACGACCCGACCATCGACTCATCCGCCGAGTCGGCCGAGGTCGACTCGCGCACCTCCGGACTGGGCGAGCGCGACCAGCAGATCATCTCCTTCGAGCGCCAGTGGTGGAAGTACGCCGGCGCCAAGGAGCAGGCCATCCGCGACCAGTTCGGGATGTCCGCCACCCGCTACTACCAGGTGCTCAACGCTCTGATCGACCGTCCGGACGCGCTCGCGTTCGACCCGTTGCTCGTCAAGCGGCTCCGCCGGCTACGTTCCAGCCGCCAGCGGGCTCGCGCCGCGCGCCGCCTCGGCACCGACGGGTGACCTCCCCGGACACACTGCCGACGCCCACCACGCCCGAGGGCGAGGCCGCGTTACGCGCGATCGTCGAAGATCCCGGGCAGTCGATGCTCGCCTTCGACTTCGACGGAGTGCTGTCACCGATCGTCGACGACCCCGAACGCGCCTTCGCCCACCCCGGAGTGCTGCCCGCGTTCCGGCGGCTGGCCCCCAGCTTCCGTGCGCTCGCGATCGTCACCGGACGGCCTGCCGAGCTCGTGGTCCGGCTGGGTGAGTTCGCCGGCGTCTCCGAGCTGGCCGGCCTGCTCGTGGTCGGCCACTACGGCGAGGAACGCTGGGACGCCCGCACCGGTGAGGTCACCGCACCGCCGGTGGCCCCCGGCGTCGAGGAGGTCCGCCGCGCGCTGCCGGACCTGCTGCGCCGCTGGGGTGCGCCCGACGGCACCCGCGTGGAGGACAAGGGCCGGGCGGTCGCGGTGCACGTACGCCAGACCGCCGACCCGGCCGCCGCGACCGAGCTCCTCACCGACCGGCTCACCGAGCTGGCCCGCGCCCACGACCTGGAGGCCCAGCCCGGCCGGATGGTGCTGGAGCTCAAGCCCGGCGGCATGGACAAGGGCGCGGCGCTGCGCAGGCTGGCCGAGGATGTGGGCCCGCGCGCCCTCGCCTACACCGGCGACGACCTCGGCGACCTGCCGGCCTACGACACGGTCGAGGAGCTGCGCACGCAGGGCATCGCCGGACTGAAGGTCTGCTCGGGATCGACCGAGGTCACCGCCCTCGCCGACCGGGCCGACCTGGTGCTCGACGGCCCGCCGGGAGTGGCGGCGTTCCTCGACGCCCTCGCCGACACCTTGGACGCCTGACTCCGGTTGCCGGGGTGTGTCAACGCGAGGTTGCGGGTTCGGTGTCCTGTTGCGCCGGTTGGTCCGGTGCCCCGCCGCTGCGGGTCAACCGGTCGGCCTCGTCGCCGGTGCTGGCGTACCTCTCCTCGTCGGTGTCCACAGCGGTGCCTGCGGGTGGCGACAGTGCGGGCGACAGTGCGGGCGAGGCGTCCGGGAGTGGTGCGGGCGCCGGTGCGTACGTCGGTGCGGAGCCGGACCGATACCGCGTCCGGCCGCCCTCGTCGCGGGCGTCGACGACGATGATGCCCGCGATCGGCAGCTGCAGCCGGTCCAGAACCTGAATCGCCCGCCGTGCCTCGGCCACGCCGGTGGAGCAGGCACGTACGACGACCACCGCGGCGTCACACTCCGCGGCCAGTGCGGACAGCCCGGCGCCGACCAGTACGGGCGGGCCGTCGAGGACGAGCACGTCGCTGTGCTCGCGAGTCGAGGTCAGGAAGTCCCGGAAGGCGACGCTGCGCAGCAGGGCGCGGCTGAGCTCGGGATCGCACTCGTCGGCGGACACCACCCGCAGCGGACCCTGCGCGGACTTCAGCTGCTCCGGCTTCGACATCAGCTGCTGGACGGTGTACTCCCCGCCGCCCGGGAAGTGCGGACCGACGCCGGGACGGTGCAGGTCCGTCTCCACCAGGGTCACGCGGTAGTACTGCTCGGCGAGCGCGAGCGAGATCAACGCGCTGACGAATGCCTTGCCGTCGTCCTGGTAGGCGCTGGTGACCAGCAGCCGACGGTCCGGGATGTCGGTGAGCGGAGCCAGCGCGGCGACCGCGGACCGTACCGGCCGGGCGACCCGCAGGCGGCGCCACGCGCCGAGCGCACCCTTGCGCTGATGCCGGTCCGGTACCCGCGGAAGGGTGCCCAGGATGCCGACCTGGAGTTCGCGCTCGATCTGGTCGGTGGACCGCAAAGTGCTGTCGGTGCGCCGGCGTACGACCACGATCACCAGGCCGGCGAGGAGTCCGGCGACCCCGCCCAGCAACAGGTTCCGGGGCAGGTTGGTGGGTGTCGCGGTGGTGGAGGTCGCCGCGCGGTCCCAGGGACTCACCGTCAAGGTCGTCCCGCTCCCGAACGTTCCCGCGGAAGCGACCTGTGCGCGGAGCACGGTCGCCGCGGTGTTCACGATCGCCGCGGCCCGCCGGGAGGTCCTCGCGTCGCCGGTGAGGGTGACGACCTGGACCCCGGGCTGGTAGCTCGCGTGCAGGTGACCCGACACCGCGCCGGCGGGGATCCCCGTCTGGGCGGCGGTGAGGTGGGCGACTCGTGCCGACTCGGCCAGCCGGGCGACGGTGGCCACCGCGCCCTGCGACAGGACCGGGTCGTACCCGCCGGCGGCCGGGATGCCGGTGCCGTCGGCAGGTGCGGGCCGGCCGGTGTTCGCCGGTGCCGGCGAGTACGCCGCCACCGTCATCGACGACCGCGCCTCGTAGGTCGGTGTCACCCAGATGGTGAGGGCGAACGCGGCGGCCAGGCCGATGCCGGTGGTCAGGACGAGGATGCCCGCCGGCCACCCGGCGGCGCGCACCGCGCCGCGACGGTTGAGAGAGCTGCTCACGTCGGTCGCCTTTCCAGGTACGCGGCGGCCGGGATTCCGGGCGTCGGGAACGCCCGTCAACCCCGGCTTGCGCAGCGGCTGTCGGAAATCGCGCATTCGGTAGTGAATGCTCTCCAGCGGGCATGCCGGACAATCGCCGGATTCCGAACCAGCGGATTTCGGGTCGTTCCGGCGTACGGCCTCAGACCTCAGGCCTCAGGCCCTCAGGGCGTCGAGCTGCTCGGCCAGCCAGCCGCGCGGCGGGCACCTGCCCGCCGCCTCCGCCAGCGCAGCCGACCGCGCGCGGCGTTCCGCACCGCTCAGCGACAGCGCGGCGTGCATGGCTTCGGCGGTCTCCTCGATGTCGAACGGGTTGATCAGGAACGCCGCGTCGCCGAGTTCGACGGCGGCGCCGGCCTCCCGCGACAGCACCAGCGCGCAGCCGTTGTCGGAGACGATCGGGATCTCCTTGGCGACGAGGTTCATGCCGTCCCGGATCGGGTTCACGACCGCGACGTGGCCCATCCGGTACGCCGCGAGCGAGCGCGCGTAGTCGTCGTCGACGCTCAGCAGCAGCGGGTCCCAGTCCGGGCTGCCGAACTCGTCCACGATCTCCTTGGCGATCCGCTGCACCGAGGCGGAGTACTCGCGGTACTCCGGAATGTCGTGCCGGCTCGGGTAGGCCAGCGCCGCGTGCACGACCCGGCCCTGCCATTCCGGCCGGCGGCGCAGCAGTTCGCGGTACGCCAGCAACCCCCGGACGATGTTCTTGCTCAGCTCGGCCCGGTCGACCCGTACCAGCAGGAGCCGGTCACCGACCTGGGCGCGCAGCCCCGCCATCCGGGCCCACACGTCGGGTGCGTTGGCCCGGGCGCGCATGGCGCCGGCGTCCACGCCGAGGGGGTGCACGCCCACGACGGTGCGCCGGCCGGCGTACTCCACGGTGTTGTGCGCCCGGTCGACCCGCGCGCCGAGGACGGACTCACAGCACGCCAGGAACGCGGCCGCCCACCGCTCGGTGAGGAACCCGGCGTTGTCGGCGGCGAGCAGTCCCTCCAGCAGGGCGACGGCCACGTCGTCGGGCAGCAGCCGGAAGTAGTCCGGCGGCGCCCACGGGGTGTGCGAGAAGTGCCCGATGGCGAGGTCGGGCCGGCGGGCGCGCAGCAGTTGCGGTGCCAGGGTGAGGTGGTAGTCCTGGATCAGCACCCGCCCGCCAGGTGCGGCCTCCTCGGCGAGCGCCTGCGCGAACGCCGTGTTGTAGTCCACGTAGGACGCCCACTCCCGGCGGAACCTCCGGTCGAAGACGGGCGTGTTGGCGGTGTCGAACAGCAGGTGGTGCAGAAACCACAGCGTGGAGTTGGCGATGCCGTTGTACGCACGGGTGAAGGTGAGCGGTTCGATGTCGAGCAGCCGGACCGGAAGCGTCCCGGTGTCGTAGCCCGCGGCGTCCAGCCTGCCCGACGGCGCCGACCTGGCCGCCAGCCGGTCGGCGTCGGACAGTGCGGCCGCGACCCAGAGCGCGTCCTCCTGCGGGGGGATCGCCGCGAGCGCCGAGGACAGTCCGCCGGAGCCTCCGACGCAGTGGAGCCGGCCGGCGTCGTCCTGGCGGAACGAGACCGGGCCCCGGTTGGAGGCGAGCAGGACGCTCTTGTTCGGTTCGCTCGCCATGGCGTCTGAGCCTAGGCCCTGGGCTCGGGCCGATCCGCCGTTCAGGCCACTCGGGAGTGCTGACCGACAGGTCGCGAACCTGGTGGCGAACCTGGTTACAAAGCTGTGCGAAGGCGGGTCGGCGGTGCCACACCCGGGCACATCTGCAGCGTGGCATCGCGAAGTGGGCCGAAGAGCATGCCCAGAAGTGTGCACAGAAGTGTGGTGGGCCGTGGCCTTTCGGTCGTACGCAAACAGCCGGTCGTACGCCTGCGGTGGCTGCTGGCGTTCGCCCTCCTGCTGCCGCTCGCGGCGGTGACGGACGCCGTCGCGGCCGGCCATCCCGGTACGCCGGTGATGCGGCAGGGGCAGACGGTCGCCTTCGGCCGGACCGGGGAGTACGCGGGTGCCGCCTGGCGGCTGGTGACGTTCGTCCCGAGCGCGCCGCGGCATGCCCTGCGGGTGCGGACCGGTTGGACGGCCGTGTACGTCGCGCTGACGGTCACCCCGCGAGACAGCGCCGCGGGCGGCCGGATCCAGGGGTGCCGGCTCTCCGTCGCCGACCGCGGGGGTCACGCCTGGTATCCCGCGGGCGTGCTGTTCACCGACATCCGGCGGCAGGTCGAGGACGCGGCGATCGGCTGCTTCCGGCACACCGGCCGGTTCCTGCGGCACCCGATTCCCGCCGGGAAGACGCAGAACGTCGTGACCGCGTTCCTCGTGCCGAAGGCCTCGGTCCGCGACCTCGCCCTGCGGGTACTGGTGCCCGACGCCGCGCCGGCCTACCTGCGGCTCGTACCAGGCATCGATGTAAAGCACGCTTGACACCGCCGTGCATGTAAAGCACCCTTGACACCGTGCGAAACGACGTACGGGAGCTCCGAGTCGGGAACGGGCTGTCCCAGGCCGAACTCGGCGGGGTGCTCGGCGTCTCCCGGCAGACGGTCAACGCGATCGAGACCGGGCGGTATAGCCCCTCGCTCGCGCTGGCCATCCAGCTCGCCCGTTACTTCGGGCGGCCCGTGGAGGAGGTCTTCCATGTCGACACCTGAGAGCGGTTCGGAGCACTCGGTCGACCGGCCGGGCGGCCGCGCTCGCGCGGGCCGTCGCGTCTCGATGCCGATGGTGGCGGTCTGTGTTCTCGGCGGCGTCGTGATGGGCGTCGTGGGCTTCGTCCAGGAGGAGTACCTCGCCGGTGCGATCGCGGTGCTGATCATGGTCGGCCTGGCCGTCGTGCTGGTGGTGGGCTCGCGGTTCAGCGACACGGTGGCGCTGCTCGGCGACGACCTCCACGAGGAACGCAACGTCGAGCTCCACCGGCGGTCCGCGCTGATCACGCTGAACCTCGTCGCCGCGGTCGTCGTGGTCGCCGCCATCGTCGACTTCGCCCGGGGCGGCCCGGGAACACCCTGGGTCTACATCGCCGGGCTGATCGGTGTGACGTACGTCGGCTGCCTGCTCGTCCTCAACCGGCGCGGGTGACCTGCCGGGCTCACCGAACGCCCCGCCGGCGGGCGGCACCCGCGCGGCCGGCCCGCACCCCACCTCCGTACGCACGTACTCACGTACTCACCCACTCACGAGGGGACACATCATGCTGCCCGGATTCTGGGCCAGACGGCTCGTCGTACTCGTCCTCGGAACGGCCACGCTCGGCTTCCTGGCCGCTCCTCCGCCGCCCGCGCAGGCGGCGCCAGCCGAAGCCGCGACCACCTCGACCAGCTCGTCCACCTCGTCCACCTCGTCCACCAAGACCGCCTCAACCACCTCGTCCGGAACCGCGGACCGGCTGCGGCAGCTCGCCGACCACCTGCGGGACGCGGGTGTGCCCGGCGTGGTGGTCGCCCGCCGCGACGGCGACCGCCTCACCCGGGTGGCCCGCGGCGTCGCGAACCTGCGCACCGGCCGGGCCGCCCGTCCCGACGACCGCTACCGCATCGGCAGCAACACCAAGACGATGACCTCGGTGGTCGTCCTGCAACTGGTGGCCGAGGGCCGCCTGAGCCTGGACGACAAGGTGGTGCGTCACCTGCCCGGCCTCGGCCTGGATCCGCGGATGACGGTGCGGCACGTGCTCCAGCAGACCAGCGGTCTGCACACCGACACGATGGTCTTCACGCCGCCGCGCACCGTGGAGTCCGTGCGCTTCGAGTACTTCACCCCGCGGGAACTGGTCCGGCTCGCCCTCACCAACCCCGAGCCGCGCCAGGCGCCCGGCACGCACTGGGAGTACTCCAACACCAACTACGTCATCGCCGGCATGCTGATCGAGGCCGTCACCCACCACCCGGCGCAGGTGGAGCTGGCCCGGCGGATCTTCCGTCCGCTCGGCCTGCACGACACCTACTTCCCGGTGGCCAGTCCCTTCGTCCGGGGCAGGCACCTGAACGGCTACCTGCCCGCAGGGGAGGGTGAGCCGCCGGTCGACCTCACGGTGTACGGCATGAGCTGGGTGCGTACGGCCGGCGCGGTGGTGTCCACCACCCGCGACGAGACGACGTTCCTGCACGCGTTGTTCACCGGCCGGCTGCTGCCGAGGGCGCAGCTCGCGCAGATGACGGACACCGGTGAGTTCGGCTACGGCCTGGGGTTCCCGGTGCGGGTGCCCTGCGTGCCCGGCGGCGTCGCCTGGGGCCACGACGGCGCGGTGTTCGGCTACAGCAGTGGAGTCTTCAGTACGCCGGACGGCTCCCGGCAGGCCGCCGTAGGCGCCAACACCTGGCTGCTCACCGACGCGGGTGAACTGAACCCGCTGCCGGCCCAGGCGGCCGCCGCCGCCCTGTGCGACGGCTCGCCGAGCCCGGCCGAGGTGGCGCCGCCGTGGCGGGCCACGCCGGTCGCGGCAGCGGCGGCGCCGGTCCGATGAGTCCGGGTTGTCCTCCATTCGGACACCTCGTCTCGCATTCTGAACCCAGCCGACGTTCGCCCGGACCTACCCGTTAGGCTCGCCCGCAGGCGGTGACGCGACCGGTGTCGCCGCCTGCCCCGGGAGGGGCACGCACGACCGAACCACCACAACTGCACAAGGAACTCATCCAGAGGGGCAGAGGGACCGGCCCGACGAAGCCCCGGCAACCGGCCGACCGCCGACGAGTGTGTCTCGCGTTCTTGCAGGCCCACGGCGGCCACGGTGCCAACTCCGGCCCACGACTCCGCGTTCGGGACGACCTCCCGGGCGGGCGTACGCGGGAAAGATGAGGAGGAGAGGCCTCGCATGACGACGACCTACGCCGACAGCACCACGCCCGGCACCCACACGATCCGCCCCGGCGCCTTCGGGAACGCCACCGAACTGCGATGTCGGGAGTGCGGAGCCACCAGCCCGCTCGGCGCCCACTACGCGTGCTTCGAGTGCTTCGGACCGCTCGAGGTCGGCTACGACTTCCCACAGGTCACCCGCGAGCAGATCGCCGCGGGACCGCACAACATCTGGCGTTACCGCGAGCTTCTGCCGGTGCCGGCCGACGTCGCGTCGTTCCCCAACACCGAGCCCGGGCTCACCCGGCTGGTCCGCGCCGACCGGCTCGCCGCCGACCTCGACCTGGCCCGGCTGTGGGTCAAGGACGACTCCGGCAACCCCACCCACTCGTTCAAGGACCGGGTCGTCGCCGTCGCGCTGACCGCGGCCCGTGAGCTGGGATTCCAGGTGCTGGCCTGCCCGTCCACGGGCAACCTCGCCAACGCCGTGGCCGCGGCCGCCGCCCGTGCCGGCATCCGCAGCGTGGTGATGGTTCCGCACAACCTCGAGCAGCAGAAGATCCTCACCACCGCCGTGTACGGCGGCACGCTCGTCGCCGTCGAGGGCAACTACGACGACGTCAACCGCCTGGCCAGCGAGATCGCCGGCGAGGAGGAGACCTGGGCGTTCGTCAACGTCAACGTCCGGCCCTACTACGCCGAGGGCTCCAAGACGCTGGGGTACGAGATCGCCGAGCAGCTCGGCTGGCGGCTGCCCGAACAGATCGTCGTCCCGATCGCGTCGGGCGCCCAGCTGGTGAAGATCGACAAGGGCATCCGCGAGCTGGTCGAGCTGGGACTGGTGGAGGACGCCCCGTACCGCATCTACGGCGCCCAGGCCACCGGCTGCTCCCCGGTGTCGGCGGCGTTCCACGCCGGCAACGACGTGGTCGCCCCGGTGAAGCCCGACACGCTGGCGAAGTCGCTGGCGATCGGCAACCCCGCGGACGGGCCGTACGTGCTCGACGTGGTGCGGCGTACCGGCGGGTCGGTCGAGGACGTCTCCGACGAGGAAGTGGTGGACGGCATCGCCCGGCTGGCCCGCACCGAGGGCATCTTCGGCGAGACCGCCGGCGGGGTGACCGTGGCCACGCTGGCGAAGCTGGTCCGCTCGGGCAAGCTCGACCCGGCCGCGGAGACCGTGATCATCAACTCCGGCGACGGGCTGAAGACCCTGGACGCCATCGCCGGCAGGGTCGGCCCGAAGGCCACCATCCGTCCGACGTACGAAGCATTCACGGAGGCTGGGCTCGCATGAGCGTGAAGGTTCGGATCCCCACCATCCTGCGCACCTACACCGACGGCTCGTCGGAGGTGAAGGCCGACGGCGGCACGCTGGCCGAGGTGCTCGCGTCGCTGGACGCGAACTACCCGGGCATCCGCGCGCGCCTTCTCGACGACAGCGGCAAGCTGCGCAGGTTCGTCAACGTCTACGTCGGCGAGGAGGACGTGCGGTTCGCCGGCGGCCTGGACACGCCGACTCCGGAGGGTACGCAGGTCTCGGTGATTCCCGCCGTCGCCGGCGGTGCCCGCTGACCTCTTCGCCGGCAACGGAGGGCGTCACCACCGCCACCCCTGCGGTCCCGGACGCGGTGTTCGTCGTGCACGAACGCGCCGACGGCCCGCGTCAGGCGCGTCCTGACGCGGGCCGGTCCGGCAGGTTCACCACCGCGGAGGTGGAGGTCGGGCTGGCGCCGGGGCCGTACGGTCTCGACGTCACGGTGGCCTGTCCGAACGCCGGCCTGTCCTGGGTGGTGCTGCGCTGGCGGCGCCCTGTGGCCTCGTCGGCACTGGTCCTCGGTGACACCTGGGAACGTTCCTACGGCGACCTGTCCTGGCGCCACCACCAGCCCGAACGGCTGCTGCCGTGGTCGTGGCTCGCGCATGATCCGGTGTCCACGACGACAACGGGCATGGGTGTCCGCGTACGCCCGAACGCCTTCTGTGCCTGGACCGTCGACGAGGACGGCTGCTCGCTGTGGCTCGACGTCCGCAACGGCGGCGGCCCGGTGTCGCTGGGGGAGCGGGTGCTGTCCGCGGCCACGGTGGTCGAGGTGGCCGGTGACGTGAACGCCTCGCCGTACGCTGTCCAGCGCGGGTTGACAGCGGCGATGTGCGCCGACCCGTTGCCGCTCGCGGAGCCGGTCGTCGGCGCCAACAACTGGTACTACGCCTACGGCCGCGACTTCGGCCCCGCGCAGATCCTGCGCGACGCCGAGACGATCGTGTCGTACGCCGACGGCCATCCGGTGCGGCCGTTCTGTGTGGTGGACGCGGGGTGGAGTCCGGGCGGCGCCTGCCCGGGTGGCCCGTGGACGGCCGGAGTGCCCGGCCTCTTCGACGACATGCCGGCCTTCGCCGCGGACATCGCGGCCCGCGGTGCCCGGCCGGGGATCTGGATGCGCCCGGCCGCGCTGTCCACCGTGACCGACCCGGCGCGACTGCGGCCCGGTCCGCGCCCGGCCCGCGAGCAGCCGCTCGACCTCACCCTGCCCGGCAACCTGCAGGCCATCGGTGAGGACGTGGCCCGGCTCGTCGGCTGGGGCTTCGAGTTGGTCAAGCACGACTTCTCGACGTTCGACGCCTTCGGCCGGTTCGGCCCGGCGATGGGGGCGGAGCTGACCGACCCGGGATGGCACTTCGCCGACCGCGGGCGGACGAACGCCGAGGTCCTCCTCCGGCTGTACGAAACGGTCCGCGCGAATGCGGGGGACGCGGTGGTGATCGGCTGCAACACGGTCGGGCACCTGGCCGCCGGTCTGGTGCAGGTGCAGCGGATCGGTGACGACACCTCCGGCCGGGACTGGGAGCGCACCCGCCGGATGGGCGTCAACACGCTCGCGTACCGGCTCGCCCAGCATGGTTCCTTCTTCGCCGCCGACGCCGACTGCGTGCCGTGCACGCCGGTGACGCCGTGGGAGAAGAACCGTCAGTTCCTCGACCTGGTGGCCCGGTCGGGTACGGCGTTGTTCGTCTCGGTCGACCCGGCTGCCCGTACGCCGAAGGTGGACGCCGACCTGCGCGCGGCCGTCCGGCTGGCCCTCGACGGTGGGGAGCCCGGCGGGGTCGAGCCGTTGGACTGGCTGAGCACGACGGCACCCCGCCGGTGGCGCTCTGGCGGCGAGGAACTCCACTACGACTGGGCCGAACCCGTCGGAGCATCTCCCCTGGCCAGCTGAGGTTTTGTCCCGTATAGCGGGACGACTGTCACGTGCCGTGACGGCCGTGACGGACTGTTCACAATGAGTTCTCCGGAACCGGATGGCGGGGCCGAACCTGGCCCAAAGGAGATCGTTCAGACATCTCCACACCGGAGATGTTTTTGGTTATGGTCGGCCGTGGTCGCCATGATCGTGCGTAACGGCTCGACCGCCAACGGTGGGAACACGCGCCGATCGATCGCAACACCTCCCCTCGCGGGACGGGTGTGGTGAGTACGACCCGGACCCGCGCCGGGCGGGTCTGACACCCGAACGGGTCTGAGGAGAGGGCATGACGCAGGGAACCGTGAAGTGGTTCAACTCGGAAAAAGGCTACGGCTTCATCGCGGTGGAGGACGGTAACGACGTCTTCGTCCACTACACGAAGATCCTGATGGACGGCTACAAGTCTCTTGCCGACGGCCAGGCCGTCGAGTTCGAGGTCGTCCGGGGTCCGAAGGGGCTCGAGGCGCACGAGGTGCGACCGGTCTGAGCCGGACCACGAAAGCGACGTCGCGGGGCCCGGGCGGATGATCCGTCCGGGCCCTCGGCACGTCCGCGGCGGCCGGGTTCGGCGTGTCCGGCGTACTCGCCCGCATGCCGCGCGGGCCGGCGTTCGGCTTGTCCGGCGTACTCGCCTCTCGGCTTGCACTCTCCCAGGCCGAGTGCTAAACACGTGTTAGCACTCGAAGGTCGCGAGTGACAATCCACCTCGGTTTGGTTCGACGAGGTTCCCGGCCTGGCCGGGAAGCGTCCGTCGCGGGCGTCGACCCGAACCCACGACCATCCACCCACCTGGGGGAGGATCCAGCTAGATGCCCAAGATCATCTCGTTCAACGAGGACGCGCGCCGTGGTCTCGAGCGGGGTATGAACACCCTCGCCGACGCCGTCAAGGTGACCCTCGGCCCCAAGGGCCGCAACGTCGTCCTGGAGAAGAAGTGGGGCGCGCCGACGATCACCAACGACGGCGTCTCCATCGCTAAGGAGATCGAGCTCGAGGACCCGTGGGAGAAGATCGGGGCCGAGCTCGTCAAGGAAGTTGCCAAGAAGACCGACGACGTGGCCGGTGACGGCACCACGACCGCGACCGTGCTCGCCCAGGCACTGGTCCGCGAGGGTCTGCGCAACGTCGCCGCCGGGGCCAACCCGATGGGCCTCAAGCGAGGCATCGAGGCCGCCGTCGACCGGGTGACCGAGCAGCTCGCCCAGGCCGCCAAGGACGTCGAGACCAAGGAGCAGATCGCCTCTGTGGCGGCCGTCTCCGCCGGTGGCGACGCGAGCGTCGGCGAGATCATCGCCGAGGCGATGGACAAGGTCGGCAAGGAAGGCGTCATCACCGTCGAGGAGAGCAACACCTTCGGGCTCGAGCTCGAGCTCACCGAGGGTATGCGCTTCGACAAGGGCTACATCTCGCCGTACTTCTGGACCGACGCCGAGCGCATGGAGGCCGTCCTCGACGACCCCTACGTTCTCGTCTACAACGGCAAGATCTCCGCGGTGAAGGACATGCTCCCGCTGCTGGAGAAGGTCATGCAGTCCGGCAAGACCCTGGCGATCATCGCCGAGGACGTCGAGGGCGAGGCCCTGGCCACGCTCGTCGTCAACAAGGTCCGCGGCACGTTCAAGTCGGTCGCCGTCAAGGCTCCCGGCTTCGGTGACCGCCGCAAGGCCATGCTCGGCGACATCGCCATCCTCACCGGTGGCCAGGTCATCTCCGAGGAGGTCGGCCTGAAGCTGGAGACCGCTGGTCTCGACCTGCTCGGCCGCGCCCGCAAGGTCACCGTCACCAAGGACGAGACGACGATCGTCGAGGGTGCCGGCGACCCCGAGCAGATCGCCGGCCGGGTCAGCCAGATCCGCGCCGAGATCGAGCGCAGCGACTCCGACTACGACCGCGAGAAGCTGCAGGAGCGGCTGGCCAAGCTGGCCGGCGGCGTCGCGGTGATCAAGGTCGGCGCCGCCACCGAGGTGGAGCTGAAGGAGCGCAAGCACCGCATCGAGGACGCCGTTCGCGCGGCGAAGGCCTCGGTCGAGGAGGGCATCGTCGCCGGCGGCGGCGTGGCGCTCGTCCAGGCCGGCAAGAAGGCCTTCGACAAGCTCGACCTCGAAGGTGACGAGGCCACCGGCGCCAACATCGTCAAGGTGGCGCTCGAGGCTCCGCTGAAGCAGATCGCGATCAACGCCGGCCTCGAGGGTGGCGTCGTCGCGGAGAAGGTCCGCGGACTCCCCGACGGCCACGGCCTCAACGCCGCGACCGGCGAGTACGTCGACCTGCTCGCGGCGGGCGTGCCCGACCCGGCCAAGGTCGTGCGTTCGGCGCTGCAGAACGCCGCGTCCATCGCCGGCCTGTTCCTCACCACCGAAGCGGTCGTGGCGGACAAGCCGGAGAAGGAGAAGGCCCCGGCGGGCGGCGGCATGCCCGACGGCGGAGGCATGGACTTCTGAGTTCGCTCGAAGCCCGGCAACTCCCGTAGCACCCGACAGAGGCGGTCCCGGAACCTTCCGGGGCCGCCTCTTCGTGTGTCCTCCTTGTCCCGCACGGCCGCCCCTTCGTGCGTCCTCGCGCCCCTGCACGGCAGGATCAGGGCATGGCCACCACGACATCCGCAGACCACCTCGATCGAGCGCGCGCCCTGCTCGCCGCCCATCCGCTGGTCGACGGGCACAACGACCTGCCGATCGCGATGCGGCACGCCAGCGCGTACGACTTCGACAAGGTGGACATCGCCGTCGACCAGCCACGGCTGCAGACCGACATCCCGCGGCTGCGTCAGGGTCAGGTCGGCGCGCAGTTCTGGTCGGTCTACGTGCCGAGCCGGTTGCAGGGCGACCACGCGGTCTCGGCGACGCTGGAGCAGATCGACGCCGTGCACGCGATGGTGGGCCGGTACGCCGGCACGTTCGGGCTGGCGACCACCGCCGACGAGGTGGAGCAGGTCTTCACATCCGGCCGGATCGCATCCCTGATGGGCATGGAGGGCGGCCACTCCATCGACTCTTCGCTGGCCACGCTCCGCGCGATGCACGCGCTCGGTGTGCGGTACATGACGCTCACCCACAACGACAACGTGCCGTGGGCGGACTCGGCGACCGACGAGCCGGCTGTCGGTGGGCTGTCCCGGTTCGGGCTGGAGGTCGTCGCGGAGATGAACCGGCTGGGCATGCTCGTCGACCTGTCCCACGTCTCCGCGGACACCATGCGGGCGGCCCTGGCAGGCAGCGAGGCACCGGTGATCTTCTCCCACTCCTCGGCCCGCGCGGTGTGCGACGTGGCGCGGAACGTTCCCGACGACGTGCTCGCCCTGCTGCCGGCGAACGGCGGCGTGTGCATGGTGACGTTCGTACCGGAGTTCGTCTCGCCGACGTGCGCACTGTGGCGGACGGAGGCTGCGGAGGCAGCACGGGCACAGGGCGTCAGCCCGACCGACCTCGGCGCGTTCTTCGAGTTCACCCGGGAATGGCGCAACGAGCACCCCAAGCCGGATGCCACGCTGGCCGACGTGATGGCGCATGTCGAGCACGTACGCGAGGTCGCCGGCGTCGACCACATCGGCCTGGGCGGCGACTACGACGGGACCGACACGTTCCCGGTGGGGCTCGGTGACGTGTCGGGCTACCCGCGGCTGTTCGCGGCGCTGCTGGAGCGCGGCTGGTCCGAGCAGGACCTCGCCAAACTGGCCGGCGCCAACGCCATCCGGGCGCTCCGGGACGCCGAGGCCGTCTCCCGTGATCTGCGCACGCGCCGCGGCCCGTCCATCGCGACCATCGACTCCCTCGACGGCACCCCCTGACCCGCCCTGAGCTCAGTAGCCCTGGAGGTACAGGTCGGGATCGGCCCTGAAGTCCGCGAGGTCGATCTCGTCGTGTGGCAACACGTCGCCCTGGATGACCTTCTCGGCGGCGGGCTGGGCGTCTGCCCACGTGATCACCTCGCGCAGGTCGTCGTGGGAGAACTCCGCGAGCCCGGCGTAGATGTCGAACCAGGCCGCACGCCACTCCGGTCGTTGCCCGTCCAGCCAGATGCGCAGGATGCCGCAGCCCGGGTCGGGCGCGCGGTTCACCGCCGGCGGTAGTTTCGCGGGCACATTCACCAGACTCCCGCGCCTGGGCTCCACCACCGTCTCGGCAGGTTGGCGAGCCGCCCACTCCTCCACGCCACGGCGATGCGTCACCGGACACTCCACGGAGCCGGGAACGCCGTCGTTGGAGTACCAGACCGCATGCCAGGTTCGCTTCTTCAGCTCATCAGGCAGGGCGCGGCGTTCCAGTGCCGACAGCCTGTGTATCCAAGGCGGTTCCCGCGACATGATGTACACGTGACCGGTTCCCGGCTCAGGCCGGGGCTCCGGCTTCCAGTTGGGGATCTCGTGCAGTGACGCCTCGTCGGGCATGTCCATGACTGCTGGATGCTCACGCAGGTGTTCGCGGTGCATCTTCTCTTCGGCCGTACGCCGTGACAGCGCACTCCAGTTCGTCATGCGTGGCCTCCCATCGCTGCTTTCGTGTGCAGTCAATAGATAGTTGACAGGCTTGGCCTGGGCTGCGGTGCGGTGTCGACATTCCCGCCAGGCATGAGCGGCTGGTCCTCAGGGCACGGGTCGCCGTAGGGCCGCGCCCTACTACCTACAAAGACGGCCGCCAAGAGGGTAGAGGTCACGCCACGTTTACGTCCCCCGCTGCTCTCGATCCTCCGGGTCGCGGGTGACATAGGCCTCCACGTCCATGTCCTCCCACGGAACCCACTCGTTGCTGTCGGGTTCGAGGATCAGCCGCACCCCCGCCGGGAGGTCTGCTGCCCACCTAAGCACGGCGTCCTTGTTGGCGGCCTCGTAGGCCTTCATCCCTCCAGTCGACCCAGCGTGCCACTCGCCTCGCCACATGTCCGGGCGGGCGCCGGTGCGGCGGATGAGGGTCACCGCGCGGCCTTCCTGCTGGGCGATGGTCCGCATCCACGTGTTCGTCTGGATGTTGCGTTTCGCTGTAGCCCACCACAGGTCGTGCAGCGTGGAATTCACGTCCAGCAACGCGTAGGCGATTGCCTCGTCGGCACGCCCAGCGGCCAGGGCATCCCGAGCCTTAGCTTCGTCATCACCCATGACGCCTCCAATCACGCACTGTGCATGTCCGAATGCAGTCTGCCCCCGCACTGGTGGATGCGGGGGCAGAACGCGCACAGTCAGAGGATCAGCAGGTCAGGGTGACCACGCCGCTCACCACGCGCTTCGACTCCGGCAGGTGGCCGAACTTCCATGCCCGCAGCGTGCCGACCGTGCGGACGGTCCGCCGCACTGGGTCGTCGGCCGAGCAGGGGAAGTTGGCGTCGACCAGGACGGCCCGGGCGATCTTCTTGCTTTGGCCGTGCGCGCCGGGCAGCGTCTTCCACTCCGCGTTCCCGACGTGGTGCTCGATGTAGGCGTCGGTGATCTGCCCGGCAGGCAGCGGATAGTCGCACCCCGACCTCACGTATCCGGTGATCCGGGTGCCGCGCACCGTGAACTCCGGCGGGTCCGCTTCGAGATCGCAGTCATAGCTGAACTGCGGGTGCGCGGCCACTGGCGTCTCGACTGCGACCGGGACACCGTCATCGGTGTCGAGGGTTTGGGCGTTCGCGGCCGGGGTGGAGAATCCGAGTGCCACTACGGCGATCGCTAGGGTGGCTGGTAGCCATCTCTTCATGCTGTTTTCCCTTGCTGGATTCGGTGTGTGAGTGGTGGTCAGGAGGGGTCCCCGGCGGCCACCGGGGACCCCTCCGCTATCGGCTTGCCTGGCCTGAGGTCAGGCGTCGTGCCCGATGCCGGACTGCTGTCCGGTCACCTGGTCACGCTTGATGCCGGTGGAGCCGAACAGCGACTCGTCGACGCTGCTCGATCCATTGCCGGGGTTGGTGCTTGCCTGCATGGCGTTTCCTTTCTTGTCGGGTGTGCCTTCTTCATCAAGGTGGCCGCCGCCGAACGCACCTCATCGAGAGGTACGGCGCCTCCGCGGCGACCACGCTTCGTCGGCCCCGCCCTGGATGGATCCGAAGGGGCGAGGCCTGCAACCCGTCGCCGGCGGGCACGGATGCCCAACCGGCGTACGGGAATCCGGGGGTGTCTCAGAGAGCGACGCGATGCTCGGTGATCCACACGGTCGCGAACCGCAGGACGGCGAGGTAGTCGCCGGCCTCGGCGTCGAACGCGCAGCCGGGAACCCAGGTCCACCGGCCGTCGCGTAGCCACAGGCACATGAAAAGTCGCTCATCGGCGGGTTCGGTCACGCGCACGCCCCACGCGGACCGCTGGTCGTCCCGGACGACCTCGGCCGCGATGCCGTCGCGGGCAAAGAGGTCGGCGAGTTCGTGTGCCCGCTGCCTGGCGGTGGTGATGGCCACGGGCGGTGCATTCCCGTCGACGAGCGTTTCGCCTCGCCCGCTCCGCGTTTCGAACATGCGGCGACTCCCCGTCGTGTGCGCTCGCGTCACGTCGCGCCTGCCGTCACCGCGCCTCAGGAAGGACCAGGAATGGACCTGAACCGGCGGGTGTCAGCGCGGCGTCATGATGACGATTTGCCGAATGATGCACACCTTGGCAGGCTTCGGCCAGGTCTGCAAGTACGCTGCGCACGTTGACCGGCACTGTCCGTCACGCCTGGAGGGAGCTATGGTCATGCCTCAGGGGCGAATCATTCGGGTGCAAGGGGTGCCAGTGATCAGCAGTCCGTACGTCTGCCGACTGCGTCTTTCCGAGGAGTTGGTCGCTCATCGGCAACGGGCGAAGATGACCCACGCGCAACTCGCGAAGGCGACCGGGCTGTCCCAGGCGAAGTTGTCCAAGTTGGAGAACGGCCATCTGCGCCCGCAGATCGACGAGATTCTCGACATCGCCGAAGCCCTGAACATCCAGGGAGACGCCTGGACGCTGTTCGTCGACACCGCGCGTGGTGCCGCCGAGCGCGGCTGGTGGGAGGCGCACACCAGCCGGATGGGCCACCGGCAGGCGCGCTACGCCGACCTGGAGCAGGGGGCTTCGCAGATCCGCGACTACGCCATGGCGCTGGTTCCCGGCCTGCTCCAGACCGAGGCGTACGCCCGGAGCATCGCCGAGGTCGACGACCTGACGTTCGTCGAACCGACCATCACCAAGCAGGGCGTCGTACGCGGGCGCGCGGACCGGCAGCGGATGCTGCGGCGGCGCCGGCCGACCTACCAGGTGATCGTCGACGAGCTGATCTTCCGCCGCCCCGCTGTTCCGAAGGACGTGCTCGCCGAGCAGCTCCGCCACCTTGCCGAGCAACCCATGCACGCCGACATCCGGGTGCTACCCGTGGACGCGCAGATCAAGGGTCCCGCCGTACCCAAGGGCGCGTTCGGGCTCTACACGTATCCGGAGCCGTTCTCCAAGACCCTGGTGACCGTCGACAACGTCGCGTTCGACACGGTCCTCACCGGTGAGGACGAGGTACGCCTGCACACGACTCTGTGGAAACGCCTGCTGGAGGCGGCGCTGCCCGCGCAGGAAAGCCTGGCACTGCTCGGGAAAGCCGCCGGCGAGCTGGCCCGCAGGCAACCCCGCCGGGCCGCATCGTCCGACATCGCTCAGGTCGTGACGCCCGCGGAGTCGGTGCCTTCGGCGCTTTAGGGCGTACGAAAGTACGAAACCGAGAAGCCCTCCCCACGTGACGGGGAAGGGCTTCCGGCTTACCTGCTGGGGGATCGGAGAGGTCAGGCCGCACTACTTGCCGGCGTAGTACGCCTCGACCGCCTCGATGTCCACCGTCTCGTCCGGCTTCCGGCCGAGCTTCTCGTACAGCTTCCGGCGGGCGTGCATGTCGGCGATCAGGACCGCACGGGCGTGCAGCGCGACCTCGCCCGCGATCTCGGTGGGCACGACGATCACGCCGTCGTCGTCGGTGCCCACGATGTCGCCGGGGCGCACCTGCACCCCGCCGCAGCCGATGGTGACCTGGGCCTCCACCGCCTCGATCCGGCCCGGGATGATCGTCCGGCCGCGGGCCGCGGCGCAGATCGGCGTCCGCTGCAGCTCGATCTCGGCGGTGTCCCGGCAGTATCCGTCGGTGACGATGCCAACGGCGCCGTTCGCGTGGGCGGACATGGCGTTCGCCGAACCCCAGAAGCCCACCTCCCGCGCGCCGCCGCCGTCGGTGACGATCACGTGGCCCGGCGGGAGGTCGCCGAGGCCGGCGGGACGGCCGACCTCCTCGAACCAGATGCCGTGCGCGGCCACGATGTCCTCGGTCGTGTCGAGCTTCCACATCGGACGGTTGGCGGGTACGCAGCGCAGGGTCGCCGCCTCGCCCCAGAACTTCATCCCGCCCCAGAGCGGGCGGACGTCGCGGGAGACCAGGCCGATGTCGAAGTAGCCCATGCCGTCCATGGCGTCGGCGACGTCGGTCACCCGGAGGTACTTGTAGAGGCCGGCGACTTCGGAGGGGCTGGTCGCCGCGGACGCGGCGGTCTTGCCCGTGGTCATGGCGTTCCTTTCCGGTACGTGAACGCGGATCCGGTCCATGGATCGCATGGAGTGCATGGAACGCATGGAACGCATGGACTGCATGGACGCGGAAGCTCGCACGTGGGGGACGGGAGATCGCCGATGGGCCCTCGACTCGTTCCGATTATTGTCTACAACCGTCTGTCGCCAAGGCGTACGTCCGGGATGGGTCAGCGGGAGGCGCGAGCCGTCAGAGCTCGCCGAGGGGGCCGACGTCGATGCCGCCGCGGTCGCACACCCAGTGCGGCTCGGGTCCGAGCTCCGGCTCGATCCGCAGCTCGTGCGGCTCCACGTCGTCGCAGGCCTTGCACCGGGGCCAGCGCCCCACCGAGTCCATCAGCGCGTCCTGGACGTCCTGGGCCACCTGACCGGCGACGTACTCCGCACCCTCGGGCCACTGCGCGACCCACCATCGGCGTTGGGCCACCGCGTCCTCGAGGATCGACACGCCTCGCGGGTCGGCGTGACCGGAGGCCTGCAGGTCGTGAAAAACCAGGGCTCGGGCGTTGATGAGCGGGTCGTCGTCCGTCACGGACACGATCCTGGCAGGCTTCGTCCCATGACGCGTCCCTTGCTCGAGGTCATCGCCCTCGGAGTCGCCGACGCCGTCGCCGCGGAGGACGGCGGCGCGGACCGGGTGGAGCTGGTCACCGACATGGATGCCGACGGCCTGTCGCCGGAGCCGTCGGTGGTGGAGGAGATCCGGCGCCGTACGAACATCCCGCTGCGGGTGATGCTCCGCCTGTCCGACACGTTCAGCGCCACCGGTGCCGAGGTGACCCGGCTGCGCGGACTTGCCTCGTCGTACGTCGCGGCCGGCGCGGACGGCTTCGTGCTCGGCTTCCTCACCGGCACGCTGGAGATCGACCAGGAGACCACCGGCGCGCTGGTCGAGGAGTTCCCCGACCGGCCGTGGACGTTCCACCGGGCGGTCGACCACGCGCTCGAACCCGACCGGGCCTGGCACGACCTCCGGCAGCTTGCGGGCCTCACCCACGTGCTGACCGCGGGTTCGCCGCGCGGCATGGAGGCCGGCCTGGACGACCTGACCCGGCGGGCCAAGTCCGACCCGTTCGCCACCGACCGGATCATGGCCGGCGGGGGCCTGCGGGCCGAGCACGTGCCGTGGCTGGCGCAGTCCGGGATCCGGGCGTTCCACGTCGGTACGGCGGTCCGCCCGGACCGGTCCTGGAAGGCGTACGCCGACGCCTCGTACGTCCGCGCCTGGCGCACCCTGGTCGACGACGAGGTGGCCCGCGCCCTCGACCTGCTCTCCACCGGGACCGTGAAGGAGAGCGGGACCGGGACGGAGCTGTGACGCTGCTCCTCGACCCGCCGACCTGGCCCGCGCGCGGCACCGTCTGGTCGCACCTGGTGAGCGACCGGTCCTTCGACGAGCTGCACGACTTCGCCCGCCGGTGCGGGCTGCCCGAGAGCGGCTTCCACCGCGACCACTACGACGTGCCCGAGTCGAGGTACGCCGAGGTGCTCGCCGCGGGCGCGCGGCCGGTGACGAGCCGGGAACTCGTGGCCCGGATCACCGCCGCCGGCCTGCGCCGCCGCAAGCCCCGGGAGTAGCTTCCCGTCGTCAGTCCGGTCGGCACCAGTGACAGGCGCAGGGCGCCGGCACCTGCTCAGGGCGCGGGAGTGAGCGCGGCCCGGGACGCCTCGACGGTGCCGCTGGTCGCCGTGGTCAGGCCGTAGCGGGCGGAGACCTTCTGCTCGTACGCCGGAATCCCGCCGAGGTCCTCCTGGTGCGCGGAGGCGACGGTGGCCGCGAGATAAGGCCACGGCGAGCGGCCGCGCGGTGAGCCCAGCACCCACCACAACGTGACGTACTTCTGCTCGCGGGTGACCCCGAGCAGGTGGCTCGCCTGGCTGATCGGGGCGTGGTACTTCAGGTACGCCACACCGGGCTCGGCCACCCACGCCGGCGCGCCGGTCGACCGGGAGCTCGGCCGGACGGGATAGCTGCCGTAGATCGTGGCCCGGTCCCCGCGCAGCACGGTGACCTGGCTGGAGGCGACCATCGCGTCGTACGCGGCGCGCACCGGGACCTGGACCAGCCGTACCTCCGTCGTCTCCGCACCCGCCTCCAGCCGGTCGCCCGGGCGGAGGGAGTCGAGCTGACCGGCGCCGACGAGTTCGTATCCCCGAACCGTCGTGTCGCGAAGCAGCTGGGCGCGCCCGTCGAGCAGTCCGGCCAGCCGGCCGGCGCCTCCGGTGCTTCCGGCACCTCCGGCGTCCGGGGTGAAGCTGCCCAGCCGCCCGCTGACCTGGTACATCGTGCCGAGCACGTGCACGGGGACCGAGCCACGGTTCTTCACCGTGACCGAGAGCGGGACGAACACCGACCGCCGGTCCGGCGCGAGCCGCGGCGTCCCGAACTCCGCGCCGGCCGACACGCTCACCGGCAGCGCGAACGGCAGGTAGATCTGGGAGTACGCGAAGTTGACGAGCGCGAGCCCGGCGGTCACCCCCACCCCCAGCGCGAACCCGTGCGCAGAGGGGAGCTGGCCCCAGATGTGCTGGCGGTGCAGGACGCCGAGCGCCCACGCCGACCAGCCCAGCAGCGCCAGCCACAGCCAGAAGTTGGTGGCCAGCATCCACAGCCCGGGTGTGGGCCGGTAGTCCCCGCCGGCCACGCCGACCGCGATCAGCATCACCGCGGTCAGCGCCACCGTGAGGACGCCGGCCAGCATCGCCGCGCCGGAGTTGGCGACCCGGTTGCGGCCCCGGTAGTCGGTCACCGCGACCGCCGCCAGACCGACGAGGAGGGCGGCGAGCACCGCCAGCCCGCCGGTCAGCCGACCCGTGAACGTCAGCGCTCCCGGGATGTCGGCCAGACCGATCCGGGCGAGGACGGCGAACGCGGTGAGCAGGCCGGCCAGCAGGACCAGCGTGGTGAGGGTCTCGGTGGTGAGGGTGAGGCGTCGCCGGCGCTCGCGGGCGGACATGCCTCGGGTTGTACCCGCGAGGACGCGGGCCGATGCCGGGAGGCTCAGTCCTCCGGCCGGTTCTCCTCCGGCTCCCGCACCAGGTCCTCCGGCCGGGTGAGCAGGATGAGCTCGGCGGCGAGGTTGTGACGGGCGCGCTTCTCCCAGTGCGCCCGGCCGTAGTCGGTGCCGAAGAGACGATCGCGGGCGGCGAGGTCGGACAGGAT
The DNA here is from genome assembly GCF_013408535.1 of Actinopolymorpha cephalotaxi. Taxonomy (NCBI): domain Bacteria; kingdom Bacillati; phylum Actinomycetota; class Actinomycetes; order Propionibacteriales; family Actinopolymorphaceae; genus Actinopolymorpha; species Actinopolymorpha cephalotaxi. The sequence continues at coordinate 106,083 of NZ_JACBZA010000001.1, forward strand.
CGCCGTACGACCCTCCCGGAACGCCTCGTCGGGCACGTGGGCGTACTCCGCGCGGACGTCGGCGACGTAGACCGCGTAGCGCTCCGGCGCGGTGGACAGCACGGCCAGGTCGGCGTCGCAGAGCACAGCGCCGTCGGGGTCGCCGGCGTCCGGGGCGTGGCCGGCGGTGAGCAGGACCAGCCGGGACACCTCCGCGGCGGTCGGGTCGTCCACACCGCACCGGGCCAGCGCCCCGGCGGCGAGCTGCGCGGACGCCTCCTCGTTGTCACCGCGGTGCGGATCGTAGATCGCGTCGTGGAACCACGCGGCGAGCCGGACCGTGTCGATCTCGCGGGTGAACTCGGCCAGGTGGTCGATCCGGTCCAGTACGTCGGTCAGGTGCCGTACGTCGTGATAGCGCCGGGTGGGCTCGGAATAGCGCGTGAGCAGGTCCCGGCCCACCGCCGTCACCGCCTCGGTGGCGGCAGGACCATCCGCGGCGCGGGTCACCGTCTCCGTCCAGCGCCACAGCAGGTCCGCCTCGTCGGCCACGGTGGGGCTCATCCGGCCGTCCTCATGCCGCCATCCTCACCCGGCCGCGCGGGTACCGCCACCTGGCGGGGGAGGGGTTCGGCGTGGACGACCCGAAGGGAGGTCACCGCGCGGGTCAGGCAGACGTAGAGCCGGCGCAGACCGGTCACCTCGTCGTGCTCCCCGGCGACGATCCGGGCCGGCTCGGCGAGGACCACGTGGTCGAACTCAAGGCCCTTCGCCAGGGACGCGGGTACGACGTCCAGCCGGGCGTCGACGTCGCCTTCCTCACCCAGCTGGGCGTACGGCACGTCGTCCCGGTCCAGCGCGGCGCGCAGCGCGCCGACCTGCGCGTCGGCCACGATCAGCCCCACCGACCCCGGCCGGTCGAGGGCGGCGCGCACACCGTCCACGGTGGCCGCGACAGCGGCGGCCTGATCGGCGGCGGCCACCACTTCCAGGTCGCCCCGGGACCGGCGGACCGACGTGGGTGCGGTGAGCGTCGGCGCGATGTAGGGCAGCAGCCGCGCGGCGAAGTCGATCACGTCGGCGGGTACGCGGAACCCCTTGGTGAGCTCCTCGACGTGGCCGTCCGGCTTGCCCAGGTGCGCGAGCGCCTCGTCCCAGGCCCGGGTCGCCCACGGCGTGGTGGCCTGGGCCAGGTCGCCCAGCACGGTCGCCGAACCCGTCGAGCAGCGCCGGCCCACGGCCCGCAGCTGCATCGGCGACAGGTCCTGCGCCTCGTCCAGGACGACGTGCCCCAGGCTCGGGGTGCGTTCGAGCAGGTCGGCCACCTCGTCGACGAGCACCGCGTCGGCCAGTGACCAGCGGGCCGATCCGGCCGAACGCGGCGGCCTGGCCCAGACCAGCAGCGCCTGTTCCCGCTCGTCCAGCAGGCCGTCGGCGTGCTCGGCGAGGAACGCGGGTTCGGACAGCAGCCGGAAGACCAGCCGCGCCGGGTCGACCGCTGGCCACACCTGGTCGGCGTACGCCCGCACCTGCCGGCTGCGGGCGACGGAGTTCTGCACCCGGTCGTCGGGTGAGTCGCCGTCGGCCTCCATCCGCAGCAGGACGGCGTGCGCGAGGCGCTGCGGCAGGATCGCCCGCCCGGCGCCGTAGCGGACGCCGCGGTCGCGGATACCGCCGAGGATCTCGCTCACCTCGTACGACGGAACCCGGAACCGCCGCGCACCCCTCGGCACCAGCAGGCCCTCGGCCGGAGCGCGCAGGTGGCTCCAGACGGCGCGGCGCAGCACCTCCGCCAGCCGGGCGTCGCCCTTCAGCGTGGCCACGTCGGCGGGCTCCTCGGCCCGGATCCGGACCCGGCCGACGAGTTCGGGCACCGTGGCCTGCCGGGCGTCGATCTCGCCGAGGGCGGGCAGCACGTCCCCGATGTAGCGGAGGAAGGAGTCGTTCGGGCCGACCACGAGGACGCCCTGGCGGCGGAGCTGGTCGCGGTGGGCGTAGAGCAGGAACGCCGCGCGGTGCAGGCCGACGGCCGTCTTGCCGGTGCCCGGTGCTCCCTGGACGGCCACCGTGCCGGCCAGATCGGCTCGGACGATGTCGTCCTGCTCGGGCTGGATGGTGGCCACGATGTCGCGCATCGGCCCGACGCGGGGCCGCTCGATCTCGGTCTCCAGGATCGAGCTCGCGGCGTCGGCCTCGGACCGGTCGGTGAGGTGTTCGTCCTCGTACGCCGTCAGGTCGGCGCGGTGGAAGCCGAACCGCCGCCGCAACCGCACGCCCATCGGCGCGGTCCTGGTCGCGCGGTAGAAGGGGCGGGACACCCCGGCGCGCCAGTCGACCACCATCGGGTCGCCCTCGGCGTCGGTGACGTGCCGGCGCCCGATGTAGAAGCGCTCGCCGCGGTGAGCGGAGTGGGTGGCGGTGCGGCCGCCCGGCAGGTCCTCGGTGGGACCGGCGCCGGGTGCGTAGTCGAGCCGGCCGAAGAACAGCGGCGTGCCCGGGTCGTCGGCGAGGGAGCGGGCACGGTGGTAGAGCGTGGCCTTGAGGTACTCGGTGGAGACGGCGTTGCCGCCCTCGGCGTCCAGCGACTCGGTGCGTTCGCGCATCCGGCGCAGCGCGTCGCGGGAGGCGGCGAGGTGGGCCTGTTCGGCCGTCAGCGGATCGGCCGGTGGATCGGTCGGTGGATCGGCGGTGAGCGGATCGGGGGAGCCGACCGGATCGGCCGGGCTGGTATCGGGTGGCTCGAGAGTTTCGTGCGTGGGCATGGTGCGTCCTCCCGGAAAACGGCCAGGAACGTTAACACGCGGACGTCGCCCGATCGACCGGTTTTGAACTGTCGGTCGGCCGGTTGGCGACGCGGTGACCAGGGCGTTGACCGACCCCGGACGATCCGGGAACTACATGCGTGTGGTTACCACATGTGCACTCTGCCCGTCTTGTCGAATGTGATGCTGTGCGCGGTGAGTGCGCTTCCGGACGCTCTTCGTGTCCGGCGCCGGTCCTGCACCAGTTGTCACCATCAGCTGTTTTCGCCGGGGGGACTCCTACGGGAAAGGCGGATCGTGATCAGACCTGACCACACATACCTGTCCGGTGTACGGCGGTTCCTTCCGGTGACCGGCGGTCGGAGGGCCGCCCGCAATCGGGTCGGTCTCGCTCTTGCCGTCGCCGGCATGGTCGCGGGGACGAGTGCCGTGACCACCTCCGCCACCGTGGCGAACGCCGCGGTCGGCGCGACCACCACCCCTGCACCCGACGATGTTCAGCCCGCCCGGGCCGGCGCCGGCCGGGTCGCCGCCCTGACGAAGGGTTCGACCCGGACGGTCGAGTACCGCGGGCTCCGGCTCACGGTGCCCTCCGGCTGGGCCGTGCACGACCTCGACCGCGCCCCGCGGACGTGCGTGCGCTTCGACCGGCCGGCGCTCTACCTGGGCAGGCCGGGCGCCGACCAGCGCTGTCCCGCCCGCGCGGTGGGCCGCACCGAGGTGGTGCTGGTGCAACCGGCCGCGTCGGCGAAGGCCCTCGCCGCGTCGGGAGGCGGCGCCGAGGTGCGCGAACTGGTTCCGGGCCGGGCGACGTCGGTCACGGCCGGCAGCACCGCGGACCAGGAGGCGCACTTCGACCTGACCGGCACCGGGCTGGTCGCCACCACGGCGTACGCCGACCGGCCGGGGCTGGTCGAGGCGATTCTCGCCGACGCCACCTACGCCGGTCCGAAGCGCTCGGGCGGCGGACCGGCACTGTCGGGGGGTACGAGCGCGGCGCCCAGCCTGAGCGACCCGCCCTCGCTGCCGGCCGGCTCGACCACGACCCGCTTCCGCGGCCTGGGTTTCGACACCTGTGCGGCCCCGTCCGCGACGACGATGCGGGCCTGGCTGGCCTCGCCGTTCCGCAGCGTCGGCATCTACATCGGCGGCGTCAACCGAGCCTGCCCGGACGGCAACCTGAGCGCCAGTTGGGTACGCACGGTCGCCAGGATGGGTTGGAAGTTCACGCCGATCTACGTCGGCAGGCAGGCGCCGTGCGCGCTGCAGGGTGATCTCGGCCCGATCCGGGCCACCAACCCCGGTGGGCAGGGCGTGGCCGCGGCGGAGGACGCGATCGCCGACGCGAGGCGGTTCGGGCTGGTGCCGGGCAGCACGATCTACAACGACATGGAGGGGTACGACACCGGAAGCGCCTCCTGCCGCCGGATCGTGCTGGCGTTCCTCAACGGCTGGACCAAGCGGTTGCACGACGGCGGTTACCTGTCCGGCGTCTACTCCAGTGCCTCGTCGGGGATCCGGGACCTGTCCAGGGTCTACGTCTCCAGCACCTTCGCCCGGCCGGACGTCATCTGGACGGCGCGGTGGGACGGCAAGCCGAGCGTGTGGGGCGAGCCGTACGTCGCGAACTCGAAGTGGTCGATGCACCAGCGGATCAAGCAGTACCGCGGCCCGCACACCGAGAGCTGGGGCGGACGGCGGATCGAGATCGACAGCGACCGGGTCGACTCGTTGCAGGCGTCGGCGAAGTTCTCCTACGAGGTCGTCTCCAGCGGTGACCTGGTGACGCGCAAGGGGCCGGGTGCGTCCTACCCCGCCGTCGGCCGCCGGGAGTCCGGCAGCAACGTCAACGTGCTCTGCCAGGCAGCGGGCGGCCAGGTCGGCGCGACCAACGTGTGGGACCGCCTCGCCGACGGCACCTACGTCAGTGACCTGTACGTGGGTACGCCGAACAACCGCGGCTACTCCGCCCCGATCCCCAAGTGCCGCTACTCCTACATGGTGTGGACCGACTCGCTGCGGGTGCGGTCCGGCCCGGGAACGAACTACCCGCAGGTCGGCCAGATCCTCTACGGCGGCATGGCGAACGTCCTGTGCCAGCGCACCGGCACGAAGGTCGGCAAGAGCAGGGTGTGGGACAAGCTGGACAACGGCGGCTACATCGCGGACTGGTACACCACCGCGACCGGCCGTCCGGGGTACACCGCGACGATTCCACGTTGCCCGTGATGGGTTGCCCGTGGTAGCGGGTGCGGAAACGAGCAAGGGCCGTCCGGCGAGCTGCCGGGCGGCCCTTGTTTCGTTGGGGTTCGGTCAGCTGGGCAGGTCGCCGGAGAGCACGTCGTCGGCGTCGACGATGCGGTAGGCGTACCCCTGCTCGGCAAGGAAGCGTTGACGGTGCGCGGCGAAGTCCTGGTCGACGGTGTCCCGGGAGACCACGGCGTAGAAACGCGCGGCCCGCTTGTCGTGCTTGGGACGCAGCAACCGGCCCAGCCGCTGGGCCTCCTCCTGGCGGGACCCGAAGGTGCCCGAGACCTGGATGGCCACCGCCGCCTCGGGCAGGTCGATGGAGAAGTTCGCGACCTTGGACACCACCAGCAGGTCGATCTCCCCGCTGCGGAACGCCTCGAACAGCCGCTGGCGTTCGCGGACGGTCGTCTCGCCCTTGATGATCGGGGCGTCCAGCCTGGCGGCGAGCTCGTCGAGCTGGTCGATGTACTGGCCGATCACCAGGGTGGGTTCGCCGCGGTGCTGCTCGGCCAGCCGGCAGACCACCCGGGCCTTGGTGTCGGTCGTACACGCGAGGCGGTAGCGCTCGTCGACCTCGGCGGTGGCGTAGGTGATGCGTTCGGCGTCGGTGAGGGTGACCCGGACCTCCACGCAGTCGGCCGGCGCGATCCACCCCTGTGCCTCGATGTCCTTCCAGGGTGCGTCGTAGCGCTTCGGCCCGATCAGGGAGAACACGTCGCCCTCCCGGCCGTCCTCGCGTACGAGCGTCGCTGTCAACCCCAGCCTGCGCCGGGCCTGCAGGTCGGCGGTCATCCGGAAGATCGGCGCCGGCAGCAGGTGCACCTCGTCGTAGAGCACCAGGCCCCAGTCGCGCGCGCCGAACAGCTCCAGGTGGGTGTAGGCGCCCTTACGCCGCGACGTCATCACCTGGTAGGTCGCGATGGTGACCGGCCGGATCTCCTTGCGGGCACCGCTGTACTCCCCGATCTCGTCCTCGGTCAGGGACGTGCGGCGGATCAGCTCGTCCTTCCACTGCCGGGCGGACACGGTGTTGGTGACCAGGATCAGCGTGGTCGCCTTCGCGTGTGCCATCGCGGCCGCGCCGACCAGCGTCTTCCCGGCACCACAGGGGAGTACGACGACGCCGGAACCCCCGTGCCAGAAGGCTTCCGCGGCCTGCTGCTGGTAGGGCCGCAGCGACCAGTCCTCCTCGAGCAGGTCGATCTGGTGGGCCTCGCCGTCGACGTAGCCCGCGGTGTCCTCGGCCGGCCAGCCGAGCTTGAGCAAGGCCTGCTTGACATGGCCGCGTTCGGAGGGGTGCACCGCCACCGTGTCCGGGTCGAGACGCGCGCCGAGCATCGGCTTGAGCTTCGCGCTGCGCATCACCTCCTCCAGCACCGGGCGGTCGGTGGTCACCAGGACCAGCCCGTGCGAGGGGTGGTTCTCCAGCCGCAGCCGGCCGTAGCGGGCCATGGTGTCGGCGATGTCCACCAGCAGCGCGTGGGGTACGGCGTACCGGCTGAACCTCAGCAGCGTGTCGACCACCTGCTCGGCGTCGTGCCCGGCGGCGCGGGCGTTCCACAGCCCGAGCGGGGTGAGCCGATACGTGTGCACGTGTTCGGGTGCGCGTTCGAGCTCGGCGAACGGCGCGATCGCCTTGCGCGCCTCGTCCGCCGCCGGATGCCCCACCTCCAGCAGCAGGGTCTTGTCGGACTGGACGATCAACGGTCCGTCGTTCACGAGGTCTCCGGGTGGGGCGTCGGGGGTTTCACTCCAGTGTCCAACCCCGGGCAAGCCCGGCGTGTTCCGCGGGTCACCGGGGCCGGGGTGGGGAGGGTCACGGGGGTGGGGAGGGTCATCGGGTGGGGAGGATCACGGGGCCGCGGCCGCCCTTCGGCGGGCCCGGAACGCCGCGACGTTGGCCCGCGAGGAGCACCGGTCGGAGCAGTAGCGGCGGGAACGGTTGGGGGAGGTGTCCACGAACACCTGGTCACAGCGGCCCGCCTGGCACTCGCCCAGCCGGTCCGGGCCGAGGTCGCAGACCACGATCGCGAGCCCCATCAGCCCTTCCGCGGCGAGGGTTTCGGCCACCGAGGACCGGCGTTCGGCGACGTGCAGGTGGAGTCCCTCTCCGCCGTGCCCGGAGATGAACGGCGACACCGGGTGACGGGCGAGGAGCTCGTTGAGCCGTTCGACCACCTGGGCGGCGGCGGTGGCGGGGGTGTCAACGGTGTCGGCGGTGGCGGTGTCCGGGTGGGTCTCCGTCTCCTTGTCCGTTTCGGAGTCCGTTGCGGAGTCCGTTGCGGAGTCCGTGGCCCGGGTGAACACCGGTCGCAGGTCGCGTCGCAGCCGGCGCAACGTGCGGACGTCGGCCGCGCCGACGCGTTCGGCCAGCCAGGGCCGGTCGGCGAGCAGTGACCGCAGGTCGTCCTCGTCCTCCAGCGGCGCGTTGACCATGGTCGCCGCGCGTTCGGCGTAACGGAGAAAGTCCACTTGTGCACCTTACTCCACGCCTCTAAGGTGTAATCCTCACAAGCCGACTATGGCTGTTACTGTTGCTCAGGATGCCAGGAGAGACCATGGGACCGACCGCCCGGACGACCGCCGAGACGACCACCGAGCAGCCCGCGCGGTGGAGCAGTCGGCAGACCAGTTGGGACCGGCAGCAGGAGGCGTACCTGCCCGACCGCGAGCAGCGGTTCGCCGCGCTGCTGGACGTCGTGGAGGCGACCCGCGGTGAGCAGCCGCGGGTGCTCGACCTGGCCTGCGGCACCGCCTCGATCACCGGCCGGCTGCTGGCCCGGCTCCCGGGCGCCACCAGCGTCGCGGTCGACCTCGACCCCGCCCTGCTCCGGATCGCCGCGGGCACCCACGCCGGCGACGAGCGGGTGCGGATCGTGCGCGCCGACCTGGGTACGCCGGACTGGGTGCGGGCGGTAACCGACGCCGCTCCGGAGGTCGCCCACGGCGGTTTCGACGCGGTGCTCACCGCCACCGCGTTGCACTGGCTGACCCCGGAACGCCAGCGTGCGCTGTACGCCGAGGTGGCCGGGCTGCTCGCGCCGGGCGGGGTGTTCTGCAACGCCGACCACATGCCCGACCCGGGCCTACCGGCTTTGACCGGCCGGCTCGGGCAGTGGCGGGACGCCCGCCGGGAGAGCCTGTACGCCGAGGGGACAGCGCTGTCCTGGTCGCAGTGGTGGGACGCCGCGCGCTCGGCGCCCGAGCTCGCCGACGCCGTGGCCGAACGCGACGCGATCTTCGCCGCCTCGCACGGCAGCTCCGAGTCGATGCCGCCGTACACCACGCATCTGGACTACCTGCGGGCCGCGGGCTTCGCCGAGGTGGGGCTGGTCTGGCGCGGGCTGACCGACGCCGCGTTCGCCGCCGTCCGCTGACCGATGACCGGGCCGTCCGTTGGCCGATGACCGGCGGACGGGGAGACCGGAGGCGCCCGGGACGGGTAGCGTGCGGTGCATGCTGGCCCGTGATCTGGTCGAGGACTATCCGTCGGTCCACGTCGACGACGACGCCCTGGACGCCGCCCGGCTGATGGGCGAGCACCGCCTGCCCGGCCTGGTGGTGACCGGCGACGGCGGCCGCCCGATCGCCGTGCTCCCCGCCTCGCAGGTGGTGCGGTTCGTCATCCCGGGGTACGTCCAGGAGGATCCCTCGCTGGCCCGGGTGCTGGACGAGCGGGCGGCCGACCGGATCGTCAACGAACTCGCCGGCCGCAAAGTCGGAGATCTCCTGCCGCCGCGGACCAAGGACCTTCCGGTGCTGCACGGCGACGACACGGTGCTGGAGCTGGCCGCGGTGATGGCCCGGCTGCGCTGCCCGCTGGTCGCCATCGTCGACGACGACAGCGTGCTGGGCGTGGTCACCGCGTCCAGGCTGCTGTCGCTGTCCCTGCACAGCGGATGAGCCTGCACGCCTGATGAGTCTGCACACCAGATGAGCCTGTGGATCGCGGTCGCCGCGTTCGTCGTCGCCTACACCCTGATCGCCACCGAACGCGTTCCCCGGCTGGCCGCCGCCCTCGGCGGAGCCGGTGTCGTACTGGCGCTGGGGATCGTCGGCGCGCACGACGTCTTCTACTCGGCCGAGAGCGGCATCGACTGGAACGTCGTGTTCCTGCTTCTCGGCATGATGATCATCGTCGGGGTGCTCCGCCAGACCGGCATCTTCGAGTTCCTCGCCATCTGGGCGGCCAAACGGGCGCGGGGCCGGCCCTACCGCGTCCTGGTGCTGCTGTGCCTGCTCACCGCGGTGGCCTCGGCGCTGCTGGACAACGTGACGACCGTGCTGCTGATCGCGCCGGTCACGTTGCTGGTGTGCCAGCGGATCGGCGTACGCCCCGAACCCTTCCTGGTCGCGGAGGTGCTCGCCTCCAACATCGGCGGCACCTCGACGCTGGTCGGTGATCCGCCGAACATCATCATCGCCAGCCGCGCCGGCCTGTCGTTCAACGACTTCCTCGTCAACCTGGCGCCGTTCATCGTGGTCCTGCTGGTGGTCTTCCTCGGGCTGTGCAGGTGGCTGTTCCGGCGCGCGTTCGAAGCCGACCCCGAACGCGTGGCCGAGGTGATGTCACTGTCCGAACGCGAGGCGATCAGCGACGTCCCCCTGTTGCGCCGCTCGCTCGTGGTGCTCGCGGGCGTCCTGCTCGGCTTCGTCCTGCACCCCGTCCTGCACGTCGAACCCTCCATCGTCGCGCTGCTCGGCGCCGGGGTGCTGGTCCTGCTCAGCGGACTGTCGTCCGGCGCCTACCTGGAGGAGGTCGAGTGGGAGACGCTGGTCTTCTTCATGGGCCTGTTCGTGATGGTCGGGGCCCTGGTGAAGGTCGGCGTGATCGACACCATCGCGCACTGGCTGGCGGAGGCGACCGGCGGGAAGGCCGCGCTGGCGATCGGCGTCGTGCTGGTCGGGTCGGCGCTGCTGTCGGCGATCGTGGACAACATCCCGTTCGTGGCCACGATGGCGCCGGTGGTCGCCGAGCTCACCGGACCGCACGGCCCGCTCGCCGGGCAGACCGGCCTGTGGTGGGCGCTCGCGCTGGGCGCGGACCTGGGCGGCAACGCCACCGCCGTCGGCGCCAGCGCCAACGTCGTCGCTCTCGGGATCGCCAAACGCAACGGCTTCCCGATCAGTTTCTGGGAGTTCACGAAGTACGGCGCGCTGGTCGCCGCGATCTCGGTCGCGCTGGCGCTGCCGTACCTCCTGCTCCGCTACGCCTGACCCGGACGTGCCAGGCTTGGCGCTGATGAACGCGACCCCTACCCCCGACTCCCGGCCCGCCGCCGTGCCCGACCCGGCGGCCGGCCTCGAGTCCGCCCCGGCACCCGAGCGGTGCCGTGCGGTGATCTGCGACCTGGACGGCACCGTCTACCTGTCCGGCCGACCGGTGCCGGGCGCGGTGGAGGCGCTGGCCCGCCTGCGGGCCGACGGCGTGCGGGTGCTGTTCGTCTCCAACAACCCGCTGCGCGACCCCGTGTCGTACGCCGAACGGCTCACCGGGCTGGGCATCACCGCCACCGCCGACGACATCCTCACCTCCGGTGTGGTGATGGGCCGCTGGCTCGCCGAGGAGACCCCCGGCGCGAAGGTCTACCTGCTCGGCGAGGACAGCCTGCGCCGCGAGCTCACCGCCGCCGGCGCGGTGCTGGTGGACAGCGGCGACCAGGCCGAGGTGGTGGTGGCGTCCTTCGACCGGACGTTCCGGTACGAGACGTGGCTGGAGGCGTTCAACGCGCTGCGGGCCGGGGCGCGGTTCGTGGCCACCAACCCCGACCCGACCTGCCCGGTGGAGGGCGGCGAGGTGCCCGACTGCGGCGGCATCATCGCGGCTCTGGAAGCGACCACCGGACGCCGGGTGGAGGCGGTGGCCGGCAAGCCGTCGCCGCTGATGCTGGCCGCCGCCCTCGAACGCCTCGGCTGCGCGCCGGAGGAGGTCGTGGTGGTCGGCGACCGGCCGGGCACCGACATCGAGCTCGGCCACCGGGGTGGCGTGGCGACCGCTCTGGTGCTCACCGGCATCACCGACCGGGCGGCCGCGGCGGCACTGCGGCCGGCGCCGACGTTCGTCCTGGACAGCATCGCCGAGCTTCCGGACGCGCTGGCCGGCCCCAGAGGCTGAGAGCCGGCTCACAACTCCGAGGGCAGCGGCCAGGCGTTGGCCTTGCAGGCGCCGACGCTCTTGGTCTGCTGCATCATCACCGGCGCCGGCTTGCCGGGCCCCGGGCAGCGGGCGTGGCTCTCGCCGAGCGCGTGCCCGACCTCGTGGTTGACGACGTACCGGCGGTACTTCAGGACGTCTCCACCGAACGCTGGTACGGCGCCCGCCCACCGGCGCGCGTTGATCGCCACGTGGTCGCCCATCCGGCAGGAGAGTTCGCCGCCGGTGCCCAGCGGCGCGCAGAGCTTGTCCGTGGTGTCCGGTGACGCGATCACGATGCGCAGGTCGAACTTCTCACCGGAGACGCGTTCGAACCTCGCCCGGCCCGCCGCGGCCCAGCTGCGCCGGTCGGCGAGGGTCGCGTCGACGACGCGGGCGACGTCGGCCGGGCGCCAGGGCAGGGAGTCCTCCACCTCGACCCGGTAGCGCACGACCCGGCCGGTTCCGAACTGCCCGGCGTGTCCCGGCGCCGCAACCAGCACCCCCGACCCCTTCTCGGCGACGGTCACCGGACTCGGGGCGGACTCGGGGGCCGGCCGCGCGGTCGCCGGGGTGGTACGCCCGTCGCTGCGGGAGACCCGGTCCGGTGCACCGCGCAGGGCCGACCGGACTCCCTCCGACGCCGCGTTGCCGTCGGTGTCTCCGGAACCGTTCGAGTCGTCCGCGTTGCCGGCGCCGCTGGTCCGGTCCGCCGCGTCGAGCATCCGCGCGGAGGCGTCCCGGTCGAACGGGTTCGTCGGCGCCAGGCCGCGCAGGCCGGCGATCAGGGCGACCGCGACCACCGCGGCCGAGGCGAGCACGGTGAGTGACCGCCGGAGCCGTCGGCGTCGCCGGAGTCGCCACTCCTTACGACTGACCATCTACGTCCGGCTCCCCTCCGTGCGAACCCGGGGGAACCCTAGTCGACCACTGTTCGGCATCGGCGGACTAGTCGACCGGAGCCGCGCCGGTGATGCGGTGCAACGCGAACGTGCGCGCCTCACCGGCGGCATGGTCGTACGCCGTCAGCCAGCCACCGTCGATGCGTACCGGATCGACGATGCGATCCAGGGCACCCCCCTGCTGGTCCACATACCCCATCCACACCGACCAGCCACCTGCCAGCGCGGCCCGGAGAACGTCGACGGCCTCACCCGAAGGCGTTCGGCGCAACTGTCCGACAGCCGCGCCCGCCGGCCGGGACGCGCGCGCCCGGTCACCGGCCCGGACGGCCCGGACCGCGGCCGCCAGCACCTCTGGTTCGGGCGTACGGCTGCCCGCCGTGACCGGCGTGCGCTGCGGGGTTTCCGCCGTACGCCCGACCCGGGTCTCGCTGAGCATCAGCGCACCGTCGGCGGTTTCGGGAACCGGGGAGAAGCCGAGCGCGCGGAGCTCGTCGACCAGGGCGCGTACGGGCTGGCGGGCCACCACCACGGTCGGTGCGATCCGGCGGAGCCCGAGGGCGGCCGTACGACGGTCGGCGAGTACGGCGTCCAGCAGGGCCGGGTCGTCGCAGCGCAGGTAGGCGGTCGCGGACCCCGCCCGCAGGTGGCCGTGCCGGCGGGCGACGTCGTCGACGAGGTACGACAGCGGCTGGGGCACCGGCGTCGCGGAATGGTGGGCGAGCAGCTCGTGCAGCTCGGCGGCGGTGCGGCCGGCGTCCAGCGCGCGGCGTACGGAACTCTCGGTGAAGCGGTAGACGGTGGCGCCGCCGTGGGACTCCGCGTCCGCCATCGCGGCCAGCGACCTGGCGAGCTCTGGGCGCAGTGGTCCGGGCGCGACGGCGGTGAGGTCGGCCTGCAGGAGTACGTGGTCGACGGGTTCGGGCAGGTGCGGGCCGAGCGCGGCGGCGGCCGCCTCCTCACCGGTTGCCGCACCCGACGTCAGCGCGCGCCCGTGGCCGGCCAGCGCGCCGAGCCCGGTGACGCCCCACGCCGACGCCTCCTCCAGTGTCCAGGCGACGAGCTGTTCCACGAACGCGGTCATCCGCCGGGGCCGCCGCCAGCGCACCCACGCGGTGACCGTCTCCGTGCCCGGCGCCGTACCCGCGTCGGCCTCGGCCAGGGCGGCGAGCACCAGCCGGCGGATGCCGGGGGCGACGGAGCGTTCCAGTTCCGCCGACAGCGCCTGCCGCGGCCGGTCGCGTTCGTCCCGGCTGCCGACCAGTGCGGCCACGCGGGGGGAGTCCAGCCAGGCGGTGGCGAGGCGTGCCCAGCGGTGTTCGGTGTCCAGGGCGAGCCAGCTGTCGTACGCCGGTGTCGGCAGCCAGGAGTCGTCCTCGCCGACGGCCACCAGGCCGGCCGCGAACGCCGTCTCCAGCAACAGCGCCGCGCTCGGCTCGGGTACGCCGAGAACGCCGGCGGTGCGCCGCAGGTCGCGGACGCCGAGGCCACCCGCGCGCAGCACCGGCGGCGGGTCCGCACCCCACGCGTCCAGCAGCTGCTCGACCTGGCGTACGACCTCCAGCGTGGTGCCGGCCGCGGTGCGGTCGACCAGCGCGGGGTCGCGAGTGGTGCCCTCCAGCGTGGGCGGGGTCAGCTGCTCGGCCGGGTAGAGCCGGCCACCGCGCAGGTGCAGGCCGACCTCGCGCGGCAGCACCACCGACCGTGCGTCCGCCGCGGTGAGCAGGCCGCGGGCACGCAACCGTTCGACGGGAGTACGCGCGGTCTCCACCGTGACCGGCCGGTCGGCGGCGGTCACGATCCCGACGGGCGGCCCGGCGGCGAGTCGTTCCGCCACCGCCCGGGCCTCCGGCCCCGCCTCGGCCAGCAGTGCGGCGATCCGCTCGTCGCCCGCGAGGTCGTCGAGGTCGGCGGGCGGGCCGAGACCCGCGGGGTACGGGCCGAGCAGGTCCGCCAGCGCGACGGGTACTTCCAGGGCGTCCCTCGGACCCCACACCAGGCCGAGGCCGCGCAGCTGCGCCAACGTCTCCTTGACACGGGCGTCCGGCAGGCCGGCCAGCGTGCGGACCGCGGCCTCGGGAGCCGGCCGGGGGAGTACGACGAACGCCTCGAGCACCGCGAGGGCCCGCCGGTCGAGCTGGTCGAGCGTGCGGGCCAGCGAGCTGCGGGTGGTGGAACGGGACGCGAGCTGGGCGAGGTCGGACGGCAGCGGCGTCATCAGGTCGGGGCGGTTGCGGAGCAGTTCCGCGAGCGCGTCGTCGTCGAACCCGCGCAACGTCTCGGGTAGCGTCGCGGGGCGCGAGGTGGATCTGGGCATCACCTCAACCGTAGAGCGCGGCGCAAGCGAGTCGCGTTCGGTGTGGCGTACGGCACCTTCGTCCATCCTTCCGGCCCGGCGACCCCTACCCAGGTCGTAGCAAGGTCCCGACTATCGGGCGACGTCCCGGGTGGGTTCGGACCGGCAGGATCGAGGCGTGGATGATCGGCACCCCCGCGCACGGACCCTGGGCCACCCTGAGCACCCCTCCAGGGTCACGCGCGGTCGTTCCCTGATGTGGGCCGGCCGCTCCGAACGGCAGCCTGGAACCTGCCCGACGTCCGACCGCACGTATCACCCGGTCCGTGCCCCGATGATTACCATCCGTCCCGTTCAGGTAGGAGATGACCGGTGACCACTCTCGCCCCGGTGCCCGTCCCGGCCGCGACCTCACGTGCCCCGGGCACGGACGCGCGGCCGCGCCGTGACCTGCCCGCGGGCGGGGTCGCGGTGGCGGACCGGACGCAGACGCCGGTACGTCCGTCCACTCTCGTGCCCGCCCCCTCCACGGCGGTCCCTTCGCAGGCGGCTCCCTCCACGGCGGCTCCCTCGACGGCCGTGCCGGAGCGACGGCCCGGAATCCGGTTCTCCTGGCAGCCGCGGCAGCTCCTGCTGCTGGCCGCGGTGGCGGTGCTGGTCAGCGTGCTCGCCTACGCCAACCGGCACGCGATCGACCTCGGGCTGTGGCGCTCGCAGCTGAACCTCTGGTGGGCGGGCCTCGCGGTGTTCGGCATGGTCGTCACCCTCGCCGGCAACGCCTGGAACCTCATGGGCGCGAGCCCGGTGCGGCTGCGGTTCGGTGCGACGTTCGGTGCGCAGCTGGCCGGCTCGCTGGTCCGGATCGTGTCGCCGGCGGCGGTCGGCTCGGCCGCGGTCAACGTGCAGTACCTCCGCCGCGCCGGCGTCGGCACCTCCGCCTCGGTCGGCACCGTCTCGGTGGCGCAGAGTGTGCAGGTGCTGCTCGCGCTGTGCCTGTTGCCGCCGGTCGCGTACGCCGCCAACGCCGACGTCGAGCTCCTGGGTGGCGACGTTCTGTGGCTCACTCCGTACGTCGTGGGTGGTCTGGTGGTTCTGCTGGCCACCGGGCTCCTGGTCCTCCGGCGGTCTCCTCGGCTCACCCGCCGGGCGCGTGCGCTGGTGAAGGAGCTCACCAGGTCGCTGCGCGCGATGGCGGCGCATCCCCTGCGGGCGCTGGTCAGCCTGACCGGTGCCGTCCTCATTTCCGCCGGCCTGATCACCGCGCTGTGGGCGTCGGTGCACGCGTTCGGCGGTCACCTCGCGATCCTCACCGTCGCCGCCGTACTCCTGCTCGGCACCAGCGCCGGCAACGCCGTGCCGGTGCCGGGCGGCCTCGGCACGGTCGACGCCGCGCTGACCGCCGCGCTCGCCGCGACCGGCGTCGGGCTCGCGGTGGCACTGCCCGCGGTCGCGCTGTTCCGACTCGTCACGCTGTGGATGCTGTTGCCGGCGGGTGCGGTGAGTGTCGGCGTGATGCGCCGGCGCGGCCTGTTGTGACCGACGACACCGCGACCTGACCGGCGTCCCTCGAACGGATGCGGGTGCGGGCGGACTGGTCGGGTAGGAAGGACGGGTACCCGATCAGCAGTCATCGATTCCGAGCACCACATCCAGAGCACGGAATCCGAGCACGGAAGGAGCCCCCATGGCGAAGGTCGCGTTCCTCCTCGCCGACGTCTTCGAGGACTCGGAGTTCCACCAGCCCTACGACGCGGTCCGCGACGCCGGGCACGAGGCGGTCGTGGTGGGCAAGGAATCCGGCAGGCAGGTCACCGGCAAGAAAGGCTCCAAGGTCACCGTCGACAAGGGTTCGGGTGACGTACGCGCCGACGAGTTCGACGCGGTCGTCGTACCCGGCGGGTACTCCCCGGACAAGGTGCGCACCGACGAGGCGTCGGTCGCCCTCACCCGCGGCGTGCACGAGGCCGGCAAGCCGGTCGCGGCGATCTGCCACGCGGGCTGGGTGCTGGCCGAGGCCGACATCGTGCGCGGTCGCACGGTGACGTCGGTCGCCTCCATCCGTACCGACCTGAAGAACGCCGGCGCCACCTGGGTGGACCAGGAGGTCGTCGAGGACGGCAACCTGATCACCTCCCGTACGCCGGACGACCTGCCGGCGTTCTGCGCGGCGCTGCTCAAGCAGCTGCCCTGACCCGACCCGAGCACGTCGAACGCCCCGTCCCGGGCAACCCGGGGCGGGGTCTTCTCGTCCGTACGACATGAACACCGCGCGCTCGGTCTCCCGCCCCGGTCGCCCCGGTCGCCCCGGCATCCCCGGCGCCCTCGCGGTCGGGCTGGTCCTCCTCGTCCTGACCGGCTGCGGCCGCGCGACCGGTACGACGACCACGACGACCACGACGACCACGACGACCACGACGGGGAAGGCCGAGCCGACCGGTCACACGTACCTCTCCACCGCCGTGACCGAGGCGGGCACACCGCGAACGCTCGCGCCCGGGACCCGCGTCCGGCTGGAGTTCACCGAGGACGGCCGGCTGGCCGTCGACGCGGGCTGCTCGTCCATGGGCGGGACGGTCGCGCTGAAGGACGACCGGTTGGCCGTCGGTGAGCTGGCCGGCACCGACATCGGCTGCGACGCGCCCCGGCACGCGCAGGACCACTGGCTGACGAGCTTCCTGGCCGCCGGCCCGTCCTGGCGGGTCAGCGGGCACCGGCTCGTCCTGACCGCCGACCGTCCGCACCAGGGCACCCGGATCGTGCTGCTCGACCGCGAGGTGGCAGAACCCGACCGCCCGCTGCTCGGCACCCGGTGGGACGTGACGACCCTGGTGGACGGCGACACCGCGTCCACGATCGCGCGGTCGACCGACGCCCGGATGGTCTTCTCCGAGAACGAGATGCGGGGGTCGGACGGGTGCAACGGCATGGGCGGCCCGGTGACCCACACGAGCACGCACCTGACGTTCGGAATGATCATCTCCGAGGCGAGGGGATGCCTTGACGACCGGGCGCGCGTCGAGGAACACGTCCTCGCCGTGATTCAGGGCGGGGACCCGGTGGCGTACCACATCGATGGTGACCAGCTCACCATCGACGGACCCGGCGGCAGGGGACTCGTCCTCACCGCGCACCCCACCGGCCGCTGACCGGGGTCCGGTTGTGGCCGCACGACGGGTGGGAGGGCGGCTACCGTCCGAAAGCCCGTAGGGTCGAGGGGTGGCCCCGGATACGTTCGTCGTCGGTTTCGACCTGGACATGACCCTGATCGACTCCCGCCCCGGCATCGCCGCGGTGTGGGACGCGGTGTCCGCCCGCACGGGCGTCGCCGTCGACAGCGCGCTCGCGGTGAGCCGGCTCGGCCCACCGCTGGAGTACGAAGCGGGGCTGTGGTTCCCGCCCGAGCAGGTGCCCGACGTCGTCGCGCTCTACCGCAGCCTCTACGCCGAGACCGCGATCGGCGCGGCGTCGCTGATGCCGGGCGCGGCCGAGGCGATCGCCGCCGTACGCCGGCACGGCGGCCGGGTGCTGGTCGTCACCGCGAAGAACACCGACCACGCGAAGCTGCACGTCGAACACCACGGGCTGGAGGTGGACGAGGTGATCGGCAGCGTGTGGGCGGAGCAGAAGGGCGAGGTGCTGCTGGCACACGGTGCGGCCATCTATGCCGGCGACCACCTGGGTGACGTCCGCGGTGCCCGGGCCGCCGGGGCATTCGCGCTCGGCGTCGCCACCGGCCCGGTGCCCGCGGAGGACCTGCGCGCGGCCGGCGCCGACGTGGTCCTCGCCGACCTGGCCGACTTCCCGTACTGGCTGGACGACCACCTGATCGAGCAGCGGCTGGCGGACCTCGACACCCAGCTCGCGGGCCTGGGCTCGGTGATGGTGGCGTTCTCCGGCGGCGCGGACTCCGCGTTCCTGCTGGCCGCCGCGGTCCGCGCGCTCGGACCGGAGAAGGTCGCCGCCGCGACCGCCGTGTCGCCGTCCCTGCCGGACGCCGAACTCGATCCGGCCAGGGAGTTCGCCCAGTCGCTGGGCGTCGAACACCACACGCCGCACACCGACGAGATGGCCCGCGAGGGCTACCGCGCCAACGCCGGCGACCGTTGCTACTTCTGCAAGGCGGAGCTGGTGGAGGTGCTCGGCCCGCTGGCCGAGCGGCTCGGGTTCACCCACATCGCCACCGGTACCAACGCCGACGACGCGCGGGCCGGCTTCCGTCCAGGTATCCGCGCGGCGGCCGAGCGCGGCGCGGTCACGCCGTTGCGCGACGCCGGCTTCACCAAGGAGCAGGTACGCGAGGCCTCCCGGCGGTGGGGGCTGCCCACCTGGGACAAGCCGGCCGCGGCCTGCCTGTCCAGCCGGATCGCGTACGGCCTGGCGATCACCCCGGCCCGGCTGGCCCGGGTCGAACAGGCCGAGGTCGCCCTGCGGGCGGTCCTGACCGAGTCCGGTACGCCCTACCGCAACCTGCGGGTCCGCGACGTCGGCGACACCGCCCGGATCGAGGTGGACGCCGAGCTCGTCGACCAGGTGGCCGGGATGGACGAGGCGATCGAGGCGGTGCTCGCGGCCGGCTTCGAGGTGGCGGAGGTCGATCCCAAGGGCTTCCGTTCCGGTGCGATGAACGAGCTCCTGCCCGATCCGGTGCGCTACCGCTGATCCGGCCGGGCGCAAGCCGTTACCGGCGAAGCTGATCTAAGTAGTGGAGTGCGGGCTTCGCGCCGTCTAGGCTGGGAGTGGCCCCCGTGCGACGGGGGCCACTGTCATGGACGGGCGCGGGACGGTCCGCGTTCTACGCAACCTTCGGGTTCAGCGCGAGTGAGGTCGATGTGCCGGCTGGCAAGGTGAAGTGGTACGACTCGGAGAAGGGCTTCGGCTTCCTCACCAAGGACGGTGGCGGTGACGTCTACGTCCGGGCGAGCGCCCTGCCCGCGGGAGTCACCGCGCTCAAGGCCGGTCAGCGGGTGGAGTTCGGCATCGTCGAGGGCCGCAAGGGCGACCAGGCGCTGTCGGTGCGGTTGCTGGAAGCCCCGCCGAGCGTGTCCAAGGCGATGCGCAAGACACCGGACGAGATGGTGCTGATCGTGGAGGACCTGATCCGGCTGCTCGACGGCC
Source organism: Actinopolymorpha cephalotaxi (assembly GCF_013408535.1). Lineage (NCBI taxonomy): Bacteria > Bacillati > Actinomycetota > Actinomycetes > Propionibacteriales > Actinopolymorphaceae > Actinopolymorpha > Actinopolymorpha cephalotaxi. Next base: position 125,520 of record NZ_JACBZA010000001.1, read on the forward strand.
TGGAGACCACCTACCGCCGCGAGCGTCACCCGGACCCGCGTACGTCCAAGAAGGTGTCCACCGTGCTACGCGCGCTGGCCGACGAGCTGGAGCTCTGACCGGGGCCTCACCCGGTCACCCGAAGGCGCCGTCAGCGGTCCGCCGCGCCGGTCGGCGTCCGCGGCCCCGGTGGCGTCTGCGCCGACTGCGGCGACTGTGCCGTCCGGGTAGTCGTGGACGGCGCAGACGCCGACCCGCGCGGTGTTCGCAGGACGACCACCAGCCCCGCCGCCAGCCCGGCGGCGCACAGCCCGAGCCCGAGCTGGGGGATCAGCGGGAGCACGATCCCGATGCCGCCGCCGACCACCCAGGCCAGCTGGATCAGCGTCTCCGAGCGCGCGAAGACGCTGGTCCGCACGGCTTCGGGCACCTCGTGCTGGATGAGCGCGTCCAGTGACAGCTTGCCCGCCTGCTGCGCGAAACCCGCGGCGAACGCCAGCACCGCGACCGTCACCAGTCCGTAGAACGTCGCGGCCAGGGCGGCCACCACGGCAGTGACGCCGAGGAGTACCGACACCACGAGCTCGGGCCGCCGGGCCCGGGCCAGCGCGCCGAGTGCCGTACCCACCAGGTTGCCGGCACCGGCGGCGCCGACCACCGCGGCCACCTGCACGGTCGCCGACCAGCCGGGCAGCGGCACCTCGCGCAGCAGGAACGCCATGAACATCAACAGGAAGCCCGACAGCACGCGGAACGCGACGTTCGCCCGCAGCGCCATCCCGATGCTGGGGGAGATGCCTCGCAGCCGCCGGCCGATGTCGGCGATCCGGACGTCCTCCTCACCCTCGGCGGAGTCCACCCGGGTGGGCAGCAGAATCGCGGCGACCGTGCCCGCGGCGAAGACCACGAACGCGAACCGCAACGGCCACTGCGAACCGAAGTACGCCAGACCGCCCGCGGCCGCGCCGACGACACCCGCGCCGATGCTGCCGGCGAGGGAGATCCGCGAGTTGGCGGTGACCAGCGCGACGCCGTCCGGCAGCAGCCGTGGCACCGCCGCGGCCCGGGTCACGTTGTGTGCCTTGGACGCGATCAGGCAGCCGAACACCAGCGGGTACAGCCACAGCGCGCCGGTGGCGACGCCGCCGGCCATCACCCAGCAGAAGAACGCCCGGACCGCCATCGTCGAGCCGATCGCCCATCGGCGGCCGCGGCGGAAGCGGTCCAGGAACGGCCCGATCAGCGGGGCGACCACGACGAACGGCGCCATCGTGATGAGCAGGTAGAGCGCCACCCGGCCGCGGGCCTCGCCGGACGGCACGGCGAAGAAGAGCGTGCCGGCGAGCCCGATGGCCATCGCCGCGTCGCCGCCGGCGTGGAACGCGTTCAGCTCGATCAGCTTGGCCAGCCCGGACTCGCCCATGCCCTGGGCATGAGTCGCCCGGCGTACCCGGCGGACGCCCGCGCCACCCGCCCGTCGCGCTCCCCGGCCGGCCCGGGCGCCCGCCGCGCCGACCACGCCGGCGGTGCGGGTGAGCCCGTCCCGCGCGGCGCGGGCACGCGACCTGCGGGGCGGGGAGTTCGGGTCGTTCCGCGGCGGGGCGGACCCGTTCGGCGTGGACCCGTTGGGTGTCGGTCCGCTCGGTGTGGACCCGTTCGGCGTGGATCCGTTCTCGCCCGCCGGCTGCTCGTCGAGTGGGCGGGTGCGGTCGGCGCCGGGGGAGTCCGGGGCCGCCCGCTGCCCGGCGCGGCGGCCCGGCGGTCCGAGCGGCCGGCCCGGCGGGCGATCACGTGGTTCCACCGTCACATCCTCTCCCGGTCGTCTCACCGGCGTCTCGTGCTCCCCCGCGACGACCGGACCGGAGACGGACCCAGGGAGGGCCATTCCGGGCGGGGACGCGGCACCCGGTGAGGACCAAGCGGGCGCGTGCGAGAATCGCTGTCGTGAGTACCACCACCCGACGGCTTTCCCGGACCGTGCGGATCGACGCCGTGTGCGCGGGGGCCGTGGAGCTGGCGCGCGCCGCCGCCCGCGAGGTCGCGGCCGAGGGCGAGGTCGGCGCCTACCTCGGCTGCGAGACCGAGGGCGAGCGAGTCGTCACCCACTACTTCGCCGCCGATCATCGCGGCTACCTCGGCTGGCGCTGGGCGGTCAGCGTGGCCCGCGCCGCCCGGGCCAAGGCCGCGACCGTGGACGAGGTCGTACTCCTCCCCGGTCCGGAAGCGATCACCTCGCCCGCCTGGGTGCCGTGGTCGCAGCGGGTGCAGGCGGGCGACCTGGGCCCCGGCGACATCCTGCCGACGGCGGCGGACGACTTCCGTCTGGTGCCCGGCTACCTCGGCCCCGACGACACCGGGTCCGCCGACTCCCTCCGCGTCCTCAACCAGGAAGTCGGCCTCGGCCGGGTCCGGGTGCTGTCGGTGGAAGGCCGCGACGACGCCGCCGAACGCTGGTACACCGGACCGAACGGCCCGGAGGACCCGGTCGCGCAGGCCGCCCCGGCCGCCTGCTCCACCTGCGCCTTCCTGGTCCCGCTGGCCGGACCGCTGGGCACGGTGTTCGGGGTGTGCAGCAACGAGTTCTCGCCGAGCGACGCCCAGGTGGTGGCGTTCGACCATGGCTGCGGTGCGCACTCCGAGATCCAGGCGCCCACCCCCGCCTCGGCCGAGCCGACCGGGTTGCCCTCGCACGTGCTCGACACCCTGGGCTACGACGACCTGGAGTACCAACCCCGGAAGTCCCGCCGATCCGGTCGCTGAGCCGGCCCGGTCGCTGAGCCGGGCCCGTGTCCGGGGCCTGCTCGGTCCGGCCGGCGCCTGCTCTGCTTGCTTCTGCCTACTCGCCCTGCCGGGACCGCGCCTGCGAGTCCTGCCGCATCCGGTCGCGGCGCCAGCGGCAGTACGCCAGCCCGACCAGGCCCAGCACGATCCCGGTCACGCACGTCCACAGCCACCATTCCATGCCGGCCGCGCGCAGCCGGGACGCGAACGGCAGCAGGCCCAGCAGGGCGGCCGCCCAGACCAGAATGCCGACCAGGACGGTGCGTACGCCGTCGACGTCGAGCGGGTGCACCTCGCTGGCGAGAAGCCGCCCGCCGGCCGGCCGACCGGACTCGTCCGTGGCCGCGGCATCCGGGGTAGGTTCGTCCGGGTTCACACGCCGAGCGTAACCCGGGCGTCTCATACGTAGGACATCATTCGCGGTTGGTGGCACCTCCGCGTCGGGCCGAGGGTCGGCGTCTGGCATGCTGCCGCCGGATTCTCAGGGGCGCGCGCGCCCTGCTCGTGGGGCGCGGGCCGCCCTCCATGGCTAGAAAGGTTCCTTCGATGGCCGGTGCGGCAACCGACACGGTAACCACCGAAAAGGGCGACAGCAGTCCCAACGGTGGACTCGACCGTTTCTTCCGGATCAGCGAGCGCGGCTCGACGGTCGGCCGGGAGGTCCGCGGCGGGCTGGTGACGTTCTTCGCGATGGCCTACATCGTCGCGCTGAACCCGCTGATCATCGGCACCGTCAAGGACGCGAGCGGGCATTTCCTCGGTGGCGGCACCTCGCCGAACATCGCGATGGTCGCCGCGGCCACCGCGCTGGTCGCGGGCGTCGTCACGATCCTGATGGGCCTGGTCGCCAACTATCCGCTGGCGCTGGCGACCGGGCTCGGCCTGAACGCCTTCCTCGCGTTCGGCATCGCGTCCTCGATGACCTGGGCGGACGCGATGGGGCTCATCGTGCTCGAGGGCCTGGTCATCCTGGTGCTGGTGCTCACCGGCTTCCGCAAGGCGGTGTTCCACGCCGTGCCCCGCGAGCTCAAGACCGCGATCAGTGTCGGCATCGGGCTCTTCATCGCGCTGATCGGCTTCGTCGACGCGGGTCTGGTCCGGCGTACCGCCGCACCGCCGGTGCCGGTGCAGTTCGGCGTCGACGGGTCCCTCGGCGGCTGGCCCGTCCTGGTGTTCGTGGTGGGCCTGCTGGCAATCACGATCATGGTGGTACGCAAGGTGCGCGGTGCCATCCTGTACGGCATCCTCGGCGCCACCGTGCTGGCCATCGTGATCGAGGCGATCACCAAGGTCGGCGCCGCCGGGCCCGGTTACGCCACCAACCCGCGGGGCTGGGGCCTGAACGTCCCGCGGCTGCCCGACCACTGGATCCAGGTGCCCGACTTCGGTCTGCTCGGCCACTTCAGCCTGCTCGGCTCGTTCGAGCGGGTCGGCGTCGTGGCCGCGGTCCTGCTCATCTTCACCCTGATGGTCGCCGACTTCTTCGACACGATGGGGACGATGACCGCGATCGGCTCCGAGGCCGGGCTGCTGGACGAGGACGGCGTACCGCCGAACTCCCAGCGGATCCTGGTGGTCGACTCGGTGGCCGCGGCCGCCGGTGGTGCGGCGTCGGTGTCGTCGGCCACGTCCTACATCGAGTCCGCCGCGGGCGTCGGCGAGGGTGCGCGCACCGGGCTGGCCAGCGTCGTCACCGGCGTGTGCTTCCTGCTCGCCACGGCCTTCGCGCCGATCGTGGAGATCATTCCCTACGAGGCGGCCACGCCGGCCCTGGTCGTGGTCGGGTTCTTGATGATGACCCAGGTCACCGAGATCTCCTGGGACAAGTACGACATCGCGATCCCGGCGTTCCTCACCATCGTGCTGATGCCGTTCACGTACTCCATCAGCGTCGGCATCGGCGCGGGTTTCGTGTCCTACGTCGTGCTGCGTGCCGCCCGTGGCAAGGCGCGTGAGATCCACCCGCTGCTGTGGGTGGTCGCGCTGCTGTTCGTCGTGTACTTCGCGATCGACCCGATCAAGCAGGCCCTCGGCGTCTCCTGAGGCCCTGCGCCGGGTCCCGGGCTTGCCGGCCGGGGCCCTTGCGGGACCTTCGGGGTCCGGTCCGGCACGAGCCGGGAGGTTACGGGACACTGTGCCCATGCCGGGTTATGTGGAAGGTCTGTTCTCGCTGCACGGCCGGGTGGCGTTGGTCACCGGTGGAAGCTCGGGGATCGGGGCGGCGATCGCGACTGCCCTGGCCCGGGCCGGCGCCGACGTGGTGGTGGTCGCCCGGCGGGAGCCCCCGCTGCTGGAGACGGTGGCGGCCCTGCGCCGGGCCGGTTGCCAGGCCGCGCACGTGCAGGCTGACCTCGGGATCCGCGCGGAGGTGTTCCGGGCGGCCGAGGAGGCGGTGGCGGTGTTCGGTGAGCCCGACATCGTGGTGCACGCAGCCGGGGTCAACCGCCGCCCGCCCCTGGCCGAGCTCACCCCCGCCGACTGGGACCAGACCCTGGCGGTCAACCTCGACGCCGCGTTCCTGCTCGGCCAGCGGTTCGGCCCGGCGATGGCCGCCCGTGGCTGGGGCCGGATCATCAACGTCGGTTCGCAGCAGTCCATCCGGGCGTTCGGCAACAGCGGTGCGTACGGCGTGTCCAAGGCCGGCGTGCTCGCCCTCACCCGTTCCCAGGCGGAGGCCTGGTCGGCACGGGGCGTGCGGTGCAACGCGATCGTTCCGGGCTTCGTCCGCACCCCGCTCACCGAGGCGGTGATGAGCGACCCCGACCGCGAGCACGCGCTGGCCGCCCGGACGATGATCGGCCGTAACGGGCTGCCGGAGGACTTCGCGGGCGTGGCGGTGCTGCTGGCCGGGGACGCCGCGGACTACATCACCGGGCAGGCGATCTTCGTCGACGGCGGCTTCTCCGTCACCTGAGGATCGCCGGCCTGAGTGACCGCTCCCGCCCCATCCTGATCCCCGTTCGCGGTCCCTCTCGGCGTCGGGACCGGGGCGCCCGGAAGGCGCGGGATGCGCGGTCTGGACGGTTGCGGGAAACCTCCGCGGTGCTCGGAAACTCCCCTGTCCACAGTGTGGGAACGCAACCACATCCACGGCGGGATAGCGCTTGCCGAAACCGGAAACCCTTACCTGCATGCTGGGAACGTGCGGGGGGAATGCTCGGCGTCGGGTGGTCGTTAGCAAAGGTAATGAGGTACGCTAACTTTCATGCCGTCATCAACCTTGCCCGTGAAGTCTGACGCGGGCCTCGCAAGCGTGTTGCGTATATCGGTGATGCGGATGTCCCGTCGGCTGCGAAACCAGCGCGCCGCCGACCACCAGCTCACAGCGAACCAGCTCGGCGTGATGGCCACTGTCAACCGTCACGGGGCGTTGACGATCGGTGAGATCGCCGCCCTGGAAAAGGTGCGGCCCCCGTCGACCACTCGCACGGTGAGCTCGCTGGAGGCCCTCGGTCTCGCGGTGCGTGAGGCGCACCCCACCGACGGGCGCCAGGTGGTGGTCCGGCTGGCCGACGAAGGACGCCGCATCCTCGCCGAGGACCGGAAGCGACGCGACGCGTGGCTGGCCCGGCGCCTTCGTGAACTCTCCCCCGACGAGAAAGAGATCCTGCGCCAGGCGGCGCCGATCCTGGAAAGGCTGGCCGCAGCGTGATCGAGACGTTCCGATCCCTCCGGAACCGCAACTACCGTCTCTACGCCACCGGCTCGGCAGTATCCAACACCGGCACCTGGCTGCAGCGGGTCGCCCAGGACTGGCTCGTCCTCGAGCTCACCCACAACAGCGGCACCGCCCTCGGCATCACCACCGGCCTGCAGTTCCTCCCGTTCCTGCTGGTCGCGCCGTTCGGCGGGCTGATCGCCGATCGCTTCTCCAAGCGCAAGGTGCTGCAGTGCACCCAGGTGGCGATGGGCGTCACCGCCGCCGCGCTGGCCCTGCTCGACCTCACCGGTGTCGTCGCCGTGTGGCACGTCTACCTCATCGCCTTCCTGTTCGGCGTCGCCAGCGCGATCGACAATCCCGCGCGGCAGTCGTTCGTCGTGGAGATGGTCGGCAAGGAGGACCTGCCCAACGCGGTCGGGCTGAACTCCGCGTCGTTCAACGGCGCCCGGGTCATCGGGCCCGCGCTGGCCGGGTTCCTCATCGTCTGGGTCGGCACCGGCTGGGTGATCCTGATCAACGCGATCACCTACGCCGCGACCATCGTCGCCCTGGCCCGGATGCGGTCCTCGGAGCTCCACACGGCCGCACCCGTCCCGCGCAAGCCCGGGATGCTCCGCGACGGCGTTCGCTACGTGCGCGGCCGGCCGGACCTGATGCTCGTGTTGTGGGTCGTCTTCTTCGTCGGCTGCTTCGGCCTGAACTTCCAGATGACCAGCGCCCTGATGGCCACCGAGGTGTTCGGCAAGGGTGCCGGAGAGTACGGCGTTCTCGGCTCGATCGTCGCGGTCGGTGCCGTGATCGGCGCCCTGCGCGCCGCCCGCACGGGCAAGCCGCGGCTGCGGATCGTGCTCGTCGCCGCGGTGATCTTCGGGATCCTGGAGGCGCTGAACGGCCTGGCGCCGACCTACCTCACCTTCGCCCTCATGCTGCCGTTCCTCGGGTTCGCGCAGCTCACGATGATCACCGCCGCGAACGCGATGATGCAGTTGTCGGTCACTCCGGAGATGCGCGGGCGGGTGATCTCGCTGTACAGCATGGTGTTCATCGGCAGCACCCCGTTCGGCGCGCCTATCGTGGGCTGGGTCGGCCAGTCCTTCGGCGCCCGGTGGACCCTCATCGGCGGCGGCCTGATCAGCCTGTTCGGCACGCTCGGCGCCGCGCTGATCCTGACCCACCGGCAGGGACTCGTGATGCGGGCGCACCTGCGGCCGCGGCCGCACCTGCACATGTGGTGGACCCAGGACCGGCCGGCGGCGACCGGTGCCGGGCTGCCGACCGATGCCGCCGGGCCGGAGGGGGCCGCCGAGGAAGAGGTGGTCACCCAGGAACGCCCGATCGACGCCGAACCAGCGCAGACCGAACCGGCGCAGACCGCACCGGTCGGGAATGAGCCGGTCAGGGGTGAACCGGTCGGCGTACGCACCGGGTCGAGCGCGCCGGACGGGCCGGAGCGGTTGGACGGCAGGGCTGACCGGGACGACCCGCGACACGACGGCGGTACGCCGGACGGCGGCCGGGAGGCGTACCACGACGGCGTGCGCCGGTACGGACACGCCTCGGGTGAGGACCGGCGACCCACTCCGGTGGCGCCGGTCGCGCCGGCCCGGTCGGCGGTGCGCCGTACATCCGCGCCGGCCGGTGAGAGAGTGCCGGCATGGAGTTCGGTCGCCACCACCCGCTGCTCGGGCCCGATCCCGCCGGCTGTGCGGCCGGGGCGGACGCGGGTCCCGGCGCGCCAGGCCCGGCGCGGCGAGGCCGGCCGATCCGCGGCCCGGTAGTCCGCGCGGTGCGCTGATGCGGTTGTTCGTCGCGGTGGTCCCGCCGCCCGCGGTGCTGGACGACCTGGCCGACGAGCTCGCCCGGCTGCGTGAGCGGTTCGCGCCGGACGGGCCGGACGACAACTACCGCTGGTCGCTGCGGGCACAGTGGCACCTCACCCTGGCCTTCCTGGGTGAGGTGCCCGACTCCGCGCGCACCGACCTTCACCGCCGCCTGGGCCGGGCCGCCGGACGGTACCCGCCGCTGCGGCTTCGGGTCGCCGGTGGCGGGGGCTTCGGCTCGGTCCGGCGGGCCAGGGTGCTGTGGGCCGGGATCGACAGCGTCGACGGTGACCCGCGCACGTTGCGGGCGCTGGCGGGTTCGGTCTCGGCCGCCGCCCGCCGCTGCGGGCTGGACGTACGCGAAGGGCGGTTCAAGCCGCACCTGACCCTCGCCCGGTTGCGCGAGCCGGCCGACGTGGGGCAGGTGACGGCCGCGCTGGCCGACTACGCGGGCCCGGAGTGGGTCGCCGACCGGCTCGAACTCGTGGCCTCCCACCTCGGTCAGGGCGAAGGCCGGCACTCGCGGTACGAGACCGTCGAGGACTGGCCGCTCACCGGCCGGGCCGACCCCACGAGCGCGGAGAGGTAGCCTCCCAGACGTGCATCCTCGGTACCGGCGCCTGGTGATCCCCGGCGTACTCCTGCTCCTCGTGGCGATCGTCGTCGTGACGGCGGTCAGCCGGGGCTGAGCGGCGCCGTCGCAGGCAGCCCCGGTCCTTACGGAATTCGAACTCTTCCGCCCGCGGTCCACCCCGCGCTGGCCAGGCGGCGCGGGTGGGGTGAGGATTCGAGGATGGGAACGACGAACTCCGGGCCTGATGCCGGCCGCGGTTCCGGGCCCGGGTCTGCTTCTGGGTCTGGATCTGGGCGCGGGTCCGTTCGCGTGTGGGCGGCAGGCGCCGGTGTGGTGGCGGCCGGTGCGGGGCTCGCCCTCGCCCAGCTCGCGGCCGGCCTGATCGCCGAGCCGCGGTCCGCGCCCGTGGTGGCGGTGGGTGCGGCGTTCATCGACGTCATCCCCGCGTCCGTACGGGAGTTCGGCATCCGGACGCTCGGGACCGCCGACAAGCCCGTGCTCGTCACCGGCATCGTGGTGCTCGTCGTCGCACTCGGCGCACTGGCCGGCCTGGCCGGCGGTTGGCGACGCCCGCTGGGCTGGGTGGTGTTCGGCGTGCTCGGTCTGGTCGGCGTGCTGGCCGCGGCCAGTCGCCCGGACGCGGGAACGGCCGCGGTGGTCCCGTCGGTGCTCGCCGCGCTCGCGGCCGGCGGCATCCTCGCCTGGGGACTGGGTGCGGTCGAACGAACCCCGGGCCGGGCCGTTTCCGGAAGGACCGCGCCGGCGCGGCCGACCGGGCAGCCGACTGGGCAGGGGCGGCGGGACCTGTTGCTGCGGGGCGGGCTGGTGGTCGCCGGGTCGCTGGCCGCGGCTGGTGCGGGCTCACTGTTGCTGCGCCGGCGGGGAGCGGTGGCCGACGCGCGGGCCTCGTTCCCGGTGCCGCGGCCACCCACCACGTCCGTGCCCGCCGGAGCCGACCTGCGCATCCGCGACCTGACTCCGTGGCGTACCGCGAACGACGTCTTCTACCGCATCGACACCGCACTCTCGGTTCCCGTGGTCGACCCTGCGACCTGGCGGCTGCGCATCCACGGGATGGTCGACCGCCCGCTGACCCTCACCATCGCGGACCTGCGCAGACGCCGGATCGTGCACCGCTGGGTGACGCTGACCTGCGTGAGCAACGAGGTCGGCGGCGACCTGGTTGGCAACGCCCTGTGGACCGGCGTACTCCTGGACGACCTCCTGAAGGAGGCCGGCGTCAGGCCCGGCGCGGACGCGGTGAAGTCGACGTCGGCGGACGGCTGGACGTGCGGCACGCCGTTGTCGGCGCTCACCGACGGTCGCGCGTCGATGCTGGCGTTCGGGATGAACGGCGCGCCGCTGCCGCTGGAGCACGGCTTCCCGGTGCGGATGGTGGTGCCCGGCCTGTACGGCTACGTCTCGGCGACCAAGTGGGTGGTCGACATCGAGGTGACGAGGTTCGACAGGTTCCAGGCGTACTGGACGACCCGCGGCTGGTCGGCGCAGGGACCGATCAAGACCGCGTCCCGGATCGACGTACCCGCGAGCGGTGTGAGCGTGCCGGCGGGCACGGTGACCGTCGCCGGGGTGGCCTGGGCCCAGCACCGCGGCGTGTCCCGGGTCGAGGTCCGGGCCGGTGACGGAGCGTGGCAGGTCGCGCGGCTGGCCGGGCAGCCGACGAAGGACTCCTGGCGACAGTGGACCTGGACCTGGCAGGCGCCGAAGGGTACGCACCGGCTGCAGGTGCGGGCGTTCGACGGCACCGGGCAGGTGCAGGCCGCGGCCGTCGCCCCACCCGCGCCGAACGGCGCCAGCGGCTACCACACGATCGAGGTCGCGGTCGGCTGAGCGGCCTGTGCGCGGCTGGGCACACTGAGCGGGGCCGCGCGCGGCGGTCAGGGCAGGGTGAGCACCACCGGGCCGTCCTCGGTGATCGCGACGCTGTGCTCGACGTGTGCGGCCCGGCTCCGGTCGTCTGTGCACAGCGCCCACCCGTCCCGCGCGGGGTGGTAGCCGTCGTGGCCGCCGGAGACGAACATCGGCTCGATCGCGATCACCAGGCCGGGCTGCAGCGGAAAGCCGCGTCCGGGCCGGCCTTCGTTGGGGACCGACGGCGGCTCGTGCATCTGCCGGCCGATACCGTGCCCGCCGAAGTCGGCCGGAATGCCGTACCCGGCGTCCCGGCCGATCCGGCCGATGGCGTGGGAGATGTCGCCGATCCGGTTGCCGGGGGTGGCGGCGGCGATGCCGGCGTCCAGGGCGGCCCGAGTGGTGGCGATCAGCTTCTCGTCCGCGGGATCCGCCGCCGTGCCCACCACCAGGCTGGTGGCCGCGTCGCCGTGGAAGCCGTCGAGTTCGGCGCCGAAGTCGATGCTCAGCAGGTCCCCGTCGGTGAGGCGGTAGTCGTCCGGGATTCCGTGCACGATCACGTCGTTCACCGACGTGATCAGGACGGCGGGAAACGGCGTGGGCGCGAAGTGCGGGTGGTAGTCGAGGAACGACGACCGCGCGCCGTTGGCCGCGAGCACGCCCCGGGCCACCTCGTCCAGGTCGCGGAGGCGTACGCCGGGCCGGGCCGCCTCCGCGCAGGCGGCCAGCGTCTGTGCGACCACGCGGCCGGCGGCCCGCATCGTGGCGATCTCGTTCGCGGTCTTGAGTTCCACCATGCTCTGTTCGTCCGTCCTTCGAGGGGTCTGTTCCGGTGGGCGCGCGTCGCCGTCAGTTCCGGAGCCGGGTCGCTCGGGCGTAGCGGCTCGGCGACTGACCGGTGGCCGCGGTGAAGTCGCGGACCAGGTGTGCCTGGTCGCTGTAGCCGAGGTCGGCGGCGAGGCGTACCCAGTCCGGGTCGCGGTCTTCGCCCGCGCGTTCGACGGCCTCGTGCAGACGGTAGCGCCGGATGACCCACTTCGGACCCACCCCGGCGTACTCCGCGCACAGCCGCTGCAGTGCCCGGACGCCGAGCCCGAGCCGGGCCGCGAGCTGGTCCACGCGCAGGATGGTGGGGTCGGCCGCGACCAGGTCGACGATCCCGGCCACCCGCTCGGCGGTGGACAGGCTGGACGCGTCCCGCCTGCGCGCGCGGACGACGAGCCGGGTGAGGAACTCCTCCGCCGCCGTGACCAGACCGTCGTCGTCCGGTGCGGCGAGCACCGCGGCGTCCGCCTCGGCTCCCTCGGTACCGAAGACCTCGCCGAGCGGCAGGAACCGGTCGGTGATCGTGGCCACCGAACGACCCATCAACGGCCGGAACCCGCCCGGCCGGAACATCACGCCGAGCACCCGGCCGGCATCGGCGAGCAGCTGATCATGAGGGGTCCGCAGCACGCCGGCGACCTGGCTGCGCTCGGCCTGAAAGGTGAGGTTGACACACGGGTACGGCAGGAGGCGCTGGGTGTGTGGGGGGAGCCCGCGCAGGTCCCAGGACGCGATCCAGTGGTGTGACACCAACCCCGCCAACGCGGGGGAGGGCAGCCGCCGGCGTAGCTCGAACCGCGACAGGCCCTCCTGCGCGTGCAGGATCCCGCGGGTGCTGTGCAGACCCTGCACCGGAGCCTGCCCGTTCATGACCCGAGCCTAGGACACCCCGCCGACAGTGGTTCCGACGCGCGTCGTCTCGAGGGCCCCCGTGACAGGTCGCGTTTGTTCAAGACCGACGCCGTCCCACGCACTTCACTGGTTCCCGGTCGAGGGCCTGAACCAACGAGGTCCGAACGAGTGAGAGGCACAGTGATGAGAATCCAGCCGTTGATGGCACGGGCCGCCGCGTCGGCGACCACCGTCGTCCAGGGTGTCCGGCCGGAGCACTTCCGGTCGCCGACACCGTGCAAGGACTACGACGTACAGGCGTTGCTCAACCACCTCATCCTGTGGACCGGCCACCTCAGCGAGCTCAGCGCGCGTGGCCGGTCCGCCGCCGAGCTGCCCGACCCGGCGATCATGGAACCCGGTCACGACTTCCTGCACGGGGACTGGGCGCAGGCCTATGCCAAGCAGCTGGAGCTGGCCGTCGCCGCGTGGGGTGAGCCGGGCGCGGAGGACGGCACCACCCGGATGGGCGACGCCGAGCTTCCCGCCGACTTCGTGGCCCAGATGCTCTTCGACGAACTGGTCCTGCACGGCTGGGACCTGGCAGTCGCGACCGGTCAGAGCCTGGACTGCCCGGACGACGTGGCGCGGGCCGCGTACGACGCGACGGCGCGGTCGGCGGAGCAGGCGCGGGAGATGGGCCTGTTCGGCCCGCCCGTGGAGGTGCCGACGCGCGCGAGCGAGCTGGACAGGGTGCTGGCGCTCAGCGGACGGGACCCGCGCTGGACACCGTGACCGCGTCCTTCAGCCGGAGGTGGCGCCGGACCGCCGCCGGGCCGGCGCGGCGGCGATGCCGACCGCCACCAAAGTGAGCAGCGTCCCGATGATCGTGGTCGTGGTCAGGTGGGCCGAGCTCGTGGGCAGCGCCGCGTCCAGGACCAGCGCGCCGACGAGCTGCCCGGCCACCGAGGTCAGGCCGAGCAGGAGTACGCCGGTGATCTTCACGACGTACGCCGCCAGGCTGATGAACGCGATCCCGAACAGTCCGCCGACGTACAGCAGCGGGTTGGAGGGCCATGAGGCCGGCAGCCCGCGCAGCCCGACGTCGACCGCGGCGGCGATCACCAGGGCGGCCGTACCGACACCGAAGTTGGTCAGTGCGGCCACCAGCGCGGCGAGCAGGCCGTTGCCGTTGGTGCCCGCGGGCCTGGATCCGGAAGCAGTCCGCGGACCCTTCGCACCGGCGGCGGGCGCACCGGCGGCGGGCGCACCGGCGGCGGCCCGTGCCACCCGGCCGTTCACCGCCTGCTGCCACGCCGTGCCCACCCCGGCCAGCGCGGGCAGGATCGCCAGCGCCGCGGTCGACGGCGTACCCAACTGGTGGGCGACGGTGAGCACGACCGCGCCGAGCGCCAGCACAGCGCCGACCATCCGCCGGGTCGTCACCGGCTGCCGGCCCCCCGGCCCCAGCCCCAGCCGGTCGACGACGAGGCTGCTGCCGGCCTGCCCGGCGACCACCGCGACGGTGAACACGGCCACGCCGACCAGGCCGACGGTCGCGGACTGGGTGACCACGAGGTACGCGCCGCAGACGCCGCCGAGCACCTGCCACGGCCGCAGCGCCCATGGGGACGCGGTGCCGGCAGCACCTCCGTCCCGCTCTGTGCCGCTGCTGCTGCTACTACTACTGCTGCCCCGTCCGGCGTGCAGGGCGCCCACCACCGACCGCAGCCCGGACCGCACGCCGGGTACCAGCGCGGCGACGATCACCAGCACCACGAGGCCGGAGCCGAACGACCAGGTGGCGGCGACGATCCCGTCGTGCAGCTCGGCGCCGAGCTGGCCGTTCACCCGCGACTGGCAGGCGAGCAGAACACCGATCACGAACGTGATCGCGATACCCACCGCGAGCTGGGCCGGTGGAGCGTGCTGGTCGGTCACGGAGGGGGAGTTGCGCGTCTGGGTCACACCCCATCCTCTGCCGACCGGATGCCGACCGGGCACGCCGCCCCCGGATCGGCATCCGGTCGAGCGCCTCCCCGTCGGAGATCACCGGAGTTCACCTACCGGAGATCACTCATCGGAGCGGAGGAGGCGGGTGGCGATGATCCCGGTCAGCAGGGCCAGGGCGGCCTCGGCGGCGAGGACCGCGACCGTCGCGGCCCGCCAGTCGCCGCCGGCGGCCGTGCCGGTCGAGGAGCCGGTCGAGGAGCCGGTCGACGCGACCCGGAAGAACATCGTTCCAAGCGCGGCCACGCCGACCGCGATCATCGCCTGCTGGGTCGTGGTGAGGACGCCGCTGGCGACCCCGGCCCGGTCGGTGGTAACCCCGGCCAGCACCACGCCGAACACCGGGATCATCACCAGGCCCTGGCCGAAACCGATCACCACGAACGCCGGCAGCAGGGTCCGGGCCGTCAGGCCGTCGTAGCCCACACCCGCCTGTACGGCAGCGGCGGCCAGGCTCACCGCGAGGACGACCGCACCGGCGACGATCACCCGGGCGGCGTACCGCCCGATCAGCCGCGGCACGGTCAGTGAGGCGGCGAGGAAGCCGAGCGCGTACGGCGCGAGCGCGAACCCCGCTCCCAGCGGGCTCATGCCCAGGCCCTCCTGCAACGAGATCCCGGTGGTGAGCAGGAACCCGCCCAGGCCGACGAAGAACACCGCGACGACGGCCAGCCCGCGCCGGAACGCCGGCAACCGGACCAGCGACGGCGGCAGCAGCGGCGCACCGCCCGCACGTTCGCGCGCCGCCTGGTCGCGGACGAACCCGTACGCCGCGACCGGCGCGGCGGCCAGGCCCACCCACGCCCACGCGGGCCAGCCCGCGCCCGCCCCGACGCTCAGCGGTACGAGCAGCAGAACGAGGGTGAGGGTCAGCAGCGCCGCACCGCGCAGGTCCAGCGGAAGCGGCCGGCCCCGGGTCTCGGGAACCAGGCGGACCGCCAGTGCGGCGACCAGCAGAGCGATCGGCGCGAACGGCCAGAAGACCAGCTGCCAGGTCAGGTGCGCGACGTCGAAGGTGACCGCCGCTCCGCCGTACAACTGCCCTACCACACAGGCGATTCCGAGGGCGGCGCCGAAACCCGCAAGCGCACGTTGACGCGCCGCCCCGGAGTATCCGGCCTGGATCGTGCTGAGCACCTGCGGAACGAAGATGCCCGCCGCCGCGCCCTGGACCAGCCGGGCGCCGGTGAGGGTCCAGACGTCGCCGGCCAGGCCGCAGGCGAGACCGGAGACGGCGAACGCGACCAGGCCGAGGACGAACATCCGCCGGCGGCCGAAGCGGTCGCCGAGCCGGCCGCCGGCGACCAGCGCGGCGGCGTACGACACCGAGTACGCCGCGACGACCAGTTGCAGCGAGGCGGCGTTCGCGTGCAGGGACCTGCCGATCGTGGGCAGGGCGACGTTGACGACGAAGAAGTTGGCGGTGGCGAGGAACGAGCCGAGCAGGAGGACCGGCAGGGCGAGCCGGTCGGCCACCCGGGCGGTCGTACCCGCCGGAGAGGTGAGGGTGGTGGTAGTCACGCCATCAGCATTCGACGCCCGCGAGCCTGGTACCAGAGTGTCCTCATCCTGGTATCGGCAGCACCTGGTACCGGTTCTCCGGCGGGAGCATCATGGTGTCCGTGACCGCCGACCCCCGCATCGCCGGCCCCCGCGGCGCCGAACCCCGCATCGCCGACCCCCGCGGCGCCGAATCCCGGCGGGCCGAGCTCGCGGCGTTCCTGCGCTCGCGCCGGGAACGCCTGCGACCCGAGGACGTCGGCCTGCCGCCCGGCGGCCGCCGCCGCACTCCCGGCCTGCGCCGGGAGGAGGTCGCCCAGCTCGCCGGGGTCGGGGTCACCTGGTACACCTGGCTGGAGCAGGGCCGGCGGATCAACGCCTCGCCGTCCGTCCTCGACGCGATCGCGCGCAGCCTGCGGCTGCATCCCGACGAGTCCCGGCACCTGTTCGCGTTGTCCGGGGCCGCGCCGCCGGAGCGGCCGAGCCCGCCAGGTCCGGTCGACCCGGTGGTCCAGCGCGTCCTCGACGCCCTCGACCCGTATCCGGCGCACGTCGTCACGCCGCGGTACGACCTGGTCGCCGGCAACCGGGCCGACCGGTTGCTGATGGGCGACTGGCGCGCCCTGCCGCAGCACCGGCGCAACGTCCTGTGGCTGTTGTTCACCGAACCGTCGTGGCGGCGGATGCTGGTCGACTGGGACGCCGAGGCCGCGCACTCGCTGGCGTTGTTCCGGGGCGCGAGCGCGGAACACGTGGGCGAGCCGGCGTGGAGCGATCTCGTACGTGAGCTCACGGAGGTCTCACCGGACTTCGCGGCGATGTGGAACGACCACGCGGTCGCCAGTCCCACCACCCGCGTCAAGCTGTTCCTGCACAGTGAGATCGGCCCGCTCCGGCTGGAGACCCGCAGCCTGTGGCTGCGCGAACACCCCGACGCGCGGATGGTCGTCTACACCGCCGCCGACGCCGCGACCGAGGAGGCGCTGAGCCGGCCGCGGGATCTTCCGGCCTCCGCCGAGTGGTCCGAGCTAGCTCGTCGCGACTGAGTCCGTACGCCGGGACCTGGCGGCGACCGCCTCCTGGCGGGCCGCGAACCGGCGGAACACCCGCCGGACCAGCCGGCTGATCACCCAGGTGAAGAACCCGGCGATCGCCGGCACCACCGCAGGCACCGTCATCACCAGCAACGACGCGAGCAGCAACAGGAACAGGCTGAGCAGCGTCGTCAGCGGATGCGCCGCCGCGAACAGCGCGCTGTTGCGCAGCACCCGCCGCCACGGCGCGGGGTAGGTGACCATCACCGGGAACAGGAAGACCAGGGTGCCGCCGACGGCGAGGATCCCGACGATAGCGGCGACCATGACCACCGCCCGCAGCGGCGCGTCGGCGGCCCGCAGGCCGTACAGCAGATCGATCGTCAGCAGCCCACCGGCGACGGCGGCTGCGAACCCCAGGGCCAGGCTCTGCCGCAGGTGGCTCCGGAACCCGCCCCAGAACGTCGACCACACCGACGGCGGCCCGTCCTCGCCCCACTCCATCATCACCGCGGCGAGACCGGCCGTTCCCGGGCCGAGGGTCACCAGCGGGACGGCGGTGAGCACCCACAGCAACCCCGCGACCACCATGGTGAACAGGGCCTCGAGGGGTCTGGTGAGGATCTGCATCCGATCGTCCTCCGGCGTTGATGAGCGATCACCAACCCTACGGGTCGATCACCGCCGGCCGACAGGTCGGCGGGCGGTGAATACCGGACGCGGCACCCGGCGGCTCCCCCTGGGTCAAGGTCATCGGCCGGGCGAAGTGGTCGACAATGGCGCGATGCCGGGCCTGGTGCGCGCGCTCCGGGTCCGCTACCGAACCCTTCGTGAAAGGCGGACGGCTGTGCGCACCGACGGTCCGACCGCTGCGTTCGGAAGACTTGTGGGCCACCAGGTTGATGTGATGGAGTTCGTCGCTTCCGAGCACGACCTGCTGGAGGTACGACGGACGTGAGGGCGCACCCCGCACTGGACGGTCACCGGTCAGGCCCACCTCGCCAGGCGGACCGGCCGCGGCCACGGCGGCTCGCCACGGCGTTCGCGGCGCTGCTGCTCGGCGCGGTGGTGGTTCCGTCGTACGCAACCCCGTCGTACGCCGCCCCGGCGGATCCGGCCAAGGAGCGCAGGGCGTTCAGCATCGGCGACTCCCGGATCAACGAGTCCAGTGGGCTGGCCGCGAGCGCGCTGCACCGCGGGTACTTCTACACCCACAACGACTCCGGCGACGACCCCCGGGTCTTCCTGCTCGACCCGCGCGGCCAGGTGGCCGGGACGATCTCCCTCCGGACGGCGGAGAACGTCGACTGGGAGGCCATCGCCCCCGGCCCGGACCAGCGCGTCTGGGTGGGGGACATCGGCGACAACACCCGCGTTCGCGACCGGATCACGATCTACCGCTTCCGCGAGCCGAGCTCCACGGGCGACCAGCCGGTGGAGTGGAGCCGCTTCCGGTTCAGGTACCCCGACGGCGCGCACGACGCGGAGGCGCTGCTGGTGGACCCGCGTACCGCCCGGGTCTACGTCGTGACCAAGGACCCCGGCGGCGGGGCGATCTACGCCGCGCCGTCCACCCTCGTGGCCGGCACCACCGCCACCCTCACCAAGGTTGCCGATGCACCCGCGATGGTGACCGACGGCACGTTCCTTCCGGACGGCTCGGCGATCGTGCTGCGGACGTACGCCGACGTGCGGGTGCTGCGCTGGCCCGGCGGAAAACCCGAGCGCACCATCTCGCTGAGTCAGCCGCAGCGGCAGGGCGAGTCCATCGCCGTCGGCGCGGACGGGAAGCAGTTGTTCCTGGGCAGCGAGGGCGCCAACTCGCCGGTGTACTCGATGTCGGTCGCCGCGGCCGCACCCGCTCCCTCGCGCCGGGCTCCGGGCGCGACCCCGTCGCCCAGCCCGTCCCCGACCGCGCAGGCACCCACGTCCAGCGGCAGCGACGGTTCGCTGCTGAGCGGCCTGCCGCGCTGGATCCTGCTCCTGGTGATCGCGGCCGCGCTGCTGGCCGGACTCGCGGCGTACCCGGCCTCGCGCCGGCGCCGGCCGTCGGCGTCCAGCCGGCCGCCCGGTATGGGCCGCCCGCCGGCGTCGGCCAGCCCGTGGCCGGCCGACCCCGCTCCGGCCGACTCGGGTTCGCAGCAGGCGTACGCCCGCCCGCCGGGGTCGGTGCAGGCCGCGGGGTACGGCGACGTGGGCCGGGGACCGATCTGGCCGGCGGAGCCGTCGGAGCCGGCGGGGCCCGAGGATCCGGGCGGGCGGCGACGCACCGAAGGGCCGGGCCCGCAGCAGGCCCGGCGGTCGGCCCAGCAGTCGGCTCAGCAGTCGCCCCAGCGGCCGGCTCATGAAGCGCCCCGGCAGTCGGCCCGGCACGCCGGGCAGGACGACACCCCGCTTCCGTGGGAGGACGAGGACTGGCGGCGCGAACGCGGGAACGAACGCGGAAACGACGTACCGCCACCCCGACCGGCCGACCGGCCGCGGTCCTCCGGAGCACCTCGCCCGGCCGGTCCGCCGCCTCGGACGTCGGGCTCACCGGCCTCCTCGGGTCCGTCGGGTCCGTCTGGCTCGGCTGCCGGCTCGGCCGGGCGGCGTGCCCGGCCACCCGCGGCTCGCCCGCCCGCCGAGACCGACTGGCCGGACGAGCCGGCCGGAAGCCCGCCACCGAGGGGCGAGGAAACCGGACGGGGCCGACGCCGGCGGCCGTTGTACCGCGACGAGGACCGCGACCCCGAAGGGCCGTGATCCCGAAGGCCCGTGACCCCGAAGGCCCGTGACCCCGAAGGCCCGTGACCCCGAAGAGCGGCGACGCTCAGCGGGTGCGGAGTTGCTCCACCACGTAGTCGACGCAGCCGGTCAGCGCCTCCACGTCGGCCGGCTCGACGGCCGGGAACATCGCCACCCGCAACTGGTTGCGGCCGAGCTTGCGGTAGGGCTCGACGTCCACGACGCCGTTGGCCCGGAGCACCTTCGCCACCGCCGAGGCGTCCACCGCGTCGTCGAAGTCGATGGTGCCGACGACCAGTGAGCGGGCGTTCGGGTCGGTCACGAACGGCGTGGCGTACTCCGACTTCTCCGCCCAGGTGTACAGACGGCCGGAGGAGTCGGTCGTACGCTCGACCGCTCCGGTGAGCCCGCCGAGGCCGAGCAGCCAGTCCAGCTGTTCGGCGAGCAGCACGAGCGTGGCGATCGCCGGGGTGTTGTACGTCTGGTCCTTGCGCGAGTTGTCGATCGCGGTCGGCAGGTCGAGGAACGTCGGCACGTAGCGACCGGACGCCGCGATCTCGTCCACCCGGGCCAGCGCCCGCGGCGACATGACCGCGAGCCACAGCCCGCCGTCGGAGGCGAAGCACTTCTGCGGTGCGAAGTAGTAGACGTCGGCCTCGGCGATGTCGACCGGCAGGCCGCCGGCGCCGGAGGTGGCGTCGACGAGGACCAGGGCGTCGTCGTCGGCCCCGGGCACGCGGCGCACCGGTGCCATCACGCCGGTCGAGGTCTCGTTGTGCGGCCAGGCGTACACGTCGATCCCGGCCTCGGCGGCCGGTGAGGCGAGCGAGCCGGGCTCCGCGCGGACGACCGAGGACGAGCCGAGGAACGGCGCCCCGTCGGTCACCGACGCGAACTTCGCGGAGAACTCGCCGAACGACAGGTGCTGCGCCCGGTCGCGGACGAGGTTGTGTGCCGCGATGTCCCAGAACGCCGTGCTGCCGCCGTTGCCCAGAACGACCTCGTAGCCGTCGGGAAGCTCGAACAGCGCGGCGATGCCCTCGCGTACCCGCCGGACGAGCTTGCGGACCGGCGCCTGCCGGTGGGAGGTGCCCATCAGCGCGGCGGCAGGGCCGGCGAGGGTGGCCAGCGCCTCCGTGCGGACCTTGGACGGACCGGAGCCGAACCGGCCGTCGCCGGGCAGCCGGTCGGACGGGATGGTGATGCGTGCGGGATCGAGGGCGTCAGCCACGGTGCCACCTCTGCGGACGGGCGGGGAGCGGGACAAACGGGTCACCCAGACGTCTGTGTCCGGCCCCGCCATTGTGTCAGCCGGGCTCGGCCGGCGAGCGCTCAGTCCGGCTCGCCCGAGGCGCGGTGGGCCAGCATCGCCACCAGCCGGTCGCCCCGGTGCAGCTCGGCCGCCCCGAACGCCGCCCGCATGCTGGTCACGATCCGGTCGAGTACGTCGTCGGCCAGCAGCATCCGGCGGGCGACGAACCTCGGCCGGGCGCCGCCGTGCCAGGTGACCACCGCGCGGCCGCCCGGTCGCAGCACCCGGTGCAGTTCCCGCATCCCGGCGTCCAGGTCGGACCACATCGGCACGTTGTTCACCGAGACGACCGCGTCGAAGGCGGCGCCGGGCAGGCCGGTGCGTTCGGCCGTACCCACCCGCAGGTCGGCCCGGCCGGCGCTGACGGCGGTGGCGTTGCGGCGCCGCGCCTGGGCGGCCATCTGCGGCGAGGGGTCGACGCCGGTGACCCGGGCACCCGCGGCGAGGGTCCGCTGCACGAGGACGCCGGGCCCGAACCCGACCTCCAGGACGTGCTCGCCGGGCCGGGCGGCGAGCAGGGTGCTCGCCTCGTCCTGCTCGTCGCCGTTCAGAAGGCCCATCAGCCGGCCCTGCAGCGACCCGATGCGTCCGGTGGGGAGGGCGAACCCGCGCAGCGGCCTGTCCAGCAGCCAGGAACGCGGCGCCTCCGGAGTGTGCTGCTCGCTCATGGAGTCCACCGTGGCACCTCCTCCGCGCTCCACGTCAAGGTCCGCCGCGGGATGCCAGGGTGTGTTCCGGGACATGCCCTACTGCCGGAATCCCTGCTGCCTGGATCCCCTACTGTCCGGATCCCCTACTGTCGGGATCCATGGACGCACACGACGAGGGTGGCGAGCAGAGCCCCCAGGCACCGCAGCTGCCGTCGCCCGCCCGGCTGGCGGAGCTGCGCCGGCGTTACGGGCGCGGCGAACTCGTGGAGGGCGCGCTGCCCGCCGATCCGCTGGCGCTGTTCCACACCTGGCTGGCCGACGCGCTGGCGGAGAAGGTGCCCGAGCCGAACGCGATGGTGGTCGCCACCGTCGGCCCGGACGGCATCCCGTCGGCGCGGACCGTACTCCTCAAGGGCCTCGACGAGCGCGGCTTCGTCTTCTACACCAACTACGGCTCGGCCAAGGCCGCCGACCTGGACGCCCACCCGAACGCCGCGCTGGTCTTTCCCTGGCACGCGATGGAACGCCAGGTCCGGGTGACCGGCCCGGCGGCCCGGGTGAGCCGGGAGGAGTCGGCCGCGTACTTTGCGAGCCGGCCGCTGGAGAGCAGGCTGGGTGCGTGGGCGAGTCCGCAGTCGCGGGTGGTCGCCGACCGGGAGAGCCTGGACCGGGTGTACGCGGAGACGGCCGAGCGGTTCGCCGGCACCGAGGACGTGCCGCTTCCGGACTTCTGGGGCGGATATCGCGTACGCCCCGAAGTGGTGGAGTT
The DNA here is from genome assembly GCF_013408535.1 of Actinopolymorpha cephalotaxi. Taxonomy (NCBI): domain Bacteria; kingdom Bacillati; phylum Actinomycetota; class Actinomycetes; order Propionibacteriales; family Actinopolymorphaceae; genus Actinopolymorpha; species Actinopolymorpha cephalotaxi. Next base: position 147,865 of record NZ_JACBZA010000001.1, read on the forward strand.
CTGGCAGGGCCGGCAGGGCCGGATGCACGACCGGGTGCGGTTCCGGCGTACGGAGGAGAAGCGGGAGAACCAGGGGGACTGGATCGTGGAGCGGCTGGCGCCCTGAGCGCCGCCCGACCGGTTTCGGGCATGGGACGACCCGCGGGCTTTGTGTGCTGGAGGGACTGGTTCCAGCGCCCGCGGGTCGGGTGGCTGCCCTTGGTTTCGCCGACCGCCATCCGGTGCACCTACACGCGTTGGCGCGGGCACCCTCAGGACGAGCCGGTGATCGGCAGTCAGTCCTTACTAAGGGGACAGCGGCTAGCGGACAGCCACCTCACGAGTCCCAAAGCTATGCATGCGTTGGACCACCTCCTTCCTCGTGTACGCCCGACCGTACGCGGTGCCGGGCGAACAGACAACAACCTTTTCCCGGACACGTCACCAGCTGAGACGGCCGGAGCGTTCGGTGCCGGTGCCGAGCGAGAACTCCCCGGACAGGTGGGGAACCACGGTGTGCCAGAAGCCCAGCGGACCTGCGCCCAGCGCGGTGGCGTAGGTGAGCCCGTCGGGGTCCACGTCGTACACGCGGTAGGTGCTCGCGCCCTGGCCGAGCGAGCCCGCCGTCACCTGGGTGCAGTGCGGCGCGAGCGGGCGTACGGACGTGACGTGCACGTGGCCGCAGGCGTACAACCGGACGTGCGGGTGCCGGCGGATCAGGTCGAGCAGCGCCGCGCCGGTGCGCGGCACGAACGCCTCCGAGCCGAACTCCTCGTGTGGCTTGGGGTCCCGGGTCGGCACGAGGGGGTAGTGGCCGACCAGGATCACCGGCCGGATGTCGGCGGCGAGCGTCTCCGCCAGCCGGGGGAGTACGCCGTCGGGGTCGTCCTCGCGCACACCCACGCCGACGACGCGCAGCTGACCCAGGTCGCGAACCTCCACCGGGTCGGTGCCGAAGGTGCGGCCGTACCCCGTCCGGGCGTACGCCACGTCCTCGTACGCCTCCTGCACCGGACTGCGCCGGCCGCGGTCCGGGCTCGGCCCGAGGTCGTGGTTTCCGGGCACGGCGAGGTACGGGACGTCCAGGGAGTCCAGCCACTCCCGGGCGAGGGCGAGGTGGTCGGGCCGGGAGCTGCCGTAGGTGGTCAGGTCACCGGAGACGATCATCAGGTCGGCGCCGACGCGCCGCAGCGGGTCCCGGTCGAGGGCTAGGGAGGCCATCAGCCCGGGCAGGCGTTCCTCCGGCGCGGGCTCGACGTGCAGGTCGGAGATGTGCAGGATGCGCATGGCCCCGACTTTCGCAGACCGCGGGCGTGGCGCCCACCGCCGGTCTCCGGCCCCGGCTGGCCAGTCTCAGACGCGCATCACCTGGACGCCGGCCTCCTCGAACTTCGCCACCGCGTCGTCGCCGACGCCGACGTCGGTGATCAGCATGTCGATCTCGTCCGGGCGACGGATCCGGGCGAACGCCTGGCCGCCGATCTTGGAGCTGTCGGCGACCACCACCACCCGCCGGGCACGCGAGGCCATCAGCTTGTTGATGTCCGCCTCGCCCTCGTGGTGGGCGCTGGCGCCGTACAGCGGGTCGACCGCGTCCGCGCCGAGGATGGCGAGGTCGAGGCTCACACCCTCCAGGATGTGGGTGGCCAGGGGACCGGCGAGCTCGTACGACTGCGGCCGGGCGACACCGCCGGTGACGACGATCTTGACGTGCGGGCGGACGGTGAGCTCGTTGGCGATGTTGACGGCGTTGGTGACGATGGTGACCGCCCGGCGCCCTTCGTTCGGGGACCGCAGGTCGGTGCGGGTGGCGATGGCGCGGGCAACCTCGGTGGCGGTGGTGCCGCCGTTGATGCCGATCACCATGCCGACCGCCACGAGGTCGGCCGCGGCCTGTCCGATCCGCTGCTTCTCGGTGGCCTGGCGGGCGGTCTTGTAGCGCAGGGGGAGGTCGTAGGCGACGCTGTGCGCGACCGCTCCGCCCCGGGTCCGGGTGAGGAACTGCTGCTGGGCGAGGTGGTCGAGGTCGCGCCGGATGGTGGCGGTGGAGACCGCGAGCTCCCCGGCCAGGGTCTCGACGTCGATCCGGCCGCGTTCGGCGACGAGCTCGAGAATCGCGTTGAGCCGCTCGTAGCGGTTCATGGGCATCGCCTCTGTTCGGTACCGCGGCTCTTCGGGGCTCCGTGCGGGCTGTTCGAAGTTGCGCGCGTGGTAGGAGAACCGATCATAGAGTGCCCGGAGCCTGCAAGGCTGGTGCTTGAACGCACATCCGGGAACAATCACCCCGAGTAGGACCCACGAGCGCTCCGGGGTGCCGATCTTGCACAGGACTGCTCATTTATGCGCTGAAGCATGCACAAATGGGCGTTCGATGCCCTATGCTGCGGGCAGCCGACTTCGCGGAAGGGACCAGGCATGGAATTCGTGACCGAGGAGATCGCCAGCCAACCCGATTGCTGGCGGCGTGCCGTCGCGCTCGCCGAGTCCGCCGCGGCGGTGCTGCCCCGCCCGGGCGAGCGGGTCGCGGTGCTCGGCTGTGGCACGTCGTGGTTCATGGCCCAGGCGTACGCCAGCCTGCGGGAAGGCTCGGGCCAGGGCGAGACCGACGCGTTCACCGCCACCGAGCTGCCCGCCGACCGGCGCTACGACCGGGTGGTCACGATCACGCGTTCGGGCACCACCACCGAGGTGCTCGCCGCGCTGACCCGGCTGCACGGCCGGGTGCCCACCGTCTCCCTGACCGCGGACCCGAACACCCCGGTGATGGAGCGCTCCGACGAGACGGTCGTCCTCGACTTCGCCGACGAGAAGTCGGTCGTCCAGACGCGGTTCGCCACCTCCGTCCTCGCCCTGCTGCGCACCCACCTCGGCGCCGACCTCACCGGCGCGATCTCCGACGCCGAGACCACGGTCACCGAGCCGCTCCCCGTCGGTGCCACCGAGCGCCGGCAGTTCACCTACCTCGGCGCCGGCTGGACGATCGGCCTGGCCAACGAGGCCGCGCTGAAGATGCGCGAGGCGTCGCTGTCGTGGACCGAGGCCTACCCCGCGATGGAGTACCGCCACGGCCCGATGAGCATCACCGACGGATCGTCGGTGGTGTGGTTCCTCGGCACGCCGCCCAACGGCCTGCTGGACGAGGTGGGCAAGCTCGGCGCGCTGGTGGTCTGCGAGCCCGCGCGTGACCCGATGGCGGAGCTGATCCGGATCCAGCGGCTCGCCGTGGAGATCGGCGCGGGCAAGGGACTCGACCCCGACCGGCCGCGCAACCTCACCAGGTCGGTCGTCCTGGACACCGCGAGCGGGTCGGGCCAGGCGTGACCGACTCCGCCCCGGGTGGCGGCCCGGCGCCGCGCGGCTGCGTCGCGGCCCTCGACGTCGGCGGCACCTCCATGAAGGGTGCCCTCGTCGACGCCGAACGCCGGGTCCGCGCGCGGATGAGCTTCCCCACCCCCGTGGCCGACGGGCCGGACGCCGTGATCCACCAGATCGGTACGGCGCTGGAGACGCTGGCCGCGCGGGCGCCCGCGACCGGGCTGGACGCACCGGCGGCCGCCGGCGTCGTCGTACCCGGCATCGTGGACGAGGCGCGCGGCGTGGCCGTCGCGGCGGCGAACATCGGCTGGCAGGACGCGCCCCTGGTGGCGGTTCTGCGGGACCGGCTCGGCATCCCGGTGGCGCTCGGCCACGACGTACGCGGCGGCGGGCTGGCCGAGCGCGTGCTCGGCGCCGGCGCCGGTGCGCGGGACACGCTGTTCATCGCCCTCGGCACTGGGATCGCCGCCAGTTGCATCGTGGACGGCCGGCCGCTGGTGGCCGGAGGGTACGCCGGCGAGGTCGGGCACGTCGTGGTCGAACCCGACGGCGAACTCTGCGGTTGCGGCGGGCGAGGGTGCCTGGAACGCATCGCTTCCGCGGCCGCCGTGGCGCGCCGCTACACCGCACGTACCGGTACGCCGGTGTCCGGAGCGGCCGATGTCGCTCTTCGGGTACGAGACGGCGACGCCGACGCCCGGGCGGTCTGGGACGAGGCCGTCGCCGCGCTGGTGACGGTCCTCTACACGGCCGTCACCCTGCTCGGCCCGGAGGTGGTCATCGTCGGCGGCGGCCTGGCCGAGGCCGAGGACCTCCTGCTCGACCCGCTGCGGCGCGGGCTGGAGGAGCGGCTGACGTTCCAGCGGCGGCCGAGGCTGGTCCGGGCCGCACTGGGTGATCAGGCAGGATGTCTGGGCGCGGCCCTGCTGGCCGAAGGCACGAAGCACTGACGCGACGGAGGAGCCCGTGACGCTGCTGGCCAACGCCAAGGTCGTGACCCCGGAGGAGATCCTCGACCCCGGCTGGGTGGAGGTGGACGGCGAGCGGATCGTCGGCGTCGGTGCCGGGACGCCGGACCGGCCCGCCGACGTCGACCTGGCCGGGCGGACCGTCGTACCCGGGTTCGTCGACACCCACGTGCACGGCGGCGGCGGTGGGTCGTACCTGCGTGCCGACCCCGAGGAGACCGCGCGGGTGGCGGCGTTCCACCTCTCGCACGGCACCACCACGACGTTCGCCAGTCTGGTCTCCACCACCGCGGAGGAGCTGGAACGCCAGGTCGCGGCGACGTCGGACCTCGTGCTCGACGGAGTGGTCGCCGGGATGCACCTGGAGGGCCCGTGGATCAGCGAGGTCCGCCGCGGCGCTCACGACCCCGCCTACCTGCGGCCGGCCGAACCCGCTGAGCTGGACCGGCTGCTGCGCCTGGGCAAGGGCACGGTGTCGATGGTGACGCTGGCGCCGGAGCTGCCGGGCGGGCTGGACGCGGTCCGTCAGGTGACCGGCGCGGGCGTGGTCGTCGCGGTCGGGCACAGCGACGCCGACTACGCCACGGTGATCGCCGCCGTGGACGCCGGCGCCCGAGTGGCCACCCACCTGTTCAACGGCATGCCGCCGCTGCACCACCGGACCCCGGGGCCGGTGGGCGCCCTGCTGGAGGACCCGCGGGTGACGGTGGAACTCATCGCCGACGGCATGCACGTACACCCCGGGGTGATCGCGGTGGCGGCCCGCTCGGCCGGGCCGGGCCGGGTCTCGCTGGTCACCGACGCGATGAACGCGGCCGGGATGCCCGACGGGATCTACGACCTCGGTGGGCAGTCCGTACGCGTCGACCACGGACTGGTGAAGCTGGTCCACGGCGACTCGATCGCCGGCAGCACCCTGACCATGGACGTGGCGTTCCGGCTGGTGGTCCGCGAGGCCGGCTTCGACCTGCGCGACGCGGCGCGGATGTCGGCCACCACACCGGCGGCGACGTTCGGGCTCACCGACGTGGGCTCCCTGGCGCCGGGGCTGCTCGCCGACCTGGTGGTGCTGGACGAGGACCTGCGGACGGTCGCGGTGATGCGGCGCGGCGGCTGGGTGTCGCGTGAAGCCGCCGCCGACGAGCTGTCGTCCCACTGACCGCCGTTCCCCACTGACCGCTGTTTCCTACTGACTAAGGAGAATCTGCGATGCCGCTGGTGCCGACCGGACAGATCGTTGGGGACGCGGCGCGGGCCGGTCGCGGTGTCGGCGCGTTCAACGTGATCCAGCTCGAGCACGCGCAAGCGCTGGTTGACGGTGCCGAACGCGCGGGGGCGCCGGTGATCCTGCAGATCAGCGAGAACGCCGTGAAGTACCACCGTGCGCTGGAGCCGATCGGGCTGGCCACGCTCGCGGTGGCCCGCACGGCGTCCGTGCCGGTGGCGGTCCACCTCGACCACGCCACCCGGCCCGAACTCGTGCGCGAGGCCGTCGCGCTCGGCTTCGGCTCGGTGATGTACGACGCGTCGGTCCTGCCGTACGACGAGAACGTCCAGGCCACGCGGGACGTGGTCGAACACTGCCACGCGGCCGGAGTGTTCGTGGAGGCCGAGCTCGGTGAGGTCGGCGGCAAGGACGGCGTACACGCTCCGGGCGCGCGGACCGATCCGGCCGAGGCCGCGGCGTTCGTGGAGGCCACCGGCATCGACGCGCTCGCCATCGCGGTGGGCACCTCGCACGCGATGCTGGAGAAGACCGCGTCGCTCGACCTCGACCTGATCGCCGCCAACCGCAAGGCGGTGCCGGTCCCGCTCGTGCTGCACGGCTCGTCCGGGGTACCCGACGCCGACCTCACCCGGGCCGTGGAGGCGGGGATGACGAAGGTCAACATCGCCACCTCGCTGAACCAGGCGTTCACGGGTGCGGTGCGCGACTACCTCAGCGCCAACCCGAAGGTCGTCGACACCCGTAAGTACCTCGCGCCGGGACGCGACGCGGTCGCCGCCGAGGTGGCCCGCCTGCTGGGTGTCCTCCGCGCGGCCTGAACCGAGCCGACGGGCCGGGGCCGGCACCGGCCGGTGCGCGTCAGGTGCCCGGTAGGCGACGGCTCACGACCTCCGCGGGCCGATCACCTGGTCGGCCAATTGGCGCGCGAGCCGCGCCGGGTCGGTGTGGGGTTTCGTCACCCCGGCCGCGAGGGTTCCGTCGATGAGCAGCATGAGCTGGTCGGCGGCCGACGCCGGCTGCTGATGGCCGGCCTTGACGAGCTCCTCCTCGAGGAGTTCGTGGACGCGCTCGCGGTACTCGCGGGTGATCCTGTGTGCGGGATGGTCGGGATCGGTCAGGGCGAGGTCGGCCGACAGGTACCTGCAGCCGCGAAAGTCCGGGGTCTCGATGACCTCGGCGAGCATGTCGAAGATCGACAGCAGGCGAACGCGTGGATCATCGCCCGCAGCCCGCATGGTGGTGCGGAAGAGCTCCTCGTCCTCTGCCGTGGTCACTCGTAGCACCTCGGCGATGAGCCCGTCCTTTCCGCCGAAGTGCTCATACAGCGAACGTCGGGCGACATTCGCCTCCTTGAGGATGGCGTCGACACCCACCCCGACTCCCTGGCTGTACGTCAGTTCCTTGGCTGCGGCGATCAGCCGTTCGCGTGGGCGGCTCGCGGTGCGGGTGGTCATGAGGGCAGCGTGCCACGGGGTTGCCAGTAGAACAACCGGTCTATATGGTTTGTAGACCGACCGTTCTATCTAGGGAGTCGACGTGACCCAGCTCACCACCTCGGAGATCATCGACCGCTTCAACCACGCTTTCGTCCACCACGACCCCACCGCCCTGGACGACCTGATCGCCGACGACTGCGTGATGGAGGCGATCCAACCGGCACCGGACGGGGCCCGCACCGAAGGCCGCGAGGCGTGCCTGACCTTCTGGCGGGCGCTGGCCGAGGACCACAGCACACAGTTCGAGCCCGAGGAGGTCTCGGTGTCGGGCGAACGCGCGACCATCCGCTGGCGCTACCGCTTCGGAGACGGTCCCGCGGACTCGGTGCGCGGGGTGAACCTGATGCGGGTGCGGGACGGGCGGATCGCCGAAGCGCTCGGATACAGCAAGACCGGCGGCGAGATTCCGCTCGCCGCCGAATGAGCAGCCGACACGAGACGGGGATCGAACAATGAACAAGCCAAGCGGGTTCGCTGTCCAGCCGGTCCTGCGTACCAACGACATCGAGCGGTTGGGCTCCTTTTACACCGAGCTGTTCGGCGCGAAGGAGGAGCTGAGTGTGCCGGGCAGGAAGGGGCCGTTCTTCGTGACGCTCCGGTTCGGTGACGCCAGCGTTTGTCTGGTCGCCGACAAACGGGGAGCCGACGCGGAGCCGGCCCGGGTCACCGTCGCCGTGTTCGCCGTCTTCGTCGAGAACGTCGACGAGCTGCTGCCAAGGGTGAAACCGGCGGGCGGGGAGGTGCACGGCAAGGCCAAGGACATGCCGTGGGGCCATCGGGTCGCCCATATCTGCGACCCGGACGGCAATGCGCTCAATCTCACCCAGCAGCTCTGAGCACACTCGGCCCGGCCGGAGTAGTCCGGTCGCCGGACCGCCGCCGAACCGGTCCGCGGGCCGGCCTACGTACGGGTGCTCTCCGCGCTCGACGATCTGCCCGCGGAGCTCATGGGCACCGGCGATTCCTCGCGGCGTCCTCACGGTCGTTGCACCATCTGGTGGACGTCCACCCATTCGGGCGGGATGTACTCGGGGTGGCCGTGGCTGCCCATGCGGACGGTCCAGCCTTTGTGGTGGACGAACGTGTGGTGGGTCTTGCACAGGAGCACTCCGTTGTCGAGGTCGGTCGGCCCGAAGTCGTCCCAAGCCGTCATGTGGTGGGCGACGCAGCGTCGTTCTGGCACTTGGCATTCGGGAAAGTGGCAGTGGGAGCCGTCGCGGACGGCGAGTGCGCGGCGCTGCGCTTCGGTGAAGAACCGGTCCGCCATTCCGACGTCGAGGACCTCGCCATTGCCGCCGAGGACGACGGGGATGATGTTCGCGTCGCACGCCATCCTCCGGATCGTGGCGACCGAGACCGGCTCCCCGCGCAGACCGGTGATGCGAGCCGATCCACCGCCGCCGCACTTGCTGCACCCGTCGTGGGGGTCGATGGGCTGGTTGGGGTCGCCACGGTCGTAGGTGTCGGTTGCGGCGTCGGGGTCGAGGGCAGCCTCGGGCTCCGCCGCGCCCTCTTCGGGTTCGGCGTCGTCGTCTTCCGGTCTGAGGTCGCAGTCCTCGGGTCCGGTATGTGGTTCCGGATTCCCGTTGTGTGGTTCGGGTTGCGGATCCCATCGGGGTCCCGGCTCAGTTTCGGGGCCGGTACCGGTGGCGGTGTTCGGTTGTGGGTGCTGGCCGGGTTCTCGCGGTGCGGGTATCCGCTCCGCGGCCCCGGCCGGCGGGTCCGGCTGGTCGGCTGGTGTTTTCTCGTTGTCTGGTTGACCTTTCGAGGCGGTTGCTGTGGTCTCCGCGCCGCCGGGAGTCGCCGTCGGGTCGCCAGTGCCGGCCGGGGTGTTGGGCTGGACGGGGGCGCTGGTCAGGTCCGGGTCGCCGAGGTCGGCAGGCTCGGCGGTTTCGCCGGGCCCGCTCGTCGCGTCCAGGTCACCGGCATCGGCCGGGTCGCCGGACTGGACGGGGTCGCTCGTCACGTCCGGGTCGCCGGCGTCGTCGTGGTCGTCAGGCACGCTGGCGTCAGCAGGCTCGATGGTGGGGCCGCTCGTGTCGTCGGGTTCGGTGACTCCTTGGCCCGGAGGGGGTTCCGGCCGGGTGTCATCGGCGTTCTCGCCAGGCTCGGCGTCTGCACTGGGCTCGGCGCTCTTCTCTTTGCTGTCCTCGGTGCCGCCGGCCTTCTTGCTGGGCTTGCGGGCCTTGCGCTTGGCGGCCTTGCGCTGTGCTTGGCGTTTGGCGTCGGGGGTTTGGCAGCCGCATGGCATGGGGCGGACGGGGTTGAGGTCGTCGATGGTGCCGGACCCGAGGCCGTTCCCCAGTTGCTGCAGGTGGATCAGGACGGTGACACAGTCCCGGCCCCGGCCGCGGTTGGGCGATGCCTCCCACTCGGCCATCCGGGCGATGAGTTCGGCGAACGCGTCACCACGCTTCTGGTCCAGGGGACGGTCGTCAGGTTCGGCGCGCTTGTCGGCGGCGACGAGTGCTTCGATGATTTTGCGGAGTTGTTCCATCTCCAGCACCGGCAGTTTGATCACCACGGTTTCGGAGCCGGGAACACCGTTGGGCCGGTAGAACAGGGACCTGCTGCGTTCGGCGGCGCGTTCGGCGGCGTCGAGTTCCTTGCCGAGCTGCTTCTCCCATTCCTCGGGCGCGATGACCCGCAACAGGTGCCTGCCCAGCAGGCGTACGTCGTCAGGGTTGCGCCGCCGGGATTCGGCGATCAGGTACTCCTCGGCCTTGACACGTTGTTCGAGACTGATCCACTTGGGCAGATCGGTGATCGCGGCGGCGATCACCTGGGCGTGCCGGAAGGAGACCTCCCCTCGTGCCATGGCGCGGGCGGTCAACGTGATGGTGCGGTCCAGGTCGCGGGCGAGGTTGACGGTGGCGTAGGAGTCCTTCGTGCCCATCCGCTGGGTGGTGCGCAGCCACGCCGCTGTCGTGGCCGCGCCGGTGGTTTTGCCGATGTCGCAGGCCTCTGCTTGGCGTACCCACCCGAGCTTCAGCGCGTCGAGCCGGGACTCCTCCACGGTCAGTTCGCTGATCAGCTCTCCGAGATCACCCACCGACACATAGGTGGAGGGGGTGGACAGCGCTTTGTCGAGTCCGGCACGGAACATGCCGACCGCAGCCCTTAGCTCGGCGACGGTGCCACTGCCACCGTCCCAGCCCGGAGAGTCCTGCGTCATCGAATGCATGTCCCTCTCCTCAGGTTTGTGTGGGGAGGTTGAGGGTGATTCCGCCGAGGCAGAGGTAGATCATGGCGGTGAGGGAGTCTGGTCCTGGGTGTCCGTAGCCGCGGCGTTGGATGACGCGGATTTTGCTGTTGATGCCTTCTGCTCGTGAGTTGGACAGGCCGAGTTCGACGGCTGCGATGGTTTGTTGGAAGTACTTCTTCAGGCGGGTGGCCAGTTGGCGCATCGCGGGGATGGTGGATCGGAACGCGCGGGTGATCCACCTTCGAAGGTAGCGGCGGGCCTGTTCGGGTGGGATGCGGTAGAGGTCTCGTAGTTGTTCTTTGAGGGTCCAGGCGCGGAAGAGCTGGTAGTTGTGGCGGCGCAGGGCGTTGATGAGGGCGCGGCGGTCGTCGGTGAGGTTTTCAGCGCCTGAGCGCAGCGCTGTCTTCAGCCGTCGCCACGCCCTGGCCGGGGCGTTGACCTGTGCGACGGTGTGCTGCTTGGCCGGGCTGGCCGGGGCGGCCGGGCTGGCCGGGTTGGCCGGGGCGGCTGGCAGTGGTGGGACGGCGGGGTTGGCCTGGCGGGCTCTGTCGAGGGCTTCGTTGGCCCACTTGATGACGTGGAAGGGGTCCAGGCACACCGCGGCCTGTGGCGCCTTCTGTGCGGCGACGGGCATGTAGATCGGGGAGCCGTCCATGGTGATCGCGGTCAGCTGTTTGCTGCGGTCAGGGCCCAGGGCGGTGAAGAAGCCCTCGAACGCCTTGCGGGTGCGGTCCTTGGTCACCCAGACCACCCGGCCGGTGTCGTGGTCGCAGACGATGGTCAGGTAGTGGTGGCCGCGTTTGTAGGAGATCTCGTCCACCCCGATCCGATACAGCCCGTCCAGCCGGTCGGTGGGCAGATGGTCGGCCACCAGCATTCTCACCGCCCGGTCCACCGCCTCCCACGAGCACCGCAGCAGCCGGGCCACGCTCGTCTTGTCCATGCGCTGGGCCAGCCAGCCGATCACGTCCTGGAAGTCGCGGGTGTGCCGGGCGTTGCGCCGCGCCCAGGGCACGGTCTCGGTGCGGATTCCACACGCCGGGCAGGCGATCCGGGCGATGTCGGCGGCCAGCCACACCTTGGTGGCCCCGAAGTCCAGGTGGCGCCAGCGGCGGCGGGATATGTCATAGCGGGCCCGGGTGGAGAACCCGCACTCACACCGGTAGCGGCGGCCACGCCGGCGGCGAAGGCCAAGAACGAGGCCGTCGGTGGTGAAGTCCACCGAGCACACCGATGCCCCGGACAAACCCAGAATGCGGTTGAATACCGTGGTGACGCGCACGTGCGTTGCTCCAGACGGTTAAGGATTCGACACCCAGAACCTAAGGGCAACCACGTGCGCGTCTTCTCATGCCCCGCCCCGCCCCACACACCCCAACCCAGCCACACCAACCCCCCTCCCGGCCCTGGTTACGAACCCACACCAAGCCGAGGAGAGGGATGCATGTTCGAACTCTACCGGCTGCCACCGACACCTCACCTGTTGTCCACAAGGGCAAGCCGATCAGCCACCTGTGGACAAAAAGCTGGCAGCCGCCACCTCGCCGGTCCCTTATGGCCGGCACTTCTGGCCCGGGACGTGGGCAGGTTCGTGAACCTGGCGTGGTCGAAAGGTCAGCGGTCCGTGTCGTCCAGACGCGGAACCTGACGGTACGGCTCAGAGAACGAGGTCGGCGTACCGCTGGATCATCGTGGCGAGCACATCGTCGGGATCGGCGGCCCACACGTCGGCGTTGAAGATCTCCACCTCGATGTCGCCGGTGTAGCCGGCCGCGTCGACCGCCTCCCGGAACGGCCGGAAGTCGATCACGCCGTCGCCCATCATTCCCCGGGCCAGCAGCGCGTCCGCGGGGATCGGCAGGTTGAAGTCGCACACCTGGAAGGACGCGATCCGCCCACCCGCACGGGCGATCTGGGCGAAGACAGCCGGGTCCCACCACAGGTGGAAGGTGTCCACGACGACGCCGACCTGCTCGACCGGGAACAGTTCGGCCAGGTCGAGTGCCTGCGCCAGGGTGGACAGCACCGCGCGGTCCGCGCAGTACATCGGGTGCAGAGGCTCGAGGGCGAGGCGGACACCGCGTTCACCGGCGTACGGCGCGAGTTCGGCGACCGCGTCGGCTACTCGTTCCCGCGCCGCGGGGAGGTTCCGGGACCCGTCCGGCAGCCCGCCCACGACCAGCACCAGGCAGGGCGCGCCGAGCGCCGCTGCCTCGTCGATCGCGAGCCGGTTGTCGTCAAGTGCGCGTTGACGGGCAGCAGGCTCGGCGGCGGTGAGGAAACCACCCCGGCACAGCGAGGAAACCCGGAGGCCCGTATCGCGTACGAGGGTGGCCGCGCGTTCCACCCCGATGTCCTGCACGGGTTCGCGCCACAGGCCGATGGCGGGGATTCCCTTGCGTACACAGCCGGCGACCGCCTGCGCGACACCCCAGCTGTTGGTGGTCTTCTGGTTGAGAGACAACCGTGTCAAGTCCGCCTTGACGAGACTCCCGGCGGCACCGTCGGCAGCACTCACGCGGCGACTCCGTGCAGGGCAAGGAAAGTTCGCATCCGGGCAGCGGCGAGGTCCGGGTCCGGCAGCAGTCCGGCCCGGTCGGCGAGCCGGAACGCCTCCACCAGATGAGGAACGCTGCGCGCGCTCTGCAGCCCGCCCACCATCGCGAACGCGTCCTGGTGGCCGGAAAGCCAGGCCAGGAAGCAGATCCCGGTCTTGTAGTAGTACGTCGGTGTGCCGAACAGGTGCCGCGACAGCGGAACGGTCGGCCCGAACGCCTCGTCGTAGGCAGCGGTGTCACCGGCGTCCAGCGCGGCCAGCGCGGTCGCGGCGGCGGGTGCGATGGCGGCGAAGATCCCCAGCAGGGCGTCGGATCCGGAGGCGATCAGGTCGGGATAGTTGAAGTCGTCGCCGGTGTAGAGGCGTACGCCCGCGGGCAGGGCCGACCGCACGGCGATCTCGTGGTCGGCGTCGAGCAAGGACACCTTGACACCATCGACCACGCCCGCGTGGTCGCGTACCAGCGACAGGAACGTGTCCGTCGCGGCGGCGAGGTCGGCCGAACCCCAGTAGCCGCTCAGTGCGGGGTCGAACATCGGCCCCAGCCAGTGCAGGATCGCCGGGCGGCGTACCTGGCCGAGCAGCCGGTCGTAGACCTTGCGGTAGTCGTCGGCGTCCCGGGCAGCGGACGCCAGGTGCCGGCTGGCCATCAGGATGGGCTGTGCACCGGCGTTCTCGACCACCGCGAGCTGTTCCTCGTACGCCGCGACCACGTCGTCCAGGCTCGGTGGCCCGGCAGCGGCGGAAGCGCCCAGGGCCGGCAGCTGGTCGGTTCCCGCGCCGCAGGCGATTCGCCCGCCACAGGACGCGGCCTCGGCGGCGCTGCGCCGGATCAGCTCCGCCGTGGTGTCCCAGGTCAGGCCCATGCCGCGCTGCGCGGTGTCCATCGCGTCGGCGACCCCAAGGCCGTGCGCCCACAGGTGCCGGCGGAAGGCCAGGGTCGCGTCCCAGTCCAGTCGGGCCGGTGCGCCGGGAGTGTTGTCGGCGAACGGGTCGGCCACCACGTGCGCGGCGGCGAACGCGACCCGGGAGGTGAAGCCCTCGCCGCGCCGGACCCACTGCGGCGGCGCCATCAGTTCGTACGGCCGGATCGATCCGTCCTCCGAGGGGAGGTTCAGCCGTGTGCCGGTCACGCGCCGACCTCCGGCACCTCGATCCGCCGGCCCTCCCGGGACGACGCGATGCCGAGCTCGGCCAGCTGAACGCCCCGGGCCGCAGCCAGGAAGTCGTACGGGAACGGCGCGGCGTCCTCCTCCAGCACGTGCCGCAGGAACTGTTCCCACTCGGCCTTGAAACCGTTGTCGTACTCCGCGTTGTCCGGCACCTGCTGCCACTGCTCGCGGAACGGCTCGGTGACCGGCAGATCGGGATTCCACACCGGCATCGGCGTGGTCGAGCGGTGCTGGATCCGGCAGTTGCGCAGTCCGGCGACCGCGCTGCCCTCGGTGCCGTCGACCTGGAACTCCACCAGTTCGTCGCGGTAGACCCGCACCGCCCAGGAGGAGTTGAGCTGGGCGATGGTGCCGTCCTCCAGCTCGAAGATCGCGTACGCGGCGTCGTCGGCGGTGGCCTCGTAGGCCTGGCCCTGCTCGTCCCACCGCTGCGGGATGTGGGTCACCGAACGGGCGGTGACGGCACGCACCCGGCCGGCGATCGACTCCAGGACGTAGTTCCAGTGGCAGAACATGTCCAGGGTGATCCCGCCGCCGTCCTCGGCGCGGTAGTTCCAGCTCGGCCGCTGCGCGCGCTGCCAGTCGCCCTCGAACACCCAGTAGCCGAACTCTCCGCGTACGGAAAGAATCCGGCCGAAGAACCCGCCCTCGACCAGCCGCCGGAGCTTGCGCAGGCCGGGGAGGAAGACCTTGTCCATCACTACGCCGTTCTTCACCCCCGCCTCGCGGGCCGCCCGGACGAGCTCGAGCGCGCCGGCCACCGAGTCCGAGGTCGGCTTCTCGCAGTAGATGTGCCGGCCGGCGGCGATCGCGGCGAGCACCGACTTCTCTCGGGCGCGGGTCGTCTGGGCGTCGAAGTAGATCAGGGTGGAGGGGTCGGACAGGGCGGTGTCGAGGTCGGTGGTCCACCGGTTCAGGCCGTGGCGGTCGGCGATGTCGCGCAGCTTCTGCTCGGAGCGGCCGACCAGGAGAGGGGCGGGAACGACGCGGGTGCCGTCGGCGAGCTCGACGCCGCCCTGGTCCCGAATGGCGAGGATCGACCGCACCAGGTGCTGGTTGTACCCCATCCGGCCGGTCACGCCGTTCATGACGATCCCGACTTCACGCACGGCCATCGGACCCTCCCCGCTGAACGAACCTGTCTGGGAAACAGGATGGAAAACGCTTTCCGACGATTCGAAGGAGCCTAGCCGAGCCGGTCGACCGTGAGCAAGCCCGGCAACGGGCAGGGGTCGGACGCTGTCGGACCCTGTGGGAGCACGTCGTCGGGCAGATCGTCGGGCAGGTCCCTGGGCCGCCGGGTGCACCCTCGGGTACGCCGGGCAGGGTCGAGGCATTTTCCCGCGCCGGCTGGCTCGCCGGTGCGTCTGCCCACCCGCGCGGGCGGGCGATCCGGCATGCTGGGGCGCGTACGTCGGACCAGGCAGACCCACACCGACGTGACCCGGCGTACACCGACGTACACCGGGAACGAACTGCGGGCGGAGACACGGAACACATGAGCATTCCCACGGTGGTCACCCTCGGCGACGTCGCCCGGCGGGCCGGGGTGTCGCTGGCGACCGCGTCGCGGGTGCTCAACGGCAGCACCCGGCGCGTCAACGAGGACCTGCGGGTCGTCGTGCTGAAGGCGGCGCAGGAGCTCGGCTACTCGCCCAACCTGCACGCCCAGGCGGTCGCGCGCGGGACGAGTTCGACCGTCGGCCTGGTCATGCACGACATCGCCGACCCGTACTTCTCCGCGATCGCCTCCGGGGTGATGCGCGTCGCCGACGAGCGTGGCCTGATCGTCACGCTGGGCACCACCTCGCGCAATCCCAACCGAGAGTTGCAGTACGTCGCGATGATGCGGGCCCAGCGTGCCCGGGCGGTGATCCTCGCCGGCACCCGTACCGCCGACAAGGAACAGACCGAGCGGCTGGCCGCGGAGGTCACGGCGTTCCGGCGTTCGGGCGGCCGGGTCGCCTGCGTGAGCCAGCACAAGCTGCCCGCCGACACGGTGCTGCCGGAGAACCGCGCGGGGGCGCGGGAGCTGGCGGTGAGGCTGGCCGAGCTCGGGCACCGGCGGTTCGGGGTACTCGCCGGTCCGCGCCAGTTGCTGACGGCGCGCGACCGGCTGGCGGGGTTCAAGGCGGGCCTGGCCGAGAAGGGCGTACGGCTCGCGCCGGACGCGGTCGTCGACGGGCCCTTCACCCGCGACGGCGGGTACCAGGCGGCACGCGACCTGATGGCCCGCGGGCTCGGCGTCTCGTGCGTCTTCGCGGTCAACGACGTGATGGCGGTCGGTGCGATGGCGGCCTGCCGCGACGAGGGCGTCGACGTTCCGCGGGATCTTTCCATCGCCGGCTTCGACGACATCCAGACGTTGCGCGACCTGGTCCCGCCGCTGACCACGGTCCGGCTCCCGCTGGAGGAGATGGGCGTGCGCGCCGCGGAGCTGGCGCTGGAGCTGGACGCTCCGGAGAAGGACCGGCTGGTGCGCGTACGCGGCGAGGTCGTGATCCGGGAGAGCACCCGCAAGGTCCGCGGCTGACCCGCGCGCGGTGGCAACCCGCTCTGGGGCGGACGTCAGGTGCGTTTCGGTGTGTCCTGGATGATCTCGCGTGCCGCACGGACGAGGGCGGCGTTGCCCGGGGCGGGGGCGCCGTCAGGGAGGTGAAGCACGTCTTCCAGGCCGATACGGGTGTCCAGGCCGCGGGAGGCCGCGAGCCGCAGGACCGCCCACGCGGCGGTGTCCTCGCCGTGCAGCAGAATCGGCGCGGGAACAGATCCGAGTCCGTCCAGGAGCTCGGCCGCGGCGTGCAGCGCTTCCTGCGGGGCGGCCTCGGTGATCTCGGCCAGGACGCGCAGGACCCGGCGAGCCCCGGGCCAGTCCAGGAACCGTCGTGCCGCGGCAGTGCCGGAGTAGATGCCGGCCTCGACGCCGATTCCCCGATCCAGCAGGGCCGTGGCGACCTCGGATGCGCCGTCCTCGTGCCAGTTCACCGACGCGTGGTCGGGTAGCACGGTCCAGGACCGGACCTGCGCGGCACGGGCACGAGGGTCCGGCGTGGCCCATGCGCCGGTGGTGACTCCGACGGGGACCCCCGGGACGGCAGCCCGCACCGCGCTCACCGCGGCGGCGACGGCGGCGGCTTCCAGCGTGTCCTGACCGTCGTGGTCCTTGGGGTGCAGGTGGACGTCCTCGGCGCCGGCGGCCACAGCCTCGCGGGCCGCCACCGCCAACTCCTCGGCGGTGACCGGCAGGTGGGCGCACTCGACCCGGCTTCGAGCACCGTTGGGACACACCTGCAGCACGACGCCATCCTCGCAGCCACACCCCAGCCGGTGCCGGACGTGGTCACCACCGTCGTCGCCAGTCTCGGGAAGCGCTTACCCACGCGCGCTACGCTGCCGCACATGGTCCCAGCGCGCCGCCCCGCCGTCGTCCTCGCGATGTCCCCGGCCAACCTGCCCCGCCTGCTCGACGACCACCAACGGCAGCGCCTCGCCGCGATCGCGGACGTGGACCTCGACCTCGTTCTGGACGAGTACCACAGCCCGCGCGCCCGGGCGGCCCTCGGCCGGGCGGAGGTGCTGCTCACCTGCTGGGGCGCCCCGCCCGTCGACGCCGAGGCGGTCGCCGCCGCGCCCGGGCTGGCCGCGGTCGTGCACGGTGCCGGCTCGGTCAAGAGCCTGGTCACCCAGGCCGCCTGGGACCACGGCGTCCGGGTCTCCTCGGCGGTCGCCGCGAATGCCGTCCCCGTCGCGGAGTACACCGTGGCCATGGTGGTGCTCGCCGGCAAGCGGGCGTCCCCCATCCAGGCGGCCTACAGAGCCGACGCGCGCCGACAGGACTGGGCCGCCCGGTTCCCCGGCCTCGGCAACTACCACACCACCGTCGGGATCGTCGGCGCCTCGCACGTCGGCCGGCGGGTGCTGGACCTGCTCGCGGCGTACGAGATGGACGTCCTGCTGGCCGACCCCACCCTGACCGCGGCGCAGGCCGCCGGCCTCGGCGCCCGGCTGGTCGACCTGGACGAGCTCGCCGCCGGTTCGGACGTGGTGAGCATCCACGCACCGGACGTACCTGCGACGTACCACCTGTTCGACGCCCGCCGGCTGGCCCTGATGCCGGACGGCGCCACCCTCGTCAACACCGCGCGCGGCCGGCTGGTGGACACCGCCGCACTGACCGCGGAGACGGTGAGCGGGCGGCTGTCCGCGGTGCTGGACGTCACCGATCCGGAGCCGCTGCCCGCGGACTCGCCGTTGTTCGGGCTGCCGAACGTCGTACTCACCCCGCACATCGCCGGGTCGCTGGGCAACGAGGTGCACCGGATGGGCGCGCTCGCGGTGGACGAGGTCGAACGCTTCGCCCGGGGAGAGGGCTTCGCCCACCCGGTCGACCGGGCGCGACTGGACCTGCTGGCCTGAGCGAGCACCGGTACCGGGATAGGCTCCGGCCATGGGACGAGGATCGCGAGCGAAGGTTCGTTGGACGAAGGAACGCACCCGCCGTAAGCGCGAGCGGGACAAGCGCAAGGCAGAGGAACGAGGCGCGGCGCGCAAGAGCGGCTGACCGCGGGTCGTCGCCCGTGGGAGTTCGCCGTGTTGCCGGGGCGTTCCCCGGCAACACGGCGGTCTCCCGCCCCCGGCAGGCAGCGCTGAGCGCGGATGACCCGCCCGCCGGGCGCAGGCGTGATTCTTCGGCCGGTCCGCACCCTGTCCGGGAGCGATACGGCACGTGTGGGCTCCTTTCGGCCTATGATGCCGAGCCCGAGCATCGACACCCCGTTACGACGGTTTCGACGCACCTGCCAGCCTTTCGCCCGTTTTGACCGCGGCCAGGTCCGGACGCCGCCGCGTATTCTTTTGGGCAGGCAGACCTGAGAAGGAGCACGCGGCGTGAGCCACAGCGATCTGATCGACACCACGGAGATGTATCTCCGCACCGTGTACGAGCTGGAGGAGGAGGGCATCGTCCCTCTCCGCGCCCGGATCGCCGAACGCCTGCACCAGTCCGGCCCGACGGTCAGCCAGACGGTCGCCCGGATGGAACGCGACGGACTGCTCACCGTCCAGGGTGACCGGCACCTCGAGCTGTCGCCGAAGGGCCGGGCGCTGGCCACCCGGGTGATGCGCAAGCACCGGCTCGCCGAGCGCCTGCTGGTCGACGTGATCGGGCTGGACTGGGAGCTGGTGCACGTCGAGGCCTGCCGCTGGGAACACGTGATCTCCGACGACGTCGAACGCCGGCTGGTGACGATCCTCGGCGAGCCGACGGTCTCGCCCTACGGCAATCCCATCCCCGGTCTCGCCGAGCTCGGCTACACCGGCGCGGTGGAGGACTTCCTGACCGAGGTGGAGTCGCTGGAGCAGGTGGTCGGCAAGGCCGGGCCCGGTGAGGAGACCAAGGTGGTCGTACGCCGGATCAGTGAGCCGCTGCAGACGACGCCGGAGCTGATGGAGGTGCTGCGCCGGGCGGGTGCGCTCCCGGGTCAGACGGTGACCGTGACGGCCGGACCGGACACCGTGCAGGTCCGGGGCGGCGACGGCGGCGGCGACGGGATGAGCGGCGACGGGTCGGCGCGGATCGCCGGCGCGACCGCCGAGATCGCCCACCAGCACGCCGGTCACATCTTCGTCCGCCGGCTCTAGGTCGTGGTGGAACTACGACCTGGGTTCTCTCGGATCGAGCCGGGTGCGGCGGACAGGGCGCGGTGCCACCCTCCCGGACCGGGTCCTATCCTCGATCTGCCCTGCCCCCGTCCTCCGCGAAGGAGGCTGAAGCGCCGTGACGTCTGACTGGCGCGGCTATCTCGACGACTTCCACGTCCGCCACGCCGGTGTCACCGAGGACCTGCTGCGGCGTTGCCGTGCGGGCGACCTCACGCCGTACGGCTGGGTGCTTCGGCCGGTGGCCGGCAAGGGGCGTCGCGTACTCGACGTCGCGTGCGGCAGCGGTGCGGTGGCCGGTGACCTGCACCTGGAGCAGTACCAACGGGAGGGCATCGAGGATCCGCTGGTCGTCGGAGTCGACCGGTCGCGGCAGGAGCTCGCGAAGGCCAGGGAACGCCACCACGCCCAGGTGCTGTGTGCCGACGCCACCAGGCTGCCGTTCACCGAAGGCGGGTTCGACGCGGTGGTGTGCTCGATGAGCCTGATGGTGGTCCAGCCGCTGGCGGAGGCACTGGCGGAGATCGCGCGGGTGCTGCGCCCGGGCGGCATGCTGTCCGCGACCGTGCCGGCCGCGGTGCCGTTGCGGCCGAGCGACCTGCTGGTCCTGGGGCCGCTCACCGCCAGGCTTCGGACGCCGCCGCGGTTCCCCGGCTGGTCCGAGCTCGGCGACCTGGGCGACCGGCTGGAAGACGCCGGCCTGCACGTCGTCGAGGACGCCCGCGAGCGCTTCGTGTTCTCCGTACGCGACGCGGCCGACGCCGAGTTGCTGATTGCCGCGCTGTACCTGCCGGACCTGTCGCCGGAGCGGCGGTCCACGGCGATCGCCTGGCTCACCGAACGCGCGCACGGTCGTCCGGAAGGAGTGGACATCGCCATCCCGATCCGCCGGGTGCTGGCGATGCGTCGTGAGCCCGCGCCGACGAGCCCTGCGAAACACGCTCGGGCGCTGGAGGCAAGGCGGGATTGACAGCGTTCCTCGCTGTCAATCGTTCCTTGTCAACGCGGTTGGTGCGGTCCGCTGGACTCCCGTACGACCAGTTCCGGCTGGAACAGCACCTGTTCGTGCTCGTGCTGTCCGCGGGTCCCGGCCTCGGCGAGGAGGAGGTCGGCGGCGGCCCGGCCGATCTGGTAGCGCGGCTGGCGGATGGACGTCAGCGGGGTGGTGAGCACGGCCGCGAACTCCACGTCGTCGTACCCCACCACCGCGACGTCGTCGGGCACGCCGAGACCGCGGGCACGCAGCCCGCGCAGCACGCCGAGCGCGGTCAGGTCGTTGACGCAGAGGATCGCGGTGACACCGTCGGCCTGGTCCAGCACCCGGGTGAGGGCCTGCTCGCCGCCGTCGGCGTTCAGCGCGCTGACGGTCACCTCCACCAGCGAGCCGGACAGCGTGAGACCGGCGGCCTTCAGCGCCTTCCGAACTCCCTTGCGCCGGTCCGCGCACTGCCGGATCTTCGTGGGTCCGTTGACGAACGCGATCCGCCGGTGGCCCAGCGAGATCAGGTGCGCGGCGGCGAGCTCGCCGCCGCGTACGTCGTCCACTCCGACCGAGCACATCGTGCCGCCGTCGCTGCGGTCGAGCAGCACGACGGCGGTGCCGCGGGCGCGGGCCTGGTCCAGCCAGGTGAGGTCCTCCTCCGCCGGGCTGACCAGGACGCCCTGCACACCCTGTTCCTCCAGCAGCCGGAGGTAGCGCAGCTCGCGTTCGTTGCTCTCGTCGGAGCTGGCCAGGATGAGGATGTGGTCGTCCTCGGCGAGACGGTCCTCGATGCCGCGGGCGACGTCGGTGAAGAAGGGGTTGGCGATGTCGAGGACGATCGCCCCGACCGCACGGCTGGTGCCGGCACGGAGCTGGCGGGCCGAACCGTTGCGGACGAAGCCGAGAGTGGCGATGGCCTCCTCCACCCTGCGCCGGGTTTCCTCGGCCACCAGTGCGGGTTTGTTCAGCACGTTCGAAACGGTCCCGACAGACACGCCCGCGAGTTCGGCCACGTCCCGAATTCCCCGGCGACGCGCGGAGCTGTGCGGCGTACGACCCACGCTTTCGACAATCGCCGCCATGAAATCCCTCCCACAGTAAGGCCCGCCCCGGAAAGGCATTCCCCGGAACCGGCCATGAAACGCACCCGCCGGACCGGCCGCGAAGAGCGGACCCGAACCGCCGGGCTAATGCCCACCTGCGAAGCCACACACGAAGCCAGACACGAAGCCACACACGAACCAGGCTTGGGATCCAGCATAGGAGCCCTTGACAGTCCGCTGCGCCGACAATAGCGTCACTCGCGCGAATCTTGAAAGGTTTCACCGCCCATTCAACGGACGGACTGTGACGTGGACGAAACCGCCGGGCCACTTCGGCCGCACGATCTTCGGACAGAAACCGCGAAATCCCCCCTCGGCCTGGACGAGCCCAGGCCGCTTCTGGCCTGGGAACTGACCGGAAACGGCCGGAGCAGGGCGCAGCGCGGTTACCGCATCCGGCTTTTCCCGGCCGCGGCCGGCGCCGATCCGCTCGCGGACGGCGGCGACGTGCACCCCGCTGTCGTGTGGGACTCCGGTGAGGTGACCTCGCGCGACTCGGCCGGTGTGGAGTACGCCGGTCCGGTACTGGCCGCCCGTGAGCGGTACGCCTGGGCGGTGCGGGTGACCGACGAGTCCGGGCGCGACTCGGGGTGGAGCGAGCCGGCGGAGTTCGAGCTGGGCCTGTTGACGGAGTCGGACTGGCACGCGGACGGCGTCGGCACGCGGTGGATCGGCTCGCCCGGCGAGGACGACCTGTCCGGCGCGGTGTCGCTGGACTACGCGGGCCGGCCGCGGCACCGGATCGAACGCGTGTGGCTGCCCGGCGACCTGTCCTCGGCCGCGCGCACCGCCTACTTCAGGACGCGGTTCGAGGTGCCGGACGGTTCGGTCCCCGAGCGCGTGCGCGTCGTGGCCGACGCGAGTGACGCGGCCGTTCGCGTGTACTGCAACGGACGTGAGGTCGCCGCGGACGGCACCCCGATCGAGGCGGGCGTGCTGCGTACGGGCTCGAACGTGCTCGCGGTCGCCGTCGACGGCAACCCGAAGACGCGCACGCAGACGCACACACAGACGGACCCCGCAACGCACGCGAACGACGTGTCGGGTCTGGTGGTGCACCTGAACGCCGAGTCGGGCGAGGACGACGTCGTGGTGACCAGCGACGACAGCTGGCGGTGCTCGCCGGTCGCGGACGACGGCTGGGAGACCACCGACCACGACGACTCGGGCTGGCAGCTGGCGCAGGCGTTCGGTCTGCACGGTGTCGCGCCGCACGGCCGCTCACCCCTCAGCCACCGCCCCACTCCCTATCTGCGCAAGGAGTTCCGGACCGGCGCACCGGTTCGCCGCGCCCGGCTTTACGCCACCGCGCTCGGCATCTACGAGGCCCGGTTGAACGGCGAGCGGGTCGGCGACCACCGGTTCGCTCCGGGCTGGACCGACTACGCCCGCCGCGTTCCGTACCAGACCTACGACGTGACCGACCTGGTGCGCTCCGGCGACAACGTGCTGGCCGGCGTGCTCGCCGACGGGTGGTACACCGGCAACGTCTGCTGGTTCGGTCCGTTCCAGTACGGCCGGCATCGTGCGTTCCGCGCGCGGCTCGAGGTCGAGCACACCGACGGCACGCGCACAGTCGTGGCCACCGACGAGTCCTGGCGGGTGGGCGAGGGAGCGACGAGGTACACCGACCTGCAGAACGGCGAGGTCGTCGACGCCCGGCTGGAACCAGCCGGTTGGGACCTGCCCGGCTTCGACGACTCCGCCTGGCCGCACGCGGTCGCCGGCTCACCCAGGCACGGTCCGCTGGAAGCCGAGGTGGCCCCGCCGATCCGTGTCAAGGAGACCTTGCCCGCGGTCACCGTCACCGCGCCCCGGCCGGGTGTGCACCTGGTCGACTTCGGCCAGAACCTCGTCGGCTGGGTGCGGTTGCGCGTACGCGGACAGGCCGGCACCAGG
Organism: Actinopolymorpha cephalotaxi; assembly: GCF_013408535.1. Lineage (NCBI taxonomy): Bacteria > Bacillati > Actinomycetota > Actinomycetes > Propionibacteriales > Actinopolymorphaceae > Actinopolymorpha > Actinopolymorpha cephalotaxi. The sequence continues at coordinate 171,427 of NZ_JACBZA010000001.1, forward strand.
CTGCTGGTGCGGCACGCCGAGGTGCTCGACCACCGCGGCGAGCTGTACGTCGAGGCGCTGCGCGACGCGCGAGCCACCGACGAATACGTCCTGCGCGGCGATCCCGACGGCGAGGTGTTCGAACCCCGCTTCACCGTGCACGGGTTCCGGTACGCCGAGATCGTCGGCTTGGCGGGCGACCTCGACCCGGCCGACGTGCAGGCGAAGGTCGTCTACGCCGACATGGAGCAGATCGGCGCGTTCGAATGCTCCGACCCGCGGCTCAACCAGCTGCAGCACAACATCGTCTGGGGTCAGCGCGGCAACTTCCTCAGCGTCCCGACCGACTGCCCGCAGCGCGACGAGCGGCTCGGCTGGACCGGCGACGCGCAGGTCTTCGCCTCCACCGCGGCGTACAACTACGACGTCCGTTCGTTCCTGCGCAAGTGGCTGCGCGACCTGCGCGACGGCCAGCAGCCCGACGGCGGCGTACCCCACGTCGCTCCGGACGTGCTCTCGCCGCAGTCGTTCCTGATGGGCGGTGACGGCCGTGCGGCCGCGGGTGCCGCCGGGTGGGGCGACGCGATGGAGATCGTGCCGTGGGAACTGCTGCGCGTGTACGGCGACCGCCGGGTGGTCGCGGAGAACCTCGCCGCGGTCGGTTCCTGGCTGGACTATCTCGAGGAACACAGCACCGACTTCGTGCGGCCGGCCGAGGGGTTCGCGGACTGGCTGGCGCCGATGCCGACCCCCGCCGACCTGGTGGCCACCGCGTTCTTCGCCTACGCCGCCCGGGTCGCCGGGTGGCTGGCCGCCGAGCTCGACCGGGCCGACGAGGCGGCCAGGTGGGAGAAGCTGTACGACCAGGTGCGGGCGGCGTTCCGGGCCCGCTACGTGCGCGGCGGCGGGCGGGTGCAGTCCGGCACCCAGACGTCGTACGTGCTCGCGCTGCACTTCGGGCTGCTCGAGCCCGGGGAGGAGCCACTCGCCGCGCGGCACCTGGTGGAGGAGATCGCCTCCCGCAACTGGCACCTCGCCACCGGTTTCCTGGGCACGCCCTACCTGCTGCCGGTGCTGTCGAGGTTCGGCTTCGAGGACGTGGCGTTCCGGCTGCTCACCCAGGACACCTTCCCGTCCTGGCTCTACCCCGTCGTGCACGGCGACGCCACCACGATGTGGGAGCGCTGGGACTCCTGGAGCGACTCGCGCGGCTTCCAGGACCCGGGCATGACGTCGTTCAACCACTACGCCTACGGCGCGGTCGGGGAGTGGATCTACCAGACGCTCGGCGGGATCGCGCCGGGAGAGCCGGGCTACCGCACGGTGGTGGTCCGTCCGCGCGCCGGCGGCGACGTCAGCTGGGCGCGGGCGTCCCTGCGGACGCCGTACGGCAAGGTGTCGACGCGCTGGCGGCGGACGCCGGAGGGGGCGTTCACCCTCGAGGTCACGCTGCCCCCGAACGTCACCGGCGAGGTCTGGCTACCGACGGCGGACGCGTCCGGGGTGACCGAGAGCGGCGAGCCGCTCGCCGGGGCGGACGGCCTGGCGGTGGAGCGGAGCGGCGACGAGACGCTGGTCCGGTTGGGTTCGGGCACGTACGTGTTCCAGGTGCCGGCCACGACCTGACCGGGCTGACTGGGCCCGGCCGGCCGTGCGCCGGCCGGAGTGGGTGCCCGCGTTTCCCAGACGACCTGGGCACCCACCCCGGTCGGCGCGCGGTCAGCCGACCGTCAGCGGACGGCCGCGCCGCGGGGCCTGCGCAGCGTGTAGCCCACACCGCGCACGGTGTGGATCAGCGGCGGGTCCTGCTTGTCGATCTTGCGGCGGAGGTAGCTGATGTAGGACTCGACGATGCGGCTGTCCCCGCCCGCCTGGTAGTCCCACACCCGGTCCAGGATCTGGGTCTTGCTCACCACCTTCTCCGCGTTGATCAGCAGGTAGCGGAGGAGGTTGAACTCGGTGGGGGAGAGCCTGACGCTGACGCCGCTGCGGCGAACCTCGTGGGCGTGCTCGTCGAGTTCCAGGTCACAGTAGGTCAACACCGGCGGTCCTCAGGGGTCGAAATCGGGGCGGCTGGCTACGTCGGGAGCTTCGCCGTCAAACCTGAGAGCGACCTGTGATTTGGTCCAAGAGCAGGGAAGGTTTCCGCAAGCAGGTCCCCGAGAGTGCGCCGGCTCCGGCCGGAACGCCCGGAAACGCTCCGGCAGGATCGGGAACCGGCGCATGGTGACCGTGCGTCGTAACGCAACGCGAGGACGTCGACACGTCAGGACATAGCGGCGGCGCCCCGGGCGACAGGTGTCCCGGACCTGCCGGACATGCTTGGGTGGCGGGCAGAGGTACGACGACAAGGAGGCTCCGCATGCGCAGCTGGCATTCGGACGCGCTGAACCACATCGCCGTGGCGGCCGCGGCGGACCGCGCGGTCACGCAGGCCTGGGTGTACGGCTCCGGGGCGAGTGGCGACCTCGACGAGTGGAGCGACCTCGACGTCGGCCTGGTGGTGTCCGGGGAGGACCCGCGCAAGATCGCGGCGCCGGACTGGCTCGCCTCCCTCGGCCCGATCTGGACCTTCCAGTGCGCCGACCGGGACGGCGGCGCACTGGTGCGGACGGTGTTCCGGGACGGGCGCCGGATCGACCTCAGCGCCGTCGGCGACCCGGAGGTGCTCCCGGCGGACCGGCGGCGGATCGACCTGATCGTGAGTGACGCGGACCGCGTGGGCCAGCCGAGCCACCCGAGCCACCCGAGCCACCCGAGTCAACCGAGTCACCCGGATTCCGGTCCGGACGAGGTGGAGCTGCCCGACCTGGTGCACCAGTTCCGGTTCACCGCCGCGCTCGCCGTCGTCAAGGACGCCCGTGACGACCTGCTGATCGGCGGCCATCTCGCGCTGGAGCTGCCGCGCCTGTGCCTGGTCCTCGCCATGCTCCTGCGCGACCGCGCGGAGGGCACCGCGCACCACCGGTTCGGCGGCGCCCGCAACGACGTCTGGGACCACGTTCTCGACCTGATGCCCGAGCAGGACTCCGGGCGCGACAGCGTGCTCGACCTGGTGGACGCCTCGGCCGGACTGTTCGACGACCTCGCCGCGCGAGTGTGGCCCGACTACGTGCCAGACTGGTCCGGCCTCACGGTGCTGCTGGACCAGGCCCGGGAGCGCTGCCTTCTGGAGGGGCCCGCTATCGCCCGGCTCTGACTCCGCCGAACCCGCGCCGGGCGAGTGCCTCGGCCATCGGGCGGAAACGCACGCCGGTGACGAGGTGTACGCCGTCGAAGGCGCCGCTGTCCCGGATGCGTTCCACCTGGTCGCACGCCGCCTCGACGCCGGCCTGCCGATCCTGCCCGACCCGGCGGATCAGCTCCTCGGGGACGTCCAGGTCGGGGATGCTCGCCGCGAGCCGGCGGGCCATCGGCTCACTGGACAGCACCAGCACTCCGGCGTACGCCGGGCGGTCCGGCCCGTGCGTCTCCCGCCAGCGCACCTGCTCGGCCACGTCGAAACCCACCTGCGCGAACACGAAGTCCGCCGCCCGCTTCCAGGCCGGCAGCGGGCCCGGCCCGGCGGCGACACCGGCGCGGAAACCCCCGCCCCGTAGGTCCGGCTCCTCGGCGAACCGCCGCACCTCCTCCAGCATGGCGCGCACCGTCAGGTCGCCGGTCCGGTTGCCGGAGGTGGGCTTGTCGCCGTACACGAACACGAACCGCTGGACGCCGTACGCCGCCGCGGTGAGCAGGTCGCGGCGCAGGCCGAGCAAGTTGCGGTCCCGGGCGTTCAGGCAGGCCAGCCCGCGGCCGCCGGCACGCTGGATCTCGTGCGCGACGGCGACGCTGGAGATCGTCGCCCTGCCGAGGTGGTTGTCGGGGGCGAGGAAGGCGTCCGCGACGGGACCCAGCACCTCGATCTGCCGGCGGACGTGGGCGAGATCGGGCCGCGCGGGCGGCTCGACCTCGCAGACGACCTCGAACGCGGGAGTGGGCACCCGCTCACCTTAGGCCGTACATCCAGGCTGCCTACTCCGCGTCGCTCCTCGCCCGGGCGCTCAGCGGTGGGTCAGGTGGTACGCCCGGACCAGGGTCTGGTCCACGGTGTTGCCCGCCCCGTCGTCGGCGGTGACCCGCAACGACACCGAACCCGATCCCCGCACCCGGGGGTGGTGGTAGGTCGCGGTGAAGCCGGCGGCCTCACCGGCCTCCCCGGCGCCCGGTGTGGACCGTACGGTCGCCCGCCGCCAGGTCGTGCCCTCGTCGAAGGAGACCCAGACCGCGACCGATCGCACCTCGGGCGCCGCCGATCCCAACTGGTGGCCCACCCGGAGCCGCAGCGAGACGTCCCGGTCGTCGGCCGCGGTGTTGGCGAGGTCCAGGGCCGAGCGGCCGGTGGCCGGGTCCACGACGCCGGTGTAGTCGACGTCGACCAGCGGTAGGACGTACTCCCCGCCGTTGCCGGCGGAGCGGAACGTCCACGTGGACCGGGCGTGGGTGGACAGCCCGAAGACCGTCTCGTCGGGGTCGACCTCGGTCTCCAGCCGGTAGCCCGACTCGGCGGCCGGCACCTGCGCCGACCCCCGCAGCCCGTAGTCACTGGACGCGATCAGCGTCCCGTCCCGATAGAGCCGGCTCTGCGAGGTCGCCGGCCCGAGCGACGGGGTCCAGTGCCCGGCCGAGTCGGTCCAGGGCGCGATGTCATAGGTCAGCGTGTCGTGGAACCGCGTGCTCGCCCGCCGCGCGCCGCTCAGTGTCAACTCGGAGTTGGCAGGCCCGGGGGAGAACGGCGCGGCCAGCCAGTCCTCGGTGAGGCGCTGTCCGGGCTGGTATGCCGGCAGGTCCCGGGTGTACATCACGTCGCCGGGATTGCCGTAGCGGTACTGCCAACTGGGCTGCACCCCCACGTCCGGTCGCGCGGTGACGTACTCGGTCCGGGTGCGGCCGAGCAGGGGCAGGTAGTCGGCCACCAGGGTCGAACCGCACGCGCAGGGCGCGGCGACGAAGTTGTGCAGGCGCCAGCCGCGTTCGCCGGTGCCGGTGGTGGACAGGCGTACGTCGACCTGCGCGACGTCATCGGGCCGGACGACGTAGGAAAGCTGCCGCGGGACCTGCCCCTGCTCCACGTAGGCGACGTCGTAGGCGTACGGCGCCACCGGCTCGCCCACGAACCGCACCGACGCCGGCCCGCGGCCCAGCACCGCGACCAGCGCGTCACCGTCGGACTTCGGCGCCGCCAGCACCGGCACCGGGCCGCCGGCGGACGGCCAGAACACGCCGGGCTCGGCGGAGGTGAGCAGCACCGCCCGGGCGCCCTTCGCCACCACGGCGGACACCTGGTCGGCGTAGGACACGTCCGAGCTCTCCCGGACCACCGCGAGCTTGCCGCGCAGGTCGGCCCCTGCCAGATCGTCCGGGCTCGCGGTGCCCGCGTCCGCGGCGGCCATCACCACGGTGCCGTCGATCGGCGGCCCGCCCTCCCAGACCGGGTGCAGGACGCCGTCGCCCGGTGGGCGTGCGCCGCCGACGATCCGTCCGGTGAGGACAGGTGGCCCGGCGTCGAAGGCGGTGGTCACCACGAACGGCGCGTCGTCGACCCGGTCGGTGCCGGCCACCGACACCTTCTCCGGTGAGCCGTCGCCGACCATCACGCCGAGGGCGTCGAAGCTGCGGTACGGCGTTCCGGGTGTGCCCCGCCACCACGACAGCGCCAGCGACCGGATCGTCGAGGCGCGCGGTGTCGTGAGCCGCACCGGCTCCGCCTTGCGGGCGTCGAGGACGATCGAGAAGTTCGGTGCGTACGCGTGCACGCGCGGGATGGCGACCACGCTGTGTTCCTCGACGAATCGCCCGGACTCGTCGAAGGTGAGGATGTCGGCCCACAGGTTGTAGTCACCCTCGGGCACCCGTCGAAGCTGCTCGGTCTCGCCCGGGTCGAGGTAGAAGTAGTCGGGGTAGTAGCGGCCGTCGAAGTCCTCCTTCTTGTACGGCGCCATCCGCAGCGTGGCGTAGGCCGGACGTCCGTGCCGGTCCAGCGCCTTCACCGAGATGTCCACGGTGTCGTCCTGCTTGTAGAAGCCCACGGTGGTTCGGATCGCGAGATCGGCGCCATCGGGGACCGCCGCGGCGGTGGCGACCACGGCGCCGGTATAGCTGCTCGGTGCGATCGTGCGGGCGTCCACGGTGACGGTCGTCTGGCCGGATCCACCGGCCGGCAGGGTCAGTTGCGCCGGGGTGACGGTGAGGCCGGAGGCGTCGCCGGGCTGGCCCTTCTGGTCGGTCAGCGTCGTGGACAGGTGCAGGGTGACCGGATCCTCGCCGTCGTTGCGGTATGTCAACGTCTTCTTGACGACCATCGCCGAGTCGTCGTACGGCCGGGCGAAGTAGCCCGCGTCGACGGTGCCCTGGTCGACCCGGACCTGCTGGCGGGTGGCGCGGTCGACGTCGATCCGGCCGGCGCCCTGGTCGACGACTGTCGCGCCGTTGATCCGCACGGTGGTCGATGTCAAGGCAGCCTTGACATCGGCCACGGTCCAGCCGGGATGCTCCTGCAACAGCAGGGCCGCGGAGCCGGCGACGTGTGGAGTTGCCATCGAGGTGCCGGTCATCGTGGTGTACGGGCTGCCGTCGCCGGTGCCGGCGGCCTGCGCGGCGGTGATGCTCACGCCGGGCGCGACCACCTCGGGCTTGATCGCGGTGTCGCCGAGCCGGCCCCGGCGTGACCCCGCGTACATCCGGTCCTGCTTGGAGACGGCGCCGACGGTGAGCGCGTCGCCGGCCGCACCGGGTGACGTCACGAACCTGCTGTCCTGTCCGTACGGGTTGAAGTTGCCGGCCGCGACGACGAACAACGTGCCGTAGCGGTCGGACAGGTCGTCCAGTGCCCGGCTCACCGGGTCGTCACCGCGGGACGGATCCCCGCCCAGGCTGAGGTTCACGACGTCGGCGCCCGCGCTCGCCGCCCACTGCATGCCCTCGATCACCTGCGACATCGAGCCGGAGCCGTCGTCGCCGAGCACCTTGCCCACCAGCAGGTGCGCACCCGGCGCGACGCCGCGGTAACGACCGTCGGAGGCCGCGCCCGAGCCGAGCACGGTGGACGCGACGTGCGTGCCGTGCCCGGCGCCGTCGACCACGTTGCCCTTGCCACTGAAGTCGCGGGTCGCCTCGATCCGGCCGGCGAAGTCGGGATGGGTGGCGTCGATGCCGGTGTCCAGGACGGCGACCCTGACGCCCGAACCGTCAAGCCCGCGTTGCCAGGCGGCGGGCGCGCCGATCTGCGGGACGCTCTGGTCCAGGCTCGCCCGCACCTTCGCGTCCAGCCATACCCGGCGGACGCCGCCGGTCAGCGTGGCGCCGGTCAGCGTGGGGTCGGTTCTCGGGTGCCGGGCGTTCGCGGGCTTGCCGGTGAGCCCGGACCAGAAGCGCGTCGCGTCCTGCTTGCGTACGGACACCGCGCCGGCGTGCGCCGCACCGAGCCGGGCGGTGAGCCGGGCCGCCGAGGGCGCGGCCGCCCGGGCCGACGCGGACGCGGTCGGATAGGTGAGGATCAGCGGCAGGGCGGAGGTGTGCGCGTCGTCGAAGCCCCGGCGCACCAGCGCGGAGACGTCGAACAACGCCGGGTCCAGCCGCCCGGCGCCGAGCAACCGCCGGGCGGCCTCGGGAACGAAGTGCGCGTCACCGGACGGGTCGGTGTAGGAGTGGTAACCCCCACCGCCCGCCGCCGGGCGCACCAGCGTGGCGGTGTCCGCGGAGTTCTGCCCGCCGGAGGTGTCCAGGCGTACGACGTCACCGGTGACCAGGGTGACCACCGCCGACGACGACCGGGCGCCGGCGCCCGAGCCGACCCTGCCGGCCGAACCGTCACCGCCGGAACCCGGCGGCGCCGCGCCGGCGACGGTGGGGGACAGCAACCCGGTGGGAGTAAGCAGGGCGGCGACAACCGCACACACCGCCACCACGGCGGCGGACACGCGAGTACGCATGGAGGCTCCCGGAGACGTCGTCGTCCCGCCGGGAACCGCGCCGTGACCACCCGAGACCGGCCGGCGGCCCGGTCAACGGGGAGTATGACCGCGCTCACCCGCTGTCGTAAACAGTGCGGAGGCACGCTGGCACATTTCAGCCACACAGCACCGCGCGGGGCGCCGACGGCCGCGGTTCGTCCACGCCACAAGGGGTCCGGCGGCTGGCGAGCTCCGGACACCCCGCGCGGGCGGGGTTCTCACATGGTGAACGTGCAGGGGGTCGGCGTTGCCCTGCGTTACCGCGCGCCATAGCGTCGAGCCCTCGCTTTTGGGCCCGCACAGAGGAGTTGACGCCCGTGACAACATCGCCGGGTCCCGCCGGATCGCGCCGCGCGCTGGTCGTCCGCGGAGGCTGGGACGGCCACGTGCCCGTGGAGGCCACCGACCGCTTCGTCCCGTTCCTGCGGGAGAGCGGCTACACCGTGGAGGTCTCCGACACCCTGGACTCCTACCTCGACGCCGACCTGCTCGCCTCGACCGACCTGATCGTGCAGTGCTGGACGATGGGCCAGATCAGCCCCGAGCAGAGCAAGGGCCTGGACACGGCCGTGCGCGCGGGCACCGGGCTGGCCGGCTGGCACGGTGGCATCGCCGACGCCTTCCGCGCCGACCTCGAGTACAACTTCATGGTGGGCGGGCAGTTCATCTGCCACCCGGGCGGCTTCGTCGACCACGAGGTCCAGGTGCTCCCCGAGCGCGCCGACCACCCGATCGTCGCCGGTGTCGACCGGTTCGCCGTGCACACCGAGCAGTACTACGTCCACGCGGACCCGAGCATCGACGTGCTCGCGTCCACGACCTTCGCCGCGCATCCGGACTACCCCTGGATCGACGGCGTGACCATGCCGGCCGTGTGGACCAAGCCGTGGGGTTCCGGCCGGGTCTTCGTCTGTACGGTCGGTCACAAGCTTGACGACCTCGACACCCCCGAGGTTCGCACGATCATCGAGAGAGGACTGCTATGGGCGAGCCGCTGAAGGTTGGCGTCGTCGGCACGGGCACGATCAGCAAGACGTACTTCGAGCACATGGCCAAGCTGCCGGGTCTCGACGTCGTCGCCGCCGCCGACCTGGACATCTCGCGGGCCAAGGCCGCCGGTGACAAGTACGGCGTACGGGCGCTGACTCCCGACGAGCTGTACGCCGACGACGAGGTGGAGGCCATCCTCAACCTCACCATCCCGGCCGCGCACGCCTCGGTGGCGCTGGCCGCGCTCGGTGCGGGCAAGCACGTCTACGGCGAGAAGCCGCTGGCCGCCACCCGGCAGGAGGCCCGTCCGCTGCTCGACGCCGCCACCAAGGCCGGCCTGCGGATCGGCTGCGCGCCCGACACCGTGCTCGGTACCGGTACGCAGACCGCACGGGCGCTGCTCGACCGCGGTGACATCGGTCAGCCGACCGCGGCGAGCGCGTTCTTCGTCAGCCCCGGACCCGAGCCGTGGCACCCGGACCCGGAGTTCTACTACAAGCCGGGTGGCGGGCCGCTGCTGGACATGGGCCCCTACTACCTCAGTGCGCTGATCAACCTGCTCGGGCCGATCGCCCGGGTGACCGGCCGGGTCGGCCGGGCCAAGCAGGAGCGCACCGTCGGCAGTGGCCCCAAGGAGGGGACGACGTTCAGCGTCGAGGTGGACACGCACGTGACCGGCGTCCTCGAGCACGAGTCCGGCGTCCTCAGCACGGTCGTCACCAGCTTCGACGTCTGGGGCTCCAACCTGCCCCGGATCGAGGTCTACGGCAGCGAGGGTTCGCTGTCGGTGCCCGACCCGAACGGCTTCGCCGGTGACGTCAAGCTGTACAAGCCCGGCAGCGACTGGTCGGTGGCGAAGGTGGCCGGTGGGTACGCCGACTCCGGCCGCGGCTACGGCCTGGCGGACATGGCACGGGCGATCCGCGACGGCGGCGCGCACCGGGCCAGCGGCGAGCTCGCCTACCACGTGCTCGACGTGATGGAGTCGCTGCTGGAGTCCGGCGCCCAGGGCGGCGCTCCGGTCGAGGTGGACAGCACGGTCGAGCGGCCGGCGGCCGTCCCCGAGGGTGCGACCCCCGACAAGGCCTGAGGCAGGCCCCAGGCCTGGACCGCGTCGACCCGAAGCGTTCGACGTACGACGGCACGAACGGCCCCCACACCGCACGGTGTGGGGGCCGTCGGCGTTTCGGTGTCCGCTTCCGGAAGTGGTGACGGCACGAATTTTCGCTCGGGTTACGCGTCAAGGTCACCGGGCGTGGAACGGCAGTCATCGGACGGTGTCCGCGTAGCGTGGTCGGCGTTACCTGGAAGAAACGAACGCAATGTGACAAGGCGAGTTCAGTCGCTCACGAAGCGTTTGTTGATAGCGGGAAGTAGTCGGGAACAGCGTGCGTCCGACCGTTGACTAGGCGGGGCGGCGCCCGTACCTTAGGTGCACATTGAAACGACTCAGGCCGCTTCTTTTAACACGGGGTTAACGCGAACGCAGGGTACGGGGTCAACGCGAAGGCGGATGGGCATGTCAGATCTCAGCCATGGCGTAGTGAGGGCTCTTCGACCGGCTGGTGTCGCTAACGAGGGCATCTACAGTGCGCCAACTGTCACCACGACGCATCACAATGTTCCCAGTCATGTTCCGAGTCACGTTCCAAGTCATGTCACGACGACGACCGACCTCAGGCGCCGCGTGACCGACGACGAGATCAGGCTCCTGGCACTGCTGGCCGACGGGCTTCCGGTGGAAGCCATCGCGCGTCGGCTAGCGCTTTCCGATCGGACGGTGCGCCGGCGTTCGCGGGCGCTCTGCGACCGACTCGGTGCCCGGGCGCCCATTCAGGTCGTCGCTTGGGCCGCGAGGAACGGGCTGATCTAAGAACCCCCGAGCAGGGTTCGAATCAGCTCCCCCCGCGCCGGTGGTCGCAGCGCAACGAGGCGTTCGGCCGTCGGTCGCCAACCGAATCTCCCGTTGGGCGGGTGTCGTGATGACACCCGCCCAACGGTTTTTTGTGGGCCGAGTTCGGTGGACGGAGCTCGCGTCCGGAGAGCGGTTTCCCGCAGTGGGTGTTCTCGGTGTGGGATCGTTACCAGCCTGTGATCGGCGCCGCGGGCGGAGAATTCGAGGGGAATTACCACCGAGAGTGACGAAAAGCGCAACACGAACGCCCGGCCGAATGCTCCCGGCCGGGCGTTCGTGGGTTCCTGCTGGGGTTTCGGTCCTTCAGCCCTTCACGCCAGTGAGGGTGATGCCCTGGATGAACGTGCGCTGGGCGAAGAAGAACACCACGATCACCGGGATCACCACCACGGTGCTGGCCGCCATCAGCGGCCCGAACTGCGAGCTGTACTCGCTGCGGAAGAAGGTCAGCCCGAGCGAGAGGGTGTAACTGTCGGCGTCACTGAGGTAGATCAGCGGGCCGAGCAGGTCGTTCCAGGACGTGAGGAACTGGAACAGCGCCACCGCTGCCAAGGCCGGCTTGGCAAGCGGCAGGATGATCCGCCAGTAGATGACCAGCTCGTTGGCGCCGTCCATGCGGGCCGACTCCGACATCTCCTTCGGGATGCTCAGGAAGAACTGCCGGAGCAGGAAGATGTAGAACGGCACACCGAAGAAGTGCGGCACGATCAACGGCAGGTAGGTGTCGGTCCACCCGATCGACCGGAACATCGTGAACAGCGGCACCATCGTGACGTAGAACGGGATCATCATCGTGGAAAGGATCACCACGAACAGCGGTGTGCGCCACCGCCACTCGATCCGGGACAGCCCGTATGCCACGAACGAGCTCGACAGCGCCGCGCCGAGCATGGAGAAGGCGCAGATCACCAGCGTGTTGAACAGATAGCGGGCGAACGGGAACACCTGCAGCCCCGCGATGTAGTTCTCCAGCGTCAGCGTCTTCGGAAACCACACCACCGGAAAGGCGTTCAGGTCCACGCCGGTCTTCAGTGAGCCGGACACCATCCAGAAGAACGGCACCATGAAGATCACGCTGATCGCGATCAGGAAGGCGTGCGCGACGACCTTCTCGGCGAGTTTGTTCCAGCCCGCGCCCCGTTGGGCGGGGAGGGCCGTGCGTTGTGCGACTGCCATCTTTCCTCAGCCCTCCTATGCTCCGCCGTAGTAGACGCGCCGGCCGACCAGGCGGAAGACGAGCGCGGTCCCCAGGCCGACGATGATGAACAGCACCCAGGCGATCGCGCTCGCGTAGCCGACCTTGAAGAACTGGAACGCGTTCTGGTACAGGTACAGGCCCGACACGAGGGTCTTGCCGGCCGGGCCGCCGGTGCCGTTGGTCAGCACGAACACCGGCGTGAAGAACTGGAAGCCGGCGATCAGACCGGTGACCAGGGCGAACAGCAGGTGCGGGCTGAGGAACGGCAGGCTCACGTGCCGGAAGCGCCGGAACACCCCCGCGCCGTCGACCTTGGCCTGGTCGTGCAGGTCCTGCGGCACGTCCTGCAGGCCCGCCAGCAGGATGATCATCAGGTTGCCCGCGCCCCAGGTGCTGAAGATGATCAGCGCGGGCATCGCCCATTCGGGGCTTGCCAGCCAGCCCGGCCCGGTGATGCCGAACCACCCCAGGACCGTGTTGAAGACGCCGTACTGCGGGTTGAAGACGTACAACCACACCACGGCGGAGGCCACCAGCGGCACGATCGCCGGCAGGTAGAAGATCACCCGGTAGATCGACTGACCGCGGACGTTCAGGTTGAGCAGGATGGCGAGGAACAACGCCACCGCGATGCCGAGCGGCACGCTCACCACGATGTAGTAGAGCGTGTTGCCGAGCGAGTCCCACCAGGAGGAGTCCGACACCAGGGACTCGTAGTTGCCGAGCCCGAGCCACTGCGCGGGCTTCATCATCGTGGCCGAGGTGAAGCTGTAGTACAGCGACACCAGCACCGGGTAGAGGGTGAACCACAACAGCCCGATGATCGCCGGTGAGGTGAACACCAGGCCCCAGAAGAAGTTGCGGCGTTGCTGGGGGGTGCGCGCGGGCCGTCTGGCGGCCGACCGGCGCTCGGCTGACGACGACTGTGCCGTGGTCGTGGTCATGCCTCGACCTCCTTCCGGAACCTGTCCCACTCGCCCATGACGTTCTTCTTGACCGTGCGCAGGGCCTGGATGGGTGTGCTCAAGCCGAGCACGGCGTTGCTGATCTGCTCGTCGAGCTGGGTGAAGTAGAAGTCGGCCACCGGCACCGGCGGGCGAATGTTGGTCGCGGTGGTGAGTACGTCGTAGAACGGCGCCATCACCGGGTCGTCGCGGATCTCCGCGAGGACCGCGGCCTTGCGGTAGCCGGGCGGGAACCCGACCGTCTCCCACTGGGCCTTGGTGCCCTCGTCGGTGGCGCCGACCCAGCGCAGGAACTCCCACGCCTCGTCCTTGTGCCGGGCGGTCGCGGGGATGAACATCCCCCAGCCACCGATCCAGGCACCCGCACCGGGAGCCTTCGCCCCGGGCGGTTCGAAGGGAAGCAGCGTGGCGCCGATCTTCATGTCCTTGGCGTTGGTCTTGATGTCGCGGTAGTTCGGCGCGACCAGCGGAGCCATGCCGATGTTGCCGGTGCTGAACGGGTGCAGCTGCAGGCCCGGCGGCGTCACCGTCACCCGGTCGGCACCGCCCACCGACTTGGCGTACTTGACGATCCACTCCAGCGCCTTCACGGAGTACTCGTGGTCGGGAGTGACCTCCTCGCGTTCCTTGTCGTAGAACTCCGCGCCGAAGCCGAAGCCCCACGTGAACAGCGAGTTGGAGTAGCCGTAGGAGTCCCAGGGGATCATGCCGATCTTGGTGACGTTGGCCCCGGACTTCTTCAGGATCTTCGCGGAGTACTCGTCCACCTCCTCCAGCGTCTTCGGCGGCTTCTCCGGGTCCAGACCCGAGTCCTCGAACAACTGCTTGTTCCAGAAGAACGGGAAGTTCGGGTCGGCGTCCCACTGCATCTGCCAGACGCTGCCCTTGTAGGTGATGCTCTCCCAGACCGGCGCGAAGAAGTCGTCCTGGGACAGGCCCGCCGCCCGGTAGCGGCTGGTGAGGTCGGTCATGATGCCGAGCTCGACCCACTGCGGCGCCTGGGACGGAACGAGCTGACCGACGTCGGGTGGGTTGCCGCCGGCGATCGCGGTGAACAGCTTCTGCTGGACCGCGCCGCCGCCCATCCCGGCCGGCGCGTAGGTCACGCGTACGCCGATGTCGGGCTGGGCCTCCTCGAACTTCTTCGCGAGGTTGACCATCCCCGCACCGACGGTCGAACCCCAGACGCTGTAGACCTCGATGTTCGTCTTACGTCCCGGCGCCGGTTTCTTGTCCAGACCGACGTCGGTGATGGGCGGCGTGCCCTTGGTGAACGTGCACCCCCCGGTGAGGAGGCCCATCGCGCCCAGGCCAAGCCCGCCGAGGGCCTGGATCGCCCGTCGGCGCGAGATGCGTGCTGCCGGCATGACCATCGCACTCCTTTGCTCGTCGCGCTTGATCGTCGCGCTCCGCACACCTTGCTGACCCCGGGTGAGCACCAGAAGATGGCATCGAGCCCCGCATCTGGCAAGGATCGATCACACTGCCGAACACGCCGGGGTGGGTGGAGACGACCCAGGGTCGTCGAAAACCGCCAACCCCGCCTTGCGCTGTCCGAGTTCGGCCAGCCAGGCGACCGGTAGCGGCTCGGCGCGAAGGTTGGGCGAACAGCCTGGAAGGCTTGGCCTCATGGCACCAGACATCACACGTGCGGACGGAAAGCTGGGCTGGGGAATTCTCGGCCCGGGCAACATCGCCCGCCGCTTTGCAGGAGACCTCCCGGCGTCGAGCACCGGCGTGCTCGTGGCCGTGGGCAGCCGCGACCTCGACAAGGCGAAGGCGTTCGCCGCGGAGTTCGGCGGCGCCCGCGGCTACGGCAGCTACGAGGAACTACTCGCCGACGACGAGGTCGACGCGGTCTACATCTCGACCCCGCACCCGCAGCACGCCCAGTGGGCGATCAGGGCGGCCGAGGCGGGCAAGCACATCCTGTGCGAGAAGCCCCTGACCGTGAACCACGCCGAGACGATGGCCGTGATCGAGGCGGCCCGCGAGCATGACGTCTTCTTGATGGAGGCGTTCATGTACCGCTGCGTGCCGCAGACCGCGGCGCTGCTGGACCTGTTGCGCGAGGGCGCGATCGGGAAGATCCACCAGATCGAGGCGTCGTTCGCGTTCGGTGGCTCCCCGAACCCGGGCAGCCGGCTGTGGGACCCCGAGCTCGCCGGCGGCGGCATCCTCGACGTGGGCGGCTATCCCGTCTCGATGGCCCGGCTGATCGCCGGCGTCGCGGCCGGGCAGCCGTTCGCCGACCCGGAGTCGGTCAGCGCGGTCGGCCGGGTCGGCGAGACCGGTGTCGACGAGTGGACCGCGGCGACCCTCACGTTCCCCGGTGGAGTGTCCGCCCACGTGGTGACCGGCATCCGCAAGGGCGCGGAGAACGTCGTCCGGGTGGTCGGCAGCGAGGGCTACCTCGTGGTGCCCAACCCGTGGCTGCCGGCCCGGGACGGAAGCAGCGCGGGCATCGAGGTGCACCGCGTCGGTGAGGACGACCGGCACGTCGAGGTGGAGACGGTTCCGCTGTACGCCGCCGAGGCCGACACGGTGGCCGCGCACCTGGCCGACCGCCAGGCGCCGGCGATGGCCTGGGCGGACTCCCTCGGCCAGGCGGCCACCCTGGACGCCTGGCGGGCCGCCATCGGGCTGGAGTACCCCTCGGAGCGGCTGGACGCGAACCGGCCGACCGTGCACCGTCGGCCGCTGCGCCGGCGCGACGACCACACCATGAAGTACGGCCAGATCGTGGGCGTGGACAAGCAGGTCTCCCGCCTGGTGATGGGCGTGGACAACCAGATGAACCTCTCGCACGGCACCGCGATGTTCGACGACTTCTTCGAGCGCGGCGGGACCACCTTCGACACCGGCTACATCTACGGCCGGGGACAGTGCGAACGCGTTCTGGGGCAGTGGATCCACAACCGCGGTGTCCGCGACGACGTGGTGGTCATCGGCAAGGGAGCGCACACCCCGCACTGCGACCCGGAGTCGATCACCCGGCAGCTGCACGAGTCGCTGGAACGCCTGCAGACCGACTACGTCGACGTGTACTTCATGCACCGGGACAACACCGACTACCCGGTGGGCGAGTTCGTCGACGTGCTGGACGAGCACTACCGTGCCGGCCGGATCAAGGCGTTCGGTGGTTCGAACTGGACCCTGGAGCGCCTCGCCGAGGCGAACGCCTACGCCGAGGCCAACGGCCGTCAACCCATGGTTGCGGTGAGCAACAACTTCAGCCTGGCAAGGGCGCTGGACGTTCCCTGGGCCGGCTGCCTGGCGATCAGCGACGACGAGTCCCGGCAGTGGCTGGAGAAGAACCAGCTGGCGCTGATGCCCTGGTCGAGCCAGGCGCGGGGCTTCTTCACCGGACGTGCAAAGCCCGAGGACCGTTCCGACGCGGAACTGGTGCGGTGCTGGTACAGCGACGACAACTTCGAGCGCCTGGCCCGGGCCACGTCGCTGGCGCGCAAGCGGGGTGTGCACCCGACCGCGATCGCGCTGGCGTACGTCCTGCACCAGGACTTCCCGACGTTCCCGCTGATCGGCCCGCGCGCTCTGTCGGAGACGCACAGCTCGCTGCCCGGCCTGCAGGTGGACCTGACGCCGGACGAGGTGCGCTGGCTGGACCTGCGCGACTGAGTTCCGCCTTGTCCGGTTGGTGATCCGACCGGGGTTTCGGGCCCCGCATCGCTCGTCGGTGCGGGGCCCGAACGCGTTCTGGGCTCAGCGTTCGACGGTGACGGTGAAGCGCACCGTGTCGTGCACGCCGGTCAGGTCGAGGCGGACCAGGCCGCACAGTCCGCGGCGGTTCTCGAATCCGTACGGCAGGTGCACCATCGCCTCCACGGGAACCTCGACGTTCACGTCGAGGACCTCCTCGCCGTGCACGAGGCGCACACCGTGGGGAGTGCGTTCGACCTGGGTGTGCACGCCGGTGCCGGGGTCGCGAAGGTAGGGCACCAGCAGGGTTCGCTCGCCGGCCACGCCGGGCGTTGCCTCGTCCACGTGGACGCCGTCGTCGTGCACGGTGACCTCGAGCCGGTACGGCATCGCGTCGGCCCCGCCGTCTGCGTCGGACCGCCCCCGCACCCTCAGGCCGGCCAGTGCGCCTGCTCGGCTCTCGGCGCCGTCCAGATGAACTGCATCGAACGCATCGGCCGCCTGGATCGCCTCGATCGGCGCGTCCAGGGCGAAGGTGCGCTGGGCCAGGACATCCAGGTCGCCGCGTACGCCTCCGGAGCGCAGAGCCGTGCCCAGGTTGAGGAAACGCCCGCTCTCCAGGTGCCGCACGCTGGACGCGAACTGCAGGTGGCGGTCCGGTCCGACGGTGAGGTCGGTGATCCCGAACCCGTCGTAAGCCGGTGCGGGGTCCGCGTTCACCGCGACCGAGTAGCGGCCGGCGCTCGCAACGCCGCGGAAGGTCGGGTCGTGCTCCACCCGCGTCGCCGGCGTACGCTCCGCGGGCAGCGGGGCGGTGCCGGTGAACCCTGCCCGGACCGCGGTGGCCAGGAACGCCAGCGCGAGGTTGGCGTAGTGGCCGTCGGCGGTGTAGGCCTCGTACCCCACCCGCCAGCCCTCGGGCAGCACGTTCTCCACCGGACTGAACGTCGCGCCGGGCCGCTGCCAACGCCGCATTGACACGAACGCGCGCGTGGCGGCCTCCGCGGCCCGGTCCGCACGCTCGGTGTCCTGGCGCTCGGTGAAGTACGCGCGTGCGTGGGTGAAGTACGCGACCTGCGCGCCCAGCGTCCACGTCTGCCCGGCGCTGCGGTGCGCGGAGGCCAGCGACCCGTCGGACAGTTGCACGGCGAGGCTGCGCTCCAGGCCGGTCGCCATCAGCCGTTCCAGGGCGGGACGGTGCCGGCCGTCGTACCCCTCCACCAGCAGGTCCGCCACGTGCAGCCGGGTGAACAGGTCGTAGGAGTTCGGCTTGCCCGGTTCGAAATAGAAGCCGGTCTCGGGCCGGAGGAGGTCGGCGAGGAAGACCGCCAGCCACTCGTCTACGTCGGCGACGGAGTACGGCGAGAGCCCTTCCCGGATGCGGATCCACTCACCGGACAGCCACACCGACGCCCAGTTCGACGGCGGCCGGGAGCGGAAGGAACGCATGAGGTCCACGGCGGCGATCCGGCCGGCGAACTCGGCCGTACGCCCGTCACCGGCGTCCCGCAGAACGCGGAACGTCTTGAGGATCGGCGGCCAGGTGAAGTCGCGATGGTTGGACCGGCGAACCGACCCGTCGGCGCGGGAGAAGGAGGCGCCGGTCGGCGGGAGGTCGGGATTCTCGGTGTGCGCGAGGGCCGCGTCCAGCCCCCGACCGGCTCGGGCCAGCCGGTCGGCGCGGTGCGCGGCCGGCCCTGTCTCGGCAAGGACGGCTTGACAGTAGGCGTGGTAGGCGGTGCCGTACTGCGTGGGTTCGTCGAACACCGGGTCGTGCAACTCGCCGGACTCCTGCACGTACGGCAAGAAGCTGTCCACGCCGGTGGTGAGGACGGCGACGGAATCAGTGGTCATGGCAGTGGGACGCGCACCGGCCGGCAGGGGTTCGCGGCGGGGGAGCGGCTGACCGGGGCCGGACGGTTTTCGCCCGGCCCCGGTCATCGCGTTGGTCGTGGCCGGGTCTCAGCCGTGCGCCTTCTCGATCGCCGCCGTACGAGTCTGGGCGGCGCGGACGCGTTCGAGGTCGAACTTCTCCGAGCGGTCGAAGCGGTAGACGCCGTTCTGCTCCTGGAAGACGTCGGTCAACTGCGTGTAGCAGTAACCGAACATGTCCGGGTCGTCCAGCAGCACCGCGACCAGCCCCTCGAAGCGGTCGTAGAACTCCTCCAGCGTGCGGCAGCGTTCGCCGTACCCCCAGGAGTCCTCGTCCGGTCGTGCGTCGGGGTTCCACCAGATCCCGCCGAACTCGCTGCAGAAGTAGGGCTGTCCGGCGTAGGCGACCGAGAAGGGCTTGTCCTGCCCGCCGTCGTTGACGTACGGCCTGCCCTCGGCGAGACCCTTCATCGCCTCGGCGAACTTCGCCGGGTTCTGTTCGTAGTTGTGCGAGTCGTAGATGTCGGTCTCGGGCACCCGGTGGGAGTAGCCGGAGGTGTCCAGTACCGGCCGGGACTGGTCGGCGGCCTTGGTGGCAAGGAACATCCCGCGCATCACGTCGTCCAGAACGGTGATCCGGTCGTGCAGCCGCTGCCAGGTCTCGTTCAGCGGGCACCAGCCGACGATCGAGGGGTGGGAGTAGTCGCGCTCGACCGCCTCCAGCCACTGCGTGACGTACGTCGCGGTGGGCTGCTGGTTGTCGCCGTCCTTCCCGACGTTGCACCCCCAGTCGGGGAACTCGCCCCACACGAGGTAGCCGAGCCGGTCGGCGTGGTAGAGGAAGCGCTCCTCGAACACCTTCTGGTGCAGTCGCGCGCCGTTGAAGCCGGCGGCGAGGGAGAGCTCGATGTCGGCGACGAGGGCGGCGTCGTCGGGCGCGGTGAGCAGCCCGTCGGCGTAGTAGCCCTGGTCCAGTACGAGCCGCTGGAAGACGGGTTCGCCGTTCAGCAGGACGGCCTTGCCGTCGATGCTGACCGAACGCAGTCCGGCGTAGCTCGTCGCCTGGTCGACCACGGCGCCGTCGGCGCCGACCAGCTCGAACGCCAGGTCGTACAGGTGGCCAGCACCCACCGACCACAGCGTGCGGCGGTCGTCCGGCACGGCGAGGGTGAGCCGGACGGCGAGGTCGAGGTCGGCGCGCACCTGCGCGGTGGCCACCACGCCGGCGTCGTCTGACAAGGTCGCCTTGACACTGAGCCCGCGACGCGGCCCGGCCAGCGGGACCTCCACGTGGAACGCGCTGCCGGCGACGTCCGGCGTGATCCGCGGCCGGTTCAGGTGCGACGTGGGCACCGGCTCCAGCCACACGGTCTGCCAGATGCCGGTGGTCCGGGTGTAGTGACAGTCGTGGTTGCCGTACTGGTCGGACTGCTTGCCGCGAGCCTGCGGGCCCGCCCGGTGGTCGCGGGCACGGACGACGAGCGTCACCTCGCGGCCGGCGACGTCGCCGAGGTTCGCGCTGAACGGCGTCGAGCCGCCGCGGTGCCTGGCCACCTCGGCGCCGTCCGCCCACACCGTGGTGTCGTGGTCGACGGCCTGGAAGTGGACCAGCACGTCGCGTCCGCGCCACTGCTCGGGGACCGCGAACGTACGGCGGTACCAGACCGCCTCCATGAAGTCGACGTCGCCGATCCCGGAGAGCTCCGACTCCGGGCAGAACGGCACCAGGATCTCACCGCCGAGGTCGCGTTCGAGCACGCCGCGCTCGAGGCCTGAGTCGCCCCGGTCGGTCTCGAACTGCCAGCGTCCGTTGAGGTTGAGCCAGTCGGGACGGACGAACTGCGGTCGCGGGTACTCCGGGCGGGGCTGGTCGGTCGAGGTCGCGGTCGAGGTCATGGTGGTGGGCTCCTCGGGCACGGGGGCTCCTGCGTCGGGGGCGGTACGTATGGTGCTCGGCCGACGTCGTCAGCGTCGTCGGCGTCGATCATTACATCGCTGTAAACGGGATCCTCCCAGAAGCCCACCGCCAGGACCAGAGTGCGTTCCACAAACTGGCATCCGGCAGCGGCGTTCCGCCACCTGATCGGAACGCTCGCCGCCCGTGGAGTCGCCAAGGTGCGGGCCCGTTCCCAGGGGCAGGTTCTCGATGCCGACTGGACGATGAGGGCCTACGTCGTGGGCCGGAATCTGACCTGTCGCAGTGAATGCCGGCCCCTTTGAAACGTGTACGGTGACGAGCCGGATCGTCGATCGGCACGGAGATTGCTCTTTACATGCAAGGGGAATCCCGCCTTGTGGGCTAACCGGGCTTGTCGGTGGTGGCCGGTACGATTCGATCATGTCTTCGAGTGAGTGGGGTGCCTGGACCGGTGGTGATGCCGCCGGCCGGATCCTGGCTGCGCTCGACCGGGTCGACGCTCCGCTGGACGAGGCGTGGGTGGCGCCGAAGGGTGGCCTGAAGCCGGAGGACATGGGGGCGGTGATCGCTGCGGCGCGGGCGAAGAAGGCCCGCTTCGAAGCATTGGAGCTGGACCTGGTGGCTCTGGCGGAGGCCAGTGACATCGGCAAGCTGACCGGCTCCCCCAACGCCACCGTCTACCTGCGCACCGCGCAGCGGCTCGCGCAGCGGGAGGCGTCCGCGGTCGTGGGGCTGGCCCGCGACCTGGGCAAGGTGGCGCGGCTGACGTTGGAGGCGATGGCCGCCGGGGCGGTGTCGGCGATGCAGGCGAAGGTGATCGCCGAGGCACTGAAGAAACTCCCGGAGTACGTCGGGGCCGATGAACGGCACCGGGCGGAGGAGTTCCTGATCGAGAAGGCCGGCTTCGCCAACCCCGACGAACTCCGCGGAATGGGCGAATCGCTGCTGGAACGCATCGCGCCCGAAGAGGCCGAACGGCTGGAAGGGGAAGAACTGGCCAAGAAGGACCGCAAGGCCGAACAGAAACGGTCCCTGCGCTACCTGCCCAACGGCATCCCCCAGTCCGAGACGGTGCGGATCACTTTGCCGTCGTGGGAGATGGAACTCCTCCGCAAGATCATCGAACCGTTGGCCGAACCGAAGAAGGGCGCAGAACCCGACACCCGCCCCATCGAACAGCGGCGCGGGGACGCGTTCGCCGAAACCCTCGGCCTGCTCGCCGCCGCCACCACCACACCCGTACGCGGCGGCCGACCACCCCAGGTCGCGGTCACCATCCCCATCGACGTTCTGCTGAAGGGCCTGGGTGCCGGGACGATCGACGACACCGCCACCCCCGAACGCCCCCGGCCGTGCACCTGCCCCTGCACCGACCCCAAGTACGGCACCAGCAAGGACACAGGCAACGCCAAGAACGCGAAGAATGCGGCCAAGGACCCCGACCAGGCGGGTGAGCCGACCCCGCATGAGGCAGAAGGTCAGGACGAGGGCCAGGAATCCCAGCCAGGTAAGCAGAAACGGCCGCCACCCGGCGCCGGCTCACTAGCGGACGGGATACCACCACCGCGAACACCCGGCCAACCCCCACAACCGAACACCGATTCCGAGGTCGCCGACCGCGCCCAGGGTGCAGAAGGGTCGAAGGCTGCCACCGACCTCATAGACCCGCACGACGGGTGCCCGAAGTGCGGTGGCGGTGGGTCGGCCCGCTACCTCTGGGTCGACGGGAAACCGATCTCCGCCGCCACCGTGCGCCGGTTGGCGTGCGAGGCCGACCTGATCCCGGTCGTCCTCGCAGGAGACGGGCAGGTGCTCGACCTCGGCCGCTCAGACCGCTTCTTCAGGGAACACCAGCGACGTGCACTGGCGATCCGCGACGGCAGCCACTGCCACTTCCCCGGCTGCAACATCCCCGAACCGCGCTGCATCACGCACCACATGACCGCCTGGGACCACGGCGGGCCGACCGACCTGAACAACGGCGTACTCCTATGCCGCTTCCACCACGTCACCGTCCACCACAAAGGCTGGCTGGTCCGCATGGGCGCACACGGCCACCCCGAGTACGTACCCCCGGAATGGGTGGACCCACAGCAGCGAACCCTCCGCCCATGACGGGGCAGGCGTACGGGCGACTAACTCGTCCGCAGGTGGCGTTCCCACCAGTCGAGGATCGCGTCGAACCGGGCGATCCGGTGGCTGGGCAGGCCCGACCGGGACAGCTCGTGCCCCTCACCGGGGAAGAGCAGCAACTCCGTCTCCACGCCCCGCAGCTTCAGCGCCACGAACAGGCGCTGTGCCTGCTCGACCGGGCACCGCCAGTCGTGCTCGGAGTGGATGATCAGCATCGGGATGGCGATGTCGCCGGCGGCCGCCAGCGGGGACATCCAGGCGCGCCGGTCGGCGTCGCCGTAGTAGCCCTCGGCGAAGTACCACCCGATGTCGCTGGAGCCGGTGAAGCTGTCCGCCGCGTTCACGGCGCGTTCGCTGATCGCCGCTCGGAACCGGTCGGAGTGCCCGGCCAGCCAGGTGGTCATGAAGCCGCCGTGCGACCCACCCATCACTCCCGTGCGGTCCGCGTCCAGCTCCGGGTGGGTGGCCAGGGCGTGGTCCAGCAGGGCGTGCAGGTCGGCCGCCGAGCGTTCGCCGACGTCGTACCGGATGGCGGCTCCGTGCGCCTGTCCGTAGCCGGAGGAGCCGCGCGGGTTGCCCATCACCACCGCGTAGCCCGCACCCGCGTAGACCTGCGCCTCGTCCAGCAGAGTCCAGCCGTACTGCGCGAACGGGCCGCCGTGGATCAGCAGCAGGACCGGGTGTGGGCCGGGGCCCTCGGGTCGGACGAGCCAGCCGTGCACGGGGTAGCCGTCCGGTGCGGTGGTGTCGAGCTCCTCGGGCGCGCGGACCCGGCCGGTCCTCGCCAGGTCCGCCCCGAACGCGGTGAGGACCCGCTCGGTGCCGTCCCGGACCGCGACGAGTTCCCCGGCGCTGTCGCCGGTGGTGACGGTGGCCACCAGCACACCGGCGGCCGCGTCGAAGCCGACGGTCTGTCGCTGCCCGGTCAGCACCGGGCGGGGCTCGCCGCCGTCGAACGGGACCAGCGCCAGGTCGACCGCGCCGCGGTTCTCGTGGCCGAACAGCACGCCGTCCGCGGTGACGACGGTACGGCCGGTGCTGTCTCCGTGCTGCAGGGTCTCGGCGGCAGTGAGCCGGCTCGGCGTGCCCTCGGCCGCGTCGGCGGGCACCGCGTACAACCCGGTGTGACGGGCCACGAAGTCCAGCCCGCTCGGGCCGACCTCGCTGCCGAGGAAGTACACCGTCCGCCCGTCCGGCCCGAACGCCGGCTGCCCCACGCTGAGCGTGGTGTCGGTGACCTGGCGTGGATCCTTGCCGTCCGGCGTACAGACGAACACGTCGCTGCGCAGGTCGCGGTCCCGGCCGGCGTGGCGGGCGCTGGTGAACGCCAGCAGGTCGGAGCCGGGGCTCCATGCGACGTCGGCGTGGTCGAAGTCGCCCGAGGTCACCTGCAGTGACGCCGGCTCGGCGTGGAACGGGTCGACGACGAAGACGTGCGGCCGCCGGTCGAGGACGAAGCCCACCCCGTCCAGGCGGTAACGCAGGCTGGTGATCCGGCGCGGCGGCTCCTGCTCGGGCGCGACGTCCTCGCGGGTGCCGTAGCGGCCCTCGTCGGGAACCCTGGCGACGTAGGCGAGCCGGGTCGAGTCCGGGCTCCAGACCGGGGCGCCAGCGCCGAGCGGGTGCTGGTCGACCGTGGTGACCTGCCGCGCGTCGCCGCCACCGGTGGGCAGGACGTACAGCTGCGGCCTGGCCTCCTTGCCGCTCTTGCCGGCCGCGCGCAGGAACGCCAGCCACCGCCCGTCCGGGGAGAACGCCGGCGCCTGGTCGTTCCAGCCGTGGGTGAGCGGCCGGGCGGTTTCGGCGCCGTCGGTCGGCCCGGTCGGCCCAGTCGGCTCGGTCGGTACCGTCCACAGCTGGCCGCGGTAGGCGTCGGCTTCCAGGTCGAGCCGGGTGACGGCGACGACGGCGGTGCGCCCGTCCGGAGACACGGTGGGCGTACCAGGAGTCCGCAGCAGTCCAAGATCAGCAGGCTTCATGCCGCCGGACTGTAGTAGCCGCCGTGGTGCTGGTCGAGGCTCCGCCCTGAACCCGCCTCGGGCGGCGTGCGGGCCGGTCGTGGTTCTTCCCGGCGGGACCGGGACGGAGTGTCAGCCCGCGGTGACGGACGGGACGTCGACCCGCTCGACGGTGCCGGCGTGCCGGGCGCGCTCGGCGGCGAAGACCGCGAGGTGGGTCTCCAGCGACTCGAGGCCGCCGGACCTGATCAGCGACGGGTCGCCCGCGGCCACCGCGGCGGTGAAGGAGTCCACCAGGCCGGCGTCGCCGCCGCCGTGACCCGACCCCGCGTCGTGCCCGGTGGCCGGCACCGACAGCACCTCGGTCCGGTCGGTGAGGAAGTCGAAGACCGTCACGTGCTCGCCGTCGCAGTCGACGGTGCCCTGGGTGCCGAAGATCTGCGTACGCCGGTGGCCCTTCTCGGCGAACCCGACCATGGTGAACGTCCCGGTGGCCCCGCCGGCGAACTCCATCGAGACCACCTGGTGGTCGACCACGTCGTTGTCGCAGGCCCACACGCACCGGCCGTACGGCCCCTCGGCCAGCGCCTTGGTGACGCCCTCCTCGGTGATGTCGTTGGTGATGGTGTGCAGCGGCCACCCGGTCTCGCCGCGCTGGATCATGCCGAGGTACAGCTTCTTCGCGGAGTAGGCGCAGCCGGGTTCCACCGCACAGTCCAGGCAGCGGTCGGAGGCGCCGGCGGGCTGGTTCTCCCGCGTGAAGTACGACAGCCGGCCGAAGCTCGACACCTTGTCGATCTGCGCGCCGACGACGTAGCGGATCCAGTCGATGTCGTGGCAGGACTTCGCCAGCAGCATCGACGACGACTCGTCCTCGCGCCGCCAGTTGCCGCGTACGTAGGAGTGCGCCTGGTGCCAGTAGCCGACCGGCTCCAGGTGCTGGATGCTGATGATGTCGCCGATCCGGCCGGAGTCCAGCACCTCCTTGAGCAGCTGGGTGTACGGCGTGTAGCGGAGCACGTGGCAGACGCCGAACATCACGCCGGTGCGCTGGACCGCGTCCAGCAGCGCCCGGCAGCCCTCCTCGGTCGGCGCCATCGGCTTCTCCACCAGCAGGTGGTAGCCCTGCTCGGCGAGCTGGGTGGCGGGCTCCACGTGGTCGTGGTCCTGGGTGGCGACGACGGCGGCGTCGGCGAGCTTGCCGCCGTGGCCGGCGGCCACCAGGTCGGTCCAGGAGGAGAACGTGCGCTCGGGGGGTACGCCGTGCAGCTCGGCGAGGGTCTTGCGCTGGTAGTCACGCGGCTCCGCGACCGCCACCACCCTGGCCCGGTCGGGGTGGGCCGCCACCCACCTGGAGTAGACCGAGCCGCGGTTGCCGGCACCCAGGATGGCGATCGTCACCGGACGCCCGGTCGTGGGAAGGGTTTCCTCGGTCACCATGTGCTCCAGGTGTCGCGCGTGGGTTGTCAGTGGTCCGCTCCCGATGGTGCCAGGTGAATGCGTTTTGTTGCGCACTAGCTCGCCAGTTGGAGCACTCACGTCCAGATCGGCGACCGGTCGTACACGGTTGGTGGGCCTGCGGCAGCGGACCGCAGTGGTCCCGCGACGGCCCGCGACCGGGAGCCGGTCGGGCCCGCCAGGCCCTCGCGCCGAGCCGATTCCCGGTGTTCCGGAACCGGCCTGTCCGGCCCGGGACCCGGTCGTTGACCGCGTTCCCGGCAGGTCCCTACCATCCGTGAAACGATTCAGTCGATCACGCGAGCGATCGACGGGAGGCGGTGCCGTGCGACGGGTGTGTTTTCTGCTGCGGGTCAGGCCTGACCGCCTGGACGAGTACCGGCAACGCCACCGCGCCGTCTGGCCGGAGATGCAGCAGGCGCTGCGCGAGACCGGATGGCACAACTACTCGCTCTTCCTGACCGACGACGGGCTGCTGGTCGGCTATCTCGAGACCGAGGACTTCGAGGCGGCCAAGGCGGGCATGGCGGAGCGGGAGATCAACCGCCGCTGGCAAAGTGAGATGGCGGAGTTCTTCGAGGACCTGGAGTCGGGCAGCGCCGACACCGACATGCGACCGCTCACCGAGGTCTTCCACCTCGACTGAGCATGCTGAACGGGAGATGAAGGGCATGGCCGCCACCACGATCGAGACTGTCAAGTCCGCCCTGCGCGCGCAGCAGATCGAGACACCGTCCTGGGCGTACGGCAACTCCGGCACCAGGTTCAAGGTGTTCGCGCAGGAAGGCATTCCGCGCAACGCCTACGAGAAGGTCGACGACGCCGCGCTGGTCCACAAGCTCACCGGAGTCGCGCCGAGCGTGGCGCTGCACATCCCGTGGGACAAGGTGGACGACTACGCCGACCTCGCCGCGCACGCGAAGAACGCCGGCATCCGGCTCGGGGCGATCAACCCGAACGTCTTCCAGGACGACGACTACCGGCTCGGCAGCGTCTGCAACCCCGACCCGGCCGTACGCAAAAAGGCGCTCGCGCACCTGCTGGAGTGCGTCGACATCATGGACGCCACCGGCTCCTCGATCCTCAGCCTGTGGTTCGCCGACGGGATCAACTACCCCGGGCAGGACTCGCTGCGCGCCCGCCAGGACCGGCTCGCCGAGGCGCTGTCCGCGGCGTACGACCGGCTGGGTGCGGACCAGCGGATGCTGGTGGAGTACAAGTTCTTCGAGCCGGCGTTCTACGCCACCGACATCCCCGACTGGGGCACGTCGTACGCGCACTGCGTCACCCTCGGCGAGCGGGCGCAGGTGCTGGTCGACACCGGCCACCACGCACCGGGCACGAACATCGAGTTCATCGTGGCGTTCCTGCTGCGGCAGGGAAAGCTCGGCGGCTTCCACTTCAACAGCAGGTTCTACGCCGACGACGACCTGATGGTCGGTGCCGCGGACCCGTTCCAGCTGTTCCGGATCATGCTCGAGATCGTGCAGGCCGGAGCGCTGGAGGAGTCGGCGAACATCGCGTTCATGCTCGACCAGTGCCACAACCTCGAGCCGAAGGTGCCGGCCATGGTCCGGTCCATCATGAACGTCCAGGAGGCCACCGCCAAGGCGCTGCTGGTGGACGCCGGCGCGCTCGCCGCCGCGCAGCGCGAGGGCGACGTGCTCGGCGCGAACGCCGTGGTGATGGACGCCTACAACAACGACGTCCGGCCGCTGCTCGCGGAGGTTCGCGCGGACCTCGGTGTCGATCCCGACCCGATCGCCGCCTACCGTCGAACCGGCCACGCCGAGCGGGTACGCGAGGAACGCCGCGGCGGCCAGGCCGCCGGCTGGGGCGCGTGACCCGCACGGTCGCGAGCACCGCACACCCACAGAGGTTGAGGAGAGGCCAGCATCATGCACCCTGAGGTCGCCCAGCTGATCGAGCGCAGCCACCGGCTCGGCGCCGACCCGACGTACACCAACTACGCCGGCGGCAACGCCTCCTGCAAGGGTGCCGAACCCGATCCGGTGACCGGGGCCGACGTCGAACTGCTGTGGGTGAAGGGAT
This sequence comes from Actinopolymorpha cephalotaxi, assembly GCF_013408535.1. NCBI lineage: Bacteria > Bacillati > Actinomycetota > Actinomycetes > Propionibacteriales > Actinopolymorphaceae > Actinopolymorpha > Actinopolymorpha cephalotaxi. The sequence continues at coordinate 199,516 of NZ_JACBZA010000001.1, forward strand.
CCGGCGGCGACCTCGGCACCCTCACCGAGGCCGGGCTGGCCGTGCTGCGGCTGGACCGGATGCGGGCGCTGGCCGACGTCTACCCCGGTGTCGAACGCGAGGACGAGATGGTGGCCGCGTTCGACTTCTGCCTGCATGGCAAGGGCGGAGCGGCTCCCTCCATCGACACCGCGATGCACGGGCTGGTGGACGCGCCGCACGTGGACCACCTGCATCCCGACGCCGGGATCGCCTTCGCCGCCGCGGCCGACGGGGAGGCGCTCACCAAGGAGTGCTTCGGCGACCGGGTGGCGTGGGTGCCGTGGCGGCGGCCGGGATTCCAGCTGGGGCTGGACATCGCCCGGATCCACGCCGAGCACCCGGAGGCGATCGGGGTGGTGCTCGGCGGGCACGGCATCACCGCGTGGGGCGCGACGTCGCAGGAGTGCGAGGAGCACTCGCTGGAGATCATCACGGCCTGCCAGGCGTACATCGAACGCAACGGGAAGCCGGATCCGTTCGGGCCGGTGATCGAGGGGTACGAGCCGCTGCCTCCCGCGCAGCGGCGGGCCCGGGCCGCGGCCCTCGCACCGCTGATCCGCGGCCTCGCCTCCACCGACCGCCCGCAGGTCGGCCACTACAACGACAGCGACGCGGTGCTCGACTTCGTGGCCCGCGAGCACCACCCGCGCCTGGCCGCGCTCGGCACCTCCTGCCCCGACCACTTCCTGCGGACGAAGGTGCGCCCGCTGGTGCTCGACCTGCCGGCGACGGCGCCGCTGGCGGAGGTCGAGGAGCGGCTGCGTGCGCTGCACGCGGCCTACCGCGAGGACTACCGCGCCTACTACGAGCGGTACGCCGACGACGCGACGCCGGCCCTGCGCGGCGCGGACCCGGCCGTCGTGCTGGTGCCCGGCGTCGGGATGTTCACCTTCGGCAAGGACAAGCAGACCGCCCGGGTGGCGGGGGAGTTCTACGTCAACGCCATCAACGTGATGCGCGGCGCGGAGGCGATCTCCAGCTACCGCCCGATCGAGGAACGCGAGAAGTTCCGGATCGAGTACTGGGCACTGGAGGAGGCCAAGCTGGCCCGGATGCCCAAGCCGAAGCCGCTGGCCACTCGGGTCGCGTTCGTCACCGGCGCGGGATCCGGCATCGGCCGGGCGATCGCCGAACGTCTCGCCGCCGAAGGCGCCTGCGTCGTGGTCGCCGACCTGAACACCGAGGCCGCCGCGGAGGTCGCGACGGCCATCGGCAGCACCGACGTGGCCGTACCCGTCACCGTGGACGTCACCGACGAGGAGCAGGTGCAAGCAGCGCTTGACGAGGCGGCGCTCGCGTTCGGCGGCGTGGACCTGGTGGTCAACAACGCCGGCCTGTCGATCTCCAAGCCACTGCTGGAGACCACCACCGCCGACTGGGACCTGCAGCACCGGGTGATGGCCCGCGGGTCGTTCCTGGTGGCCCGGGCGGCCGCGGCGGCGATGGTCGCCCAGGGACTCGGCGGCGACATCGTCTACATCTCCAGCAAGAACGGCGTCTTCGCCGGCCCGAACAACGTCGCCTACGGCGCCGCCAAGGCCGACCAGGCCCACCAGGTGCGGCTGCTCGCGGCCGAGCTCGGCGAGCACGGCATCCGGGTCAACGGCATCAACCCCGACGGTGTGGTGCGCGGCTCGGGCATCTTCGCCTCCGGGTGGGGCGCGCAGCGGGCCGCGGTGTACGGCGTACCGGAGGAGAAGCTCGGCGAGTACTACGCCCAGCGCACGCTGCTGAAGAAGGAGGTGCTGCCCGAGCACGTCGCCGCGGCGGTGGTCGCGCTCACCTCCGGCGACCTGGCCCAGACCACCGGCCTGCACATTCCGGTGGACAGCGGCGTGGCCGCGGCCTTCCTGCGCTGACGGCCCGGCCGGCTGCCGGCGGGCCGGCTTGGTCGGCAACAGGGCTGTACGACGGGGTTGTACGTAGGGGCTGTACGAAGGGGGCATGCGGATGAGCGACGACGTGCGACTTCGGGCCGCCGCGGTCGACCTGGGTGCGTCCAGCGGGCGCGTACTCGTCGGCACGGTGGGCCCGGACCACCTGGACACCGAGGTCGTCCACCGGTTCCCCAACGAGCCGATCCATGTCAACGGCAGGTTGTCATGGGACCTTCCGTCGTTGTGGCGTGGGATTCTCGCCGGTGTTCGCGAGGCGGGCGAACGCGGCGTCACCTCCGTCGGCGTCGACTCCTGGGGTGTCGACTACGGTCTGCTCGACGAGGCCGGCCGGCTGCTCGCGCCACCGGTCCACTACCGCGACTCGCGTACCGACGGGATCATGGAGCGGGTACGCGCCGACGTCGGCGACCGCACGCTCTACGCCACCACCGGCGTGCAGTTCATGGGGTTCAACACCGCCTACCAGTTGCTGGCCGAGGACCCGGCGACGCTGCGCAAGGCCGACACCATGCTGTTGGTGCCGGACCTGCTCTGCCACCGGCTCACCGGACGGATCGGCGCCGAACGCACCAACGCGTCCACCACCCAGCTGTACGACGTACGGGCGCGCTCCTGGTCCGACGACCTCGTCCGCCGGCTCGGCCTGCCCCGCCGGCTGCTGCCGCCGCTGCGCGACCCCGGCGACCTGCTCGGCCCGATCAGGCACCAGCTGCACGGTCCGCTCGGCGTCTCCCGCGACCTGTGGGTCACCACGGTGGGCTCGCACGACACCGCGTCGGCGGTCGCGGCGGTCCCGGCGCACGACGGGCACTTCGCCTACGTCTCCTGCGGCACCTGGTCGCTGGTGGGCCTGGAGCTGGGCTCGCCGGTGCTGTCGGCGGCGAGCGTGGAGGCCAACTTCACCAACGAGGTGGGGATCGACGGGACGATCCGCTACCTGCGCAACGTGATGGGGCTGTGGCTGCTGCAGGAGAGCATGCGCACGTGGCGGGAGGAGGGGCGGCCGGTGAGCTTGGCGCGGTTGCTCGCCGACGCCGAGGCGGAGCCGCCGCTGCGCAGCGTGGTGGACGCGGAGTCCCCGGACTTTCTCGCGCCCGGCGACATGCCGGAGCGGATCCGTGCGCACTGCCGCGACACCGGGCAGCCCGAGCCGACGACGCAGGCCCAGGTCACCCGGTGCGTGCTGGACAGCCTGGCGCTCGCGCACGCCCGCAACGTCACGGCCGCCCAGCGGCTGTCCGGGCGGCGGGTGGACGTGGTGCACGTCGTCGGCGGCGGTGCGCAGAACGCCCTGCTCTGCCAGCTCACCGCCGACGCCTGCGGGCTCCCCGTGGTGGCCGGCCCGGTGGAGGCGACGGCGCTGGGCAACCTGCTCGTCCAGGCCCGCGCGCACGGTGTGCTCGTCGACCGGGCCGAGGCGAGGGACGTCGTACGGCGTACCCAGGAACTGCACAGGTACGAACCCCGCGACCACGACCGCTGGTCCGCACTGCTGGCCGCCTGAGCCCGAGCCCGAGCCCGAGCCCGAGCCCGGGCCCGAGCCCGGGGACGCCGGCCGGCCCGCCGACCGGTTCAGGACTCCTGCCCGGCGGAAGATGTCAGCCCGCTGACGCGGCGGTGCCATCGCCGTGGTCGCGTGAGTAGGGTGCGGGAGTCGTTCAACCTGGGGAGGCGTCCGGTGCGTGCACTCGTTTTTCGTGGCCCGTGGGATCTCGCGGTCGAGGAGCGGCCCGACCCGGTGGCCGGTCCGGGCGAGGTCCTGGTCGGGGTGGTGTCCACCGGCATCTGCGGCTCGGACCTGCACGGCTACACCGGTGAGAACGGCCGGAGGTTTCCGGGCCAGGTGATGGGCCACGAGACGGTCGGCCGGGTGGTCGCGGTCGGTCCCGACGTGCCGGCGTCCGCGGAGCTGACCGAGGGCGCGCTGGTGACCGTGCACCCGGTGCTCGCCTGCGGCACCTGCGACGCCTGCCGGGCCGGGCAGGACCACCGCTGCCCGACCAAGCAGATCATCGGGGTGGCTCCCGCGATCAGCGCGGCGTTCGCCGACCTGATGGTGGTGCCGGCCGCGAACGCCGTCGCGCTGCCGGAGAGCATGCCGGAGGAGTACGGCGCGCTGGTGGAACCCCTCACGGTCGGCTACCACGCCATGGCCCGCGGCCGGTGCGGACCCGACGACAACGTGCTGGTGGTCGGCGGCGGCCCGATCGGGCAGGCCTGCGCGCTGGCCGCCCGGCGCTTCGGCGCCGGCCGGGTCACCGTGTCCGAGCCGCACCCGGGACGGCGGGCGCTGCTCGCCGACATCGGCCTGACGGCGGTGGACCCGGCGGCCGCGCCGCTGGCCGACACCCTCGCCGGGGCAGGTGTCGCCAACCCCAGCCTGGTCGTGGACGCGGTGGGATCCTCGCGCTCGCTGGGCGACGCGCTGGCGGTGGCCGCCGAGGGCGAGCGGGTGGTGCTGGTGGGCATGCACGAGCCGCAGGTCAGCCTGTCGGCGTACGCCGTCAGCATCGCCGAGCGCAGCGTCGTGGGCAGCTACTGCTACACCCGGGAGGACTTCACCAGCACCGCCGCCTGGGTCGCCGACGGGCCGGCCGAGCTGGCCCGCCTGGTCGAGGGGCGGGTCGGCCTGGCCGACGCGCCGTCGGCGTTCCGGGCGCTGGCCGAGGGCAGGGACGGCTCCAGCAAGGTGCTCGTCTTCCCATCCGGCGCCGGCGGCTGAACCACCGGGATTCGCGCGCGAGAACGACGCCCGGTCGGGATGCCGACCGGGCGTCGTTGTCGTACGGACCGCCTACTGCGGGGCGGGCAGAACGCAGGCGGGGCTGGGAATCTCCAGCACGTCGGCGGCCTGCTCCGGCACGCCGGTCGCGGCGTCGAGCACGAAGTGCGTGACCTGGTGGGAGCGCTCGTTGGCGACGTAGAGGTGCTGACCGGCCACCACCAGGTGCCGCGGCCAGGCCCCACCGGTCGGCACGTCGGCGACCGGCGTCACCCGGCCACCCTGGACCGACAGCGCGCCGATGACGTCCAGCCCGCGGTTGGCGACGTAGAGCATGCGCCCGTCGTCGCTGATCCCGATCTCCGACGGGTAGTTGTCGTCCGGCGCCTCGGCCAGGGTCGAGGGCGCCACGCCCTGGTGGGTCAGCGCGCCGGTCGACGGGTCGAGTACGTACGTCGTGACGGTCGAGTCGAGCTCACCGGCCACGTGCACGAGGTTGTCGGGACCGAACGCGAGGTGCCGCGGACCCGCACCCGGTGCGGTCTCGGCCACCGGTCCCGGTGCGAGCGTCCCGTCGTCGAGGTCGAGGGTGTAGGTCAGCACCGCGTCCAGGCCGAGGTCGACGGCCAGCACGTGCCCACCGGTCGGGTCGACCCGGATGTGGTGGGCGTGCGGGCCCTCCTGCCGGTCGGCGCGCGGACCGGACCCCTCGTGCTGGATCAGGTCGGAGCGTTCGGCGACCGAGCCGTCGGGCCGGATCGGGTGCACCGACAGGTGGCCGCTGCCGTAGTTGGCGGTGAGCAGGAACCGCCCGGACGGGTGCACGGTCAGGTGACATGCGCCGTTGCCGCCGGTGGGCTCGGTGCTGAGCTCGCGCAGGCCGCCGTCCGGACGGACGGCGTAGGCGGTGACGGAGGCGTCGCCGCGTTCGTTCACGGCGTACAGGTGGGTGCCGTCGGGATGCCAGGCCAGGAAGGCCGGGGACGTCGTCTGCGCCACCACGTCGACGAGACTGAGCGCCCCGGTCGAGGCGTCCTGGTGGGCCAGGCTGATGCCGGTGCCCTCCCCGCCCGCGTCCTTGGTGAACGAGCCGATGTAGACCCTGCGGATGCCGTCCACGATTACCTCCGAAGTGACTGCGCTGTCGAGGTGGGGCGAACCGTGCTCGAACCTACCGGTAGTCGCCGACAGTGCCGATCCGTGTGCCACATCGTGGTCGAGTGGTCACCGGCGCAGCGGATCGTACGCCGACAGGTCCAGGCCCGGGCGCTCACCGACCGCGAGCGCGGCGGCGACCGCACCGGTATAAGGGCCCGCGGTGAGGCCGGTGGCGCCGAGCCCGGTGGCGAGCACCAGCCCCTCGATCCCGGGGACGCACCCCAGCAGCGGCAGCCCGTCCTCGCTGCTGGGCCGGAACCCGACCCGGGTCTCCAGCACCCGCGCGTCGGCGAGGCCGGGCGCGACCGTCAGCGCCGCGTTCAGCACCTCGTGCATGCCGGCGGCGGTGACCCGGTGGTCGTACCCCGAACCTGTCTCCCGGGTCGCGCCGACCACCACCCGGCCCTCCGGGAACGCCAGCAGGTAGTGCCCGCCGGGCGGCTGGACGACCGGCCACCCGGTCGTGTCGGCGCCGGTCAGCGACAGGTGGACGATCTGGCCCTTCTGCGGTGCGAGGGCGAGCTTGACGCCCGCGGGTTCGAGGAGTTCGCCGCACCAGGCGCCGGCGGCGACCACCACCGCGTCGGAGCCGATGATCGTGCCGGCCTCGCCGTTGCCGCCGTTCTCGCTCGCGCCGTTGTCCAGGTGCACCCCACCGACGCGTCCGTCGACCAGCAACAGCTTGGCCGACCCGGTGACGAACCGGACGCCACGGCGGGCGCCCGCACGGGTCAGCGCGTCGCGCATCCGGGCGCCGTCGACCCGGCCGCCGCCGCTCACGTGAACCGCCGACAGGTCCGGGTGCAGCGGAGGGAACAACCTGCGCACCTCCGCGGGAGTCAGCCGGGTGACCGTCCCCACCTGCGGGATCCGGGCGGCGCGCTCGCGGGTGAGTTCGTACGTCGCGGCCAGGTTGTCCTCGTCGGCGTCGACCTGCACGCCGCCGACCGGTTCGTAGCCGGTGTCGGTTTCGCCGTCGGCGGCCAGTCGGTCGAGGAGCTCGGGGTAGTAGCAGGCGCCCGCGACGTACAGCCGGAACGCGTCCGGGTCCGCGGCCGAACGCGACAGCCACGGGCTGACGATCCCGGCGCCGGCGTCGGTGGCCCGGCCGGGGTCCGCCCGGTCGACCAGGACGACCTCGACGTCACGCGTGGCGAGGTGGTACGCCGCGCTCGCCCCGACGATGCCCCCGCCGATCACCACCACCCGCATGAGAATTCACTCTGGCACAGGGCCCCGCGCTTATCCCCGGCTTGGACAACCTGGCTGGGTTCGGCCACCGTGACCGGCCGGTCGGCCCCGAACGCGCGGCCGGTCGGCCCGGAAAGCGCCGTCGGTTGACCGCAAAGCGCCGCTGGTCGGCCCGCGAAGTGCCGCCGGTGGTCCCGAGGAATCGCTGGTCAGCCGAAGTCGCGTTCGAGCCGGACCTTCGCCTCCCGCTCCAGCAGGACGACCTTGCGCTCGACCCCGCCGCCGAAACCGACCAGCTTGCCGTTGGCGCCCACCACGCGGTGGCAGGGCACGACGATCGCGATCGGGTTCTGGCCGTTCGCCGCGCCGACCGCGCGGGAGCCGGTGGGCGAGCCGATCCGCCGGGCCAGCTCGCCGTAGGTCTCGGTCTCGGCGTACGGGATCTCCGTCAGCGCCTTCCACACCCGGCGCTGGAACGGCGTACCGCCCCCGTCCAGCGGCAGGTCGAACTCGGTGCGTTCGCCGGCGAAGTACTCCGCCAGCTGCTCGACCGCGGCGGCCAGCACCGGGTCGTCGTCCAGGTCGCCGCGGTCAAGGGGTGCGTCGCCGGTGAAGTGCAGCTGGGTCAGGTGGGTGCCGTTCGACCGGAGGGTGAGCGCGCCGACGGGGGAGTCGATCGTGCAGGTGTTGGCCGTGCTGGTCGCGGAGGTCATGCGGCTCGTCCTTCCGTGCTTGCATCCGGGCGGGTGGCGCCGGACGCCGTGCGGGTGAGCGGCGGGGCGGCGGTCCACAGGTGCTGTGCGGCATAACTGCGCAGCGGCCGCCACCGGTCGGCGACGGCGGCGATCTCCGCCGGCCGGTCGGGTACGCCGAGGGAGACCAGCGAGCGGCGGATGCCGAGGTCGGTGCCGGGGAACGCGTCCGGGTCGCCGAGCCCGCGCAGCGCGACGTACGCGGCGGTCCAGGGCCCCACCCCCGGCAGGGCGAGGAGTCCGGCCTCCACCTCGGCCCGGTCCGCGCCCGGCGCGAGGTCGAGGTCGCCGCCCGCGACCGCGCCGGCCAGTGCGGTCACGGTGCGGGTCCGGGCGGTCGGCATCGGCAGCGTGCCCGCCTCCGCCAGGGCGCCGGGTGCGGGGAAGCTGTGGGTCAGGGTGCCGACGGGGTGGGGCAGCGGTTCGGCGTACGTCGCGACCATCCGGCCGACGACCGTACGCGCCGCGGCCACCGACACCTGCTGGCCGACGACCGCGCGGACGGCGGTCTCGAACGCGTCCACACTCCCCGGCACCCGCAGCCCAGGGCGGGCGCGGACCAGCGGGCCGATCAGCGGGTCCTCGCCGAGCGCGTCGGTGATCCCGGCCGGGTCGGCGTCCAGGTGCAGCAGCCGCCGGCACCGGGCCGCGGCCGGGCCGAGGTCGCGCAGGTCCTCCAGGTGGAGCTCGCAGCGGACGTAGCCGTCGGCGGGAGTGAGCGACAGAACTCCGGTGCCGTGGTGCAGCCGGACCGCCCGGCGGTAGGTGGCGCCGTCGAGTTCCTCCAGGCCGGGCACGAGCCGGTCGGCGAGGTAGCGCCAGCCGGCCTCGGCGTCGTACGGCGGGCGGTAGGGGAGCCGCAGCGTGACCGCGCCGTTGGTGGGTTCCTGCCTCCGGCCGGCGCGGCGGACGTCACCGGGCGTGGCCGCGAACACCGCGCGGATCGTGTCGTTGAACTGGCGTACGCTGCCGAACCCCGCGGCGAACGCGACGTCGGTGATCGGCAGGTCGGTGGTCTCCAGCAGCAGCCGGGCGGTGTGTGCCCGGCGGGCGCGGGCCAGCGCGAGCGGGCCGGCCCCGAGCTCGGCGGACAGCAGCCGGCCGAGGTGGCGGGTGGTGTAGCCGAGCCGGGCGGCCAGGCCCGCGACGCCCTCGCGTTCGACCAGCCCGTCGTCGACCAGCCGCATGGCCCGGGCGGCCACGTCGGCCCGCAGGTCCCAGTCCGGCGAGCCCGGGACGGCGTCGGGTCGGCACCGCCGGCAGGCGCGGAACCCCGCGTCCTGGGCGGCCGCGGCGGTCGGGAAGAACCGCGCGTTCTGCCGTTTCGGGGTGGTCGCGGGACAACTCGGGCGGCAGTAGATCCCGGTGGAGGCGACGGCTATGTAGATCCAGCCGTCGAAGCGGGGATCGCGTGACTCCACGGCTCGGTAGCACTGCTCGAAGGACGGCATCACGGGTACGACACTGGCACGGATCCCCGGCCCGGGCTAGCGGGAATCGGACCTGGGCGTGGCGCCGGGCCTGGTCAGGGCCTGCCCTCGTGGTCGGGGTTCGCCCACCGGTCGTTCGGCACCAGCGGGTACCAGTCCGGCCGGCCCGGGTCGCGGTCGTAGGGATAGTCGCCGAGCTCGCGGTACAGCTCGGCGTACCGCTCCAGCCGGTCGCGGTCGAGGGTGACGCCGAGGCCCGGCCCGTCCGGCACCGCGATCGAGCCGCCGGCGTACGGCAGCTTCCCGCCGGTCAGCACGTCGTCGGTGAGGTGGTGGTAGTGGGCGTCGGCGGCCAGCGTCAGCGCGGGGAGTACGGCACCGAGGTGCAGCATCGTGGCCAGCTGGATGCCGAGCTCGCCGGAGGAGTGCACGGCCACCGACTGCTGGAACGTCTCGCACACGTTCGCCGCCTTCACACACGCCCGGATCCCGCCCCAGAACGTCGTGTCCAGCAGGATCGTGTCGACCGCGGGGTCGCGCAGGTTGGTGGCGAGCTGTTCGGGGCTGACCACGACGGTGTTGGTGGCCAGCGGGATGCGGACCGCCTCGCGCACCCGGCGCATGCCGTTCAACCCCCAGGTCGGGTCCTCGTAGTAGTCGTTGTCGAGGTCCTCGATCGCCCGGCCGAACCGGATCGCCTCCTCCACCGAGAGCGCGCAGTTGGGGTCGTGGCGGAACCGGTCGCCGAGCAGCGCCGCCGCCAGTGCGCGGTAGCACTCCAGCTCGTACGCCGGCGGGTAGACGCCGCCCTTCAGCTTGTGGGTGGTGAAGCCGTGTTCGGCCTTCAGGGCGAGGGCGTGCTCGACCAGCTGGTCCGGTGTGCGCACCTCGCCGAGCCCGCTGCCGCCGTCGGCGTACCGGAAGAACAGGTAACTCGCGAACGGCACCCGGTCACGCACCTTGCCGCCGAGCAGGTTGTAGACCGGAGTGCCGAGCGCCTTGCCCACGATGTCCAGGCAGGCGAACTCGATCGCCGCCAGCAGCTGGGTTCTGTTGTTGTAGAGGGACGCGGTGGGGTTGGCGATCCTGAACCGCAGCTCCTCCAGCGCGAACGGGTCGTGCCCGAGGAGGTACGGCCGCAGGCCCGCGAACGCCAGCGCGGCGCCCTGTCCGCCGCCGCCCATCTCGCCCAGGCCGGTGATGCCCTCGTCGGTGTCCACCTCGACGACCGTGCGGACGAACCGGCCCCAGTGCGCGCCGTTGGAGTGCCGCAGCGGCGCCTCCAGCGGGACGGTCACGGTGGTGGCACGGAGGTCGATGATCCTCATCGCGGGCTGCTCCCTGCGTCAGGTCCGGGGCTCACGTCTGGGGCAGGACGACGGGCGCCTTCGCCAGCAGGCCGCCGTCGACGCGGTAGTCGGCGCCGGTGACGAACGACGACCGGTCGCCGGCGAGGAACGCCACCACCTCGGCCACCTCGGCCGGAGTGGCGATCCGGCCGATCGGGTGGCTGCGGCCCCAGTCGGCGAGCACGTCCTCGGTGTCCCGGTCACCGCTGAACAGCCCGGCCGACCAGCGCAGCATGGGGGTGTCCACCGAGCCGGGGCAGACCGCGTTGACCCGGATGCCGTCGCGGGCGTGGTCGACGGCCATCGCCCGGGTCAGTGCGAGGATGCCGCCCTTGGAGGCGGCGTAGGCGGCCACCCGGTCCTGGGTGACGTACGCCTGCACCGACGCGACGTTCACGATCGACCCGCCGCCACGGGCGCGCAGGTGGGGTACGGCGTACTTCGCGGTGAGGTACATCGCCTTGAGGTTGACCGCGAGCACCTCGTCCCACAGTTCCTCCGACGTCTCCTCGACGGTGCCGTACCGCTGGACACCGGCGGAGTTGACCAGAACGTCGATCCCGTCGTACCGCTGGGCCGTCTCGTCGACGAACCCGCGCACCTCGTCGGCACGGGTGCAGTCGGCGACCACCGCATCGACCTGGCCGGGGGTTTCGGAGAGCTCCTCGCGCAGGGCGCGAACGTGGTCCTCGACGTTCGTGGCGACGGCGACGGTGGCGCCTTCGGCGGCGAGGAGCCCGACCACCGCGCGGCCGATGCCGGAGCCGCCGCCCGCGACCAGGGCCACCTTGCCCGTGAACTCACCCATGCAGCACGTCCTCCCGGCGCCGGAACATCCGTCCGCGCCGACCCTAGCCTCGCCGGGACGGACGGAACGGGTGCGGCGGAGCCCGCGGGCTCAGTCCGGCCGGGTCCGGACGTGTTCGGGTCGTACGCCGAGACCGACGAACCGGCTCATCGGCCGGCGGATCACCGGCGCCAGCCAGGCCGGCACGGGCGCCGCCGGGGAGGCGCCGGGGTCCGCGCGCAGCGCACGGTTGAGCCCGAACGTCTGCACCGCCCGCTGGAACGCCTGGGTGACGGCGGTCGGCAGCTGCCGGCGGCGCTGGACGGCGGCCAGTGCGCGGTCGGGCACCGGCACACCGGACCGCTGGGCCTCGCGTAACGACGGGACGAGCAGGTTGGCGGCGGCCACGGCGTCCTGGACGGCGAGGTTGATGCCCACCCCGGCCACCGGCGACATCGCGTGGGCGGCGTCGCCGATCGCCAGCAGGCCGGGGCGGTACCACCGCCGCAGCCGGTCCATCCGGACCTCGAGCACGCTGGTGTCGTCGAAGCTCCGCAGCTCACCCACCCGGTCGGCGAGGAACGGCACCGTCTGCGCCACGCCTTGGCGCAGCGCGTCGATGCCCTGGCCGCGCAGATCCTCGAAGCCGCCCTTGCGGATGAGGTAGGCGATCTGCCAGTACGTCCGCCGGGGAATGGTGACCGCCGCCCGTCCGGGCCCGAAGCGGAACGTCAGCGCCTGCGCGGCGGAGTCGCTCTCGGCCCAGGGCAGCCGGAACCACACCACGTCGATGGGTGCGCCGAACGCGCGGGAGGTCAGGCCCGCCGCCCGCCGCAGCGTCGAGTGCCGGCCGTCGGCGGCCACCGTGAGCGCCGCGCGCAGGACGTGACCGTCCCCGGGGTCACCGCCCCGGTCGCGGAAACGTACGCCCACCACCCGGCCGCTCTCGACCACCAGGTCGTACGCCTCCGCCTCGCGGCGCAGCTCGAACTCCGGGTAGGCCGAGGCCGCGGCGGCCAGGAGCTCCAGGAAGTCCCACTGCGGTACCAGCGCGATGTAGGGGTGCCGCACCCGCAGTCGCCGCAGGTCGAGGATGTCGACCCGGCGGCCGGCGCCCTCGAAACCGGCACGCTCGACGCGCTGGTGCGGTATCTCCTCCAGGCGGTCGGCCAGCCCGAGTTCGGCGAGCACCTCGAGCGTGGACGGATGGACGGTGTCGCCGCGGAAGTCACGAAGGAAGTCGGCGTGCTTCTCCAGCACCGTCACCCGGATGCCGGCCCTGGCCAGCAACAACCCCAGCATCACCCCGGCGGGCCCGCCGCCGGCGACGCAGACAGTCGGTTCCGGCATGGGTCGCTCGCTCCGGTCTCGTCAGTCGTCGCGGTTGTGTTCGTCCCACGGACGGAAGCCGCTGTCGGCGGTGTGGTCCCAGTCGAGACCGCCGCGGGTGCTGCGTACAGCCCCGACGATCATGAACAGGATCATCAGGCAGACGAACCCGGCGACGGCTATCGCCACGACCACTTTCCAGTCCATGCTGTCCCCGATCGCCGCCGGTTCTGATCGCGCCGGTTCTCGACAAGAAACGATGCCAGCAATGCGATGACTGCGCAGGACGTTACCAAAAGCGCAGTCTCCGGTCACTGATCCGAGATTGCCACCCGCCGGGACCTACACACTGTCAAGGTATTGTTGCGTTGAGTGGCCGACGATTGATCATTGGGTCGTCGTTGAGTGGTCGAGGCCTTCAACTTCCTACGACGCGGTGGTGGCGAACGTGTCCGCTCGCCACCACCGCGTCCGTCCGGCAACCGCTCCTCGCGACGTGTGCAGTCGCGGGTTTGACGGCTACCGCGTGCCGGCTAGTGCGTGCCGCTACTGCGTTCCGCCTACTGCTTGACGAACAGCTTGGTGAAGTCGGGCCCGCCGCTGAACGGGTCGAGGACGACGCCACCGAGCTTGGAGCCGTACAGGAAGTTCGTCTTGGAGTACGACACCGGAATCACCGGGGCGTACTTCTGCATCATCATCTTGTCGAGCTTGGGCCACTCGGCCTGCTGTTCCTTCAGCGGCAGGGCGGAGATCCGGTCGATCTCGGCGTTGATGTCCTTGGCGTTGAGGAACGACTTGACTGGCGCCGAGGCCGGGTTGAGCGCGATCAGCCGGCCGTCGAAGATGGCCGGGAACACGGTGCTGCCCGACGGCCAGTCCAGGCACCAGCCCGACGGACGGATGTTGATCTTCGACCTCGAGTTCTCGAGTTCCGCCCGCACCTGGTCGCGCGGCATCGGGATCGCGGTGGTCCTGAAGCCCGCGGCCTTCAGCTTCTGCGAGCGGACGGCCGAGACCTGCGCGGAGATGTCGTTGTCGTTGGAGTAGGCCCACACGATGTCGAAGCCGAGCTTCCCGGCCTTCTCCAGCATCTTCTTGGCCTTGGTGGGGTTTCCGTCCCCCTTGCTGCCGTTGCCGAACAGGTCGTAGTTGACGAAGCCCGGTGTCACCTTCGGCAGGATCGTGGTCGCCGGGGTGTAGGTGAACGGGTTGTCGCCGCCGGACTTGTGCAGCGAGTCGTACGGCCAGGCGGTGATCAGCGCCCTGCGCACCTCGAGCGGAATCCGCCGGGTGTCCATGAAGATGAAGCTGGTGCAGGTGCCGTCACCGGTCATCATCCGCTTCTCCGGCTCCTTGCCCTGGATCTTGGGCAGCAGTGAGGAGTCGACACTGTCGTAGGTGATCGCGGTCTGGTCCGGGCCGTTGTCCGCGATCAGCTGCTCCTGCAACTTGATCGGGTTCTGGCCGTACTTGAAGTCGTACTTGTCGACGTACTGGTGCCGGGCGGCGTCGGTCTTCGGGTCCCACTGGTCGTTCTTGACCAGCACGAGCCGCTTGCCCTTCTGGTAGCTGTCGAACTTGTACGGCCCGGTGGCCAGCGGGTGGTTGCCGTAGGCGTCCCTGGTGTCCTTGGCCTGCGGGATCGGCGTGAACACCGGGAACGTCGTGTAGTACGGCAGGTCCGGGAACGGCTTGGCCATCTTCATCACGACGGTCTTGTCGTCGGGAGTGGACACGCCCGGGTAGTCGAGTCCGCCGCCCTGCGCCTTGGTCTTGAACGGGCCCTTGTACTTTCCGCCGTCCAGGAAGTAGCTCTGCTGGTACACCGGGCCGCCGGGGAGTTCCTCGGTGGCGAAGGAACGCTTCACCGAGTAGGCGAGGTCCTGCGCGGTCACCGCGGAGCCGTCCTCGTACTTCAGCCCGTCCTTGAGGTGGAACGTCCACTCGGTGTAGTCCGCGTTGTGCCGGCCCAGGTCGGTGGCCAGGTCCGGGATCAGGTAGTACTTCCCGTCCGGGCGGAGCTCCAGCGCGGTGAGGGTGCGCGCCGTCAGGCGGAGCACCGAACCGGTGTCGATGTAGTACGAACGGGTGGGGTCGAACGTCTCCGGTGCCTGCACCGTGAGGATCGTCGCCGTGCCGCCCTTCTGCGCACCGGCGAGGTCCTTGGCCGGTCCCTTGGCGTTGGCGTCCTGCACCACCTGGAACCCCGCGCCCTGTGGAGTCGCCGGCGACTCGTTCTGCTGCTGCTTGTCCTGCTGGGCCGCTTCCTGGGATGGAGTCTTGCCCCCACCGCAGGCGGTCAGGCCGAGAGCGAGTGCCCCGACGACCGCCACCAACCTCCTGTATCGCATGCCAACCCACTCCCTGTCCGCGGCCCCTGCTCACCCGTGCCGGCCGCGCACGTCGCTCACCCGTCGATGTGGAGATGCCGATGCTGTGTTCCTTGCCGGCTTGGTTGGTTGCCGGCTTGCTTGCCTGCGATGCGTTCGCGATGCCGCCGGCGCTGACGTCCGGGCCGACGCTGTCGATCAAGCCGGTTGGAACGATAGGCGGCAAGCGGGCGGTCGGCGGTCACGAATCGGGCACGCTTGTTCATCGATGTGATGGCGTGTGAGGGCGGGTGAGGACGTACGGGAAACCGCGGCGGGTGTCAGGACGTCAAGCCGCGTTCGGGTTGTGGAGGCCGCGAGGCCCGCGGTGTCTGTCGAACGTTCAGAGAATGACGTCGGCGAGCTCGTCGGCCCGCGGCGGATCCGCGCCCGGGCGGGTGCAGGTGAGCGCCGCGGCGGTGGCGGCCCGGGTGAGCAGGCCGTGCAGCGTTTCCTCCGGCAGCGTCGGCCGCGGCTGCCGCAGAGCGGGCAGCAGGTCGTGGTCGTGCAGCCCCGCGAGCAGTGCGGCGCTGAACGCGTCGCCGGCGCCGACCGCGTCCACCACCGACACCACCGGGGCGGTGACGTCCACCCGCGGCTGTGCCGGGCCGGCGGCGAACGCGCCGTCCGGGCCGAGGGTCACCACCACCAGCGCCGGGCCGCGCTCGCACCACCGGCGTACGACGTCGGCCGGATCGGTGCCGGGATACAGGTAGCCGAGGTCGTCCGCGCTGACCTTCACCAGGTGTGCGGAACCGAGCTGGGCCTCGACCCGATCGCGGGCGGCGTCCCGGTCCGGCTGCAGGTGCGGGCGGATGTTGGGGTCGAGGCTGATCGTCACCGCGCCGCGGTCGCGTTCGCGGGCGAGCCGCTTCTCCAGCACGCTCGCGCCGGGCTCCAGCGCGAGGGCGAGCGACCCGGTGTGCACCGCGGTCACCTCCGCGGGGAACGGGTCGGGGAGTTCCTGCGCGGTCCACTGCCAGTCGGCGGTGCCGTTGCAGTAGAACTCGAACCGCGGCGAGCCGTGCGGGTCCAGGAACACGAACGCGAGCGTGGTCGGCTCGCTCGCGGTCACGGCGTACCGCGTCGACACGTCGTTGGCGGCGAGGTGCGCGCGCAGCCGGGCGCCGAAGGCGTCCTCCGACAGCCGGGCCAGCAGGGCCGTGGGAACGCCGAGCCGGGCCAGGCCGACCGCGACGTTGAACGGGGCGCCGCCGGGCCTGGCGCGGAAGACGCCCTGGTCGTCGCCCTCGAGGTCGATGAGCGCCTCGCCGATCACCGTGATCACGTGTCGTCTCCTGCGGTTCGGGGGAGTGCCAGCATCTCGCAGGGTCCCACGCCGGGCCAGCGGCGGCCGATGGCGGACCCGGCACGCGGGCGCTCCTCGTCCCTGCTGCGTTCAGAGCCTAGGGTCATCGGGATGAGCAGCCTCCGGTGCGACGGAGGGCCGGGCCGGAAGGGACGAGGCGATCGGTGGTGAGCGACGTCGGCGCGGCCGTACGCCGTGTCCTGCCGGTGGTCGCCGTCGCCGGGTTGCTCGGCCTGCTGGTCGTGGTGGCCGCGATGTCCGGACCGGAGGTCACCGGACTGCCGCTGCCCGGTCGCGGGCAGCGGGTGGTGACCCCGCCGCCACCCCCGACCGCGGGACCCACCGCGGCCCCGACGCCGACGGTGAGCACCGCGCCGCCGTCGGTGTCCGCTCCGGGATGGCTGGCCTGGGTCCCGGCGGTCTTCGGCGTACTCCTGCTGGCCGCGCTGGTCGTGCTGGTGGTCCACCTCGTCCGGCTCTACCTGCGCAACCGGACCCCGCGAGACCGCGAGGACGTGGACGTCGCCCCGCTGCCGGTGGAGATCGAGGACGAGACCGGGCAGCGGTTGCGGGCCGCCGTGGACGCCGGCATCGAGGAACTGGACGACGACGGAACCGACCCGCGCCGGGCGGTGATCGCCTGCTGGCTGCGGCTGGAGGCGGCGGCCGCAGAGGCCGGCACACCGCGCGCGCCGGCCGACACCCCCGGTGACCTGGTGGCCAGGATGCTGGCCTCGCACCGGGTCAGCGCGCCGGTGCTGCGCGGGTGCGCGGACCTGTACCGCCGGGCGCGGTACGCACCGGGCGAGGTCGAGGAGTCGATGCGTACCCAGGCGCGGGAGGCGCTCGGCCGGCTGCGGACCGAACTCGCCGCCGGCCAGGAGTCGCGGGGCGTGGTCCGGTGAACGGGTGGGCGCGCCGGGTGCCGGGCGTGCTGCGCGGCCTCGTCGTCACCGCGGCGGCGGCCGGACTGGCGTACGCCCTGCTGGTGCTCGTCTTCCACGCCCGGGTTCCGTACCCGCTGTGTCTCGCCGTGGTGCTCGTCGTCGTGCTCGGCCGGCTGCTCGTCCGCGCGTTCACCCCGCCGCCGGCCGGGCGGGCGCTGGTGCGCGAGGACACCTCCGGGACGGTGTACGGCGTACCGGACCGGCCGTTCGCCGACGTCCGCCGCTGGGAGGAACGACTGGACCTGATGCGCGGCGACCGCGACTACTACGAGCGCGTCGTCCGGCCCGCGATCGCCGCGGTGGTCGACGAGCGGCTGCGCGTCGGGCACGGTGTGACCCGAGACGGCCAACCCGACCGCAGCCGGGAGTTGGTGGGCGCCCGGATGTGGGATCTGCTCACCACCACCCAGTCCCGCCGGCCGCCCTCGCCGGGTGAGCTGGCCGACGTCATCGCCGAGGTGGAGGACCTGTGAGCCAACCAGAGTTGCCGATTCCGACCGTGAGTGAACGCTGTCAACAGGTACTTGACGCCGTGTCCGGTGTCGTGGTCGGCAAGCGGGGAGCGCTCGAACTCGTCCTCGCCGGCATCCTCGCCGGCGGGCACGTACTGCTGGAAGACCTTCCAGGGTTGGGGAAAACCCTCACCGCGCGGACGTTCGCGCAGGCGCTGGGGGTGGAGTTCCGGCGCATCCAGTTCACCCCCGACCTGCTGCCGGCCGACGTGACCGGCTCCTCGCTGTACGACCAGCGCACCCACGACTTCACGTTCCGGCGCGGGCCGGTCTTCACCAACCTGCTGCTGGCCGACGAGATCAACCGCACGCCACCGAAGACCCAGGCCGCGCTGCTGGAGGCGATGCAGGAACGCCAGGTGTCGGTCGAGGGCGAGACCCACCTGCTGCCCACGCCGTTCCACGTGCTGGCCACCGCGAACCCGATCGAGTACGAGGGCACCTACCCGCTGCCTGAGGCGCAACTGGACCGGTTCCTGCTGCGGGTGTCGTTCGGCTACCCCGAGTCGGAGGAGGAGTTCGACGTGCTGCGCCGCCGGATGTCGCGCCGGCAGGAGGAGGCACGGGTCGCACCCGTGGTCGACCCGGCGACGCTGGTGGCCATGCAGCGTTCGCTGGAAGACGTCGCGGTCGAGGACTCCATCGGCCGGTACGTCGTGGAAGTGGTCCGCGCGACCCGGTCCGACCAGCGGGTGCTGGTGGGCGCCTCGCCGCGGGGTTCGCTGGCCCTGTTGCTGCTGGCCCGGGCGAAGGCGGTGCTGGACGGCCGCGACTTCGTGGTGCCCGAGGACGTGAAGGACGTCGTCGTACCCGCCCTCGCCCACCGGATCACGCTGCGCCCGGAGATGTGGCTGCAGCGGATCGACCCGGCCCAGGTGGTGGCCGAAGCCCTCGCGACCGTGCCGGCGCCGGCGAGCGCGGCCCTGCCGACCTACACGGGCTGAACGGGCCGGCGTGCGCATCCCCCTTCCGGAGCTCCTCCGGGTTCGTCTTCGGGATCGTCTCCGGCCGTCGGGCGGCGACTCCCCGGGCTGGTCGCCGACGCCGGCGTTGCGCCGCGCGCTGGTGGTCACCCTCGCGCTGCTGGTCGCCGCCGTCCTCACCGGCCGGGCGGACCTGGTGGTGCTCGCCACGCCGTTCGCGGTGGGTACGTCGGCGGCGCTGCTGCGCCGGCCGCGCGGGCTGCCCGTCGTCGGGGTGAGCGCCGCCGAGGGCGCGGACCCGGCGGTCGCGGGCGACCTGGTGGAGGGCGCCGACCTGCACGTCCTGGTCGACGTGCGGGCTCGCGGGGCCGCCTTCGACGTCGCACTGGTGCAACGCGAGCAGCCGCCCTGGCTGCGCGACCGGACCCGCGCCCGCACCCACGCGGGCGCGGTGCCGGCCGACGCGGGCACACGGTTCACCCTCACCGGACAGCTCGCGCGCTGGGGCCGCTACGTCGTTCCTCCCGTGCGGGTGCGCGCGGCGGCCTGTGACGGGCTGCTGACCTGCGCCCCGGTGACCTCGGACTCCCTTGCGGTACGCGTGTTCCCGCGCACCGAGCCGTTCGCCGCCGACGAGGCGATGCCGAACGCCGCCGGCCTGGTGGGTGTGCACCGGTCCCGGCGGTTCGGCGAGGGCGGCGAGCTGGCCGGCATCCGGCAGTTCGCACCCGGTGACCGGCTGCGGCGGATCGACTGGCGCGCCTCCCTGCGTACCGGCGAACTCCACGTCGCACAAACCCTGTCCGACCGGGACGCCGAGCTCGTGCTGGTTCTCGACGTACTCCACGAGGCCGGCCGCTCGGAGGGCATCGACGGCGCGCCGAGCGTGCTCGACACGACGGTGCGGGCCGCCGCCGGGATCGCCCAGCACTACCTCGGCCGCGGCGACCGGGTGCGGCTGCTGGAGTACGGCGGCCGCAACCGCGCCCTGCGGGTCGGCTCCGGCCGCCGGCACTTCGTCGCCGCGCTGGAGTGGCTGCTCGCCATCCGGGCGGGAGAGGGTCCGCACGATCCGTCGGCCGGCATCTTCGCCCGGCAGATCCTGCCGCAGCAGGCGCTGCTGGTGGTCCTCACGCCGTTGCTCGACCACCGCAGTGTGGCGCTGCTGGCCCGGCTCGCACGCAGCGGCCGGACCGTGCTCGCCGTCGACACGCTGCCCGACTCTGCCCGGCCGGACCGGGAGAACCCCTGGACGCCGGTGGCGTTCGGGCTGTGGCGGCTGGAACGGCGCAACACCGTCGCCCAGCTGCTCGAACACGGCGTACCCACCGTCACCTGGGCCGGCGCCGGCTCCCTCGACCAGGCGCTGCGCGACGTCTCCCGGCGAGCGGCGGCCCCGCGATGAGCTACGCCGGGATGCTGCGGGACGCGCT
Organism: Actinopolymorpha cephalotaxi; assembly: GCF_013408535.1. Taxonomy (NCBI): domain Bacteria; kingdom Bacillati; phylum Actinomycetota; class Actinomycetes; order Propionibacteriales; family Actinopolymorphaceae; genus Actinopolymorpha; species Actinopolymorpha cephalotaxi. The sequence continues at coordinate 219,649 of NZ_JACBZA010000001.1, forward strand.
GACCGGAGTCGGGGACGCCACCCGACGGGTCCGGCGAGGCGCCCTGCTGGTGCGGGCCGTGGTCGCGGTGAGCGGCTTCGCGGCACTCGTACTCGTCCTGCCGGCCGCCGTCCTCGGGCCGCTGTCGCTGCTGATCTGCGCGGCGCTGGCGCTGGTCCCGGCCGTGCTGCCGGGCACCTGGGTCGTGCTGGCGCTGGAGCTGCTCGCCATGGCGGGCTGGCTGGTGCGCACCACGGCGTTCGACTCCTCCGGGTCCTGGTGGGCGCTGGTCGTGCTGGCCGGCGCGGCGTACCTCCACCACACCGGCAGCGCGCTCGCGGCCGTCCTCCCGCTGGACGCGGTGGTCGCCGGTTCGGTGCTGCGCCGCTGGCTGACCCGGTGGGCGGCGGTGGTCGCCGGGACCGCGCTGGTCGCCGCCCTCGCCCTGGGGGTGGCCGGCCGGTTGCCGGTCGCGCCCACGGTGGCGATCCCGGTGCTCGGCGTACTCCTCGCCCTGTTCGCGGTGGGGGTGGTCGCCTACGCCCGGGCGCCCGGCCCGGACCCCGAGCCCGGTGAGTGATCGCCTGGCCGGTTGGGTTGGGTTGGGCAGGCCGGGGCTGGTCGGTCGGGGTCCGGTCCCACTGTGCGAAACCGCCGTGCGGGGCCCGGGGGCGACCTCGTAGCCTTTCGACCATGCGCGTTGGAGTAGTGGGAGCCACCGGCCAGGTCGGTGGAGTCATGCGGCAGTTGCTGGCCGAGGCCAGCTTCCCGGTCGAGGAGGTGCGCTTCTTCGCCTCCGCCCGGTCGGCAGGGAGGGCGCTGCCGTGGCTGGGCGGCGAGGTGATCGTGGAGGACGCCGAGACCGCGTCGTACGCCGGTCTGGACGTCGTGCTGTTCTCCGCCGGAGCCGCCACGTCGAAGCAGCTGGCGCCGAAGGTCGCCGCCGACGGCGCGGTCGTGGTGGACAACTCCTCGGCCTGGCGGATGGACCCCGAGGTGCCGCTGGTCGTCTCCGAGGTCAACCCGCACGCGCTGGCGTCGCTCCCGAAGGGCATCGTCGCCAACCCCAACTGCACCACGATGGCCGCCATGCCCGTTCTGTCGCCGTTGCACCAGGCGGCCGGGCTGCGCAGGCTGATCGTCAGCACCTACCAGGCGGTGTCCGGCGCGGGCGGCAGCGGCGTCACCGAGCTCGACGAGCAGGTACGCAAGACCGCCGGCAACGCCGCGGCCCTCACCTTCGACGGCGCCGCGGTCGACTTCCCGCCGCCGTCGCAGTTCGCCCAGCCGATCGCGTTCAACGTCCTGCCGCTGGCCGGCAGCCTCGTCGACGACGGCAGCTACGAGACCGGCGAGGAGCAGAAGCTGCGCAACGAGAGCCGGAAGATCCTGGACATCCCGGACCTGCCCGTCTCCGGCACCTGCGTACGCGTCCCGGTCTTCACCGGCCACTCGCTGTCGATCAACGCCGAGTTCGAGCGCGAGCTGACCCCGGCCCGGGCGCTGGAGCTGCTCGCCGCGGCGCCCGGCGTGACGGTGGTGGACGTGCCCACCCCGCTGCTCGCCGCCGGTCAGGACCCGTCCTACGTCGGCCGGGTGCGCCGCGATCCCACGGTCGAGCACGGCCTGGCGCTGTTCGTGTCGAACGACAACCTGCGCAAGGGCGCCGCCCTCAACACCGTGCAGATCGCCGAACTCCTGGCGGCCCGGGTCGGCTGAGCCTTCTGGGCCCGCCTTCGGGCGATCCGCCCGGAACGCCCGTCCTCCGTCCGGGGTGACGGTTCGCGTTCCGGGCATGGGGATTCCCTCTCGGTGCGACGCTGGTGGTGGCCGCACGCCCGTGCCGGCCACCACGGGCCGGCCGAGGGGGAGACCGTGATCAAGCCGAGCAGCTTCGCCGTCGGCAGCCCCTGCTGGGTGGACGCGACGGTGCCCGACCTGGAGGTGGCGCGCCGCTTCTACGGTTCGGTCTTCGGCTGGGCGTTCGCCGACCAGGGCCGCGACTACGGCCACTACACGATGTGCCTGCTGAACGACATTCCGGTCGCGGCGCTGATGCCTCCGCAGCCGGGCGACGGCGCACACCCGATGTGGAACGTCTACCTCGCCACGCCGGACGTCGACGCCGCGGCCCGGGTGGCCGCCCAGCACGACGGCAAGCTGATCGTGCAGCCGGTCGACGTGGCCGACAGCGGGCGGATGGCGTTCGTCGCCGACCCGACCGGTGCGACGTTCGGCATGTGGCACGGGCGCGGCCACACCGGCGCCGGGCTGTGGGGCGACCCGGGCGCGGTGACCTGGAACGAGCTCGCCACCCCTGACGGCGCGGTCGCCGACGCCTTCTACCGGGCGATCTTCGACTACGACGCGCAGGCGCCGGCCGACCCGGGCGTCACCGTCTGGAAGGCCGGCGGGCACGACGTGTGCAGCCGGCGGGAGACCACCGAGGTGGAGCCGCAGTGGATCACGTACTTCGCGGTGGCCGACACCGACCAGGCGGTCGGGAAGGTACGCCGGCAGGGCGGGCGGGTCGAACGCGAACCCTGGGACAGCCCGCACGGACGGCTGGCCTGCGTGGCCGATCCGGCCGGCATCTCGTTCCGGCTGGCCGGCCCGCTGTCCGCGGCCTGATCCTCGCTGTCACCGGGTCGGGGGCGCGGCGGGAGCGGAGTGGTCGGCCGTGCTGGTCGTGCTGGTCGTGCTGGTCGTGCTGGTCGGGTCGGGGGACGGCAGGACGTGGGCCAGTACGGCGGTGAGGACGACCACGCCCGCGAACGCCACGCCGAGCGGTCGGTGGCCGGTGAGAACCAGCCCGATCGCGGCGCTCCCGAACACCAGCACCTTCACCGCGACCATGACGGCCGGGTTGCCGAACGGCGCCTTCGGCGCCGCGAACAGGCCCCACAACACAGCGGCGATGAGGGGTACGCCGATGCCGAGGGCGATCCGCACCGCCAGCGGGGCCGTCCCGCGCGATGCCGCGTAGCCGAGGGCGCCGAGTGCGGCGAGTTCGAGCGCGAAGATGGCGGCGAAGTTGACCCGGGCGACCGCCGTGGTGATGCCGTTCGCTGCGATGTCGTTCGTGGCGATGCTGTTCGTCGTGATGCCGCCGGCCATGGTAGTCCTCGTCTCTCGTACCAACCGGATCAGAAAACGAGAGCAGTGCTCTCGCCTGAGAGCACTGTCCTCTGCCGAGGGGGGAACTGTCAAGAGCGGTGCTCTCGAAAGAGAGCGACGCTCACGGTTGTGGCAGACTGCGCCCGTGCCCACGCCCAGGAGTGCCGCGCCGAAGAACCCCACGCCCAGGAGCGCCACCAGGAAGGCCCCCGGTCCGCGAGAGCGTGCCCGGGCCGCGTTCATCCGCGACATCCTGGACATCTCCGGCCGGCAGATCGCCGAGTCGGGCGCCGCGGCCCTGTCCATGCGCGCGGTCGCCCGTGAGCTCGAGGTGGCGTCGTCGGCGCTGTACCGCTACTTCCCCAGCCGGGACGCGCTGCTGACGGCGCTGATCATCGACGCGTACGCCGCACTCGCCGACCGGGCCGAGGCGGCGCAGGCGAAGGTGCCGGCCGGGGACTTCCTCGGCCGGTGGCGGGCGATCTGCCACGCCGTGAGGGGCTGGGCGCACGAAAGCCCGCACGAGTACGCCCTGGTCTACGGCTGGCCCGTACCCGGATACGCCGCGCCCGAGGAGACGATCGAGGCGGGCACCCGGCTGCCGTACCTTCTGCTGGGGGTCGTCCGCGACGCGTGGGCGGCCGGTGCCCTGAGGGAGACCGGTGCACCGGAAGGGGCCGGGGCGCTCGGGGATCCCGCCGGTGCCGAGGCGCCGGCCCTGTCCGCGCAGATGGCCGCGCAGGCCGCGCACCTCGCCGCGGCGACCGGGCTGGAGGACCTGCCGGACACGATCCTCATACGGTCCGTGATCGCCTGGACCCAGGTCTTCGGCGCGGTCAGCCTCGAGCTCTTCGGCCATCTGAAGGGGGCGTTCACCGACGACGCGCCGTTCTTCGCCACGTCCGTGGACCTCATGGCCCACGTGGTGGGGCTCGACGCCCGGACATAATGGCCGGTATGACTGACGCCGCCCGGCCCGCCGACGACCAGCAGCCCGCGACCTCCGCGTCCCCCGAAACCTCCGGGTCAGGGGAGGAGGCCGCCGACCCGTACCTCTGGCTGGAGGACGTCACCGGCGAGGAGGCGCTGGCCTGGGTGCGCGAGCGCAACGACGAGACCCTTGCCGGCCTCGCCACCGGGCAGCGGTTCGAGGAGTTGCGTACGCAGATCCGGGAGGTGCTCGACTCCGACGACCGGATCCCCTACGTCGCCCGCCGCGGCGGCCTGCTCTACAACTTCTGGCAGGACGCCGAACACCCGCGCGGCCTGTGGCGTCGGACCACCCTGGAGTCCTACCGCACCGACCACCCCGAGTGGGAGGTGCTCCTCGACGTCGACCGGCTCGCCGCCGACGAGGGCGAGAGCTGGGTGTGGAAGGGTGCGCCGGTGCTGCGCCCCGAGCTGCGGCTGGCGCTGGTGGAGCTGTCCCGTGGCGGCGCGGACGCGACCGTCGTCCGCGAGTACGACCTGCAGACCCGCACGTTCGTCGAGGGCGGGTTCGAGCTGCCCGAGGCGAAGAGCTTCGTCGGCTGGATCGACGCCGACCGCATCTACGTCGGCACCGACTTCGGGCCGGGTTCGCTGACCTCGTCCGGCTATCCCCGCGTCGTGAAGGAATGGCGGCGCGGCACCCCGCTGGCGGAGGCGGAGACCGTCTTCGAGGGCAAGCCCGACGACGTGCTGGCCTACGCCGGGCACGACTTTACGGAGGGGTACGAACGCGACTTCGTCCGGCGCCGGATCGAGTTCTACAGCGGCGAGACCTATCTGCGCACCGGCACCGGCACCGGCGCTGCTGGCGCTGCCGACGCTGCCGACCTGGAGCGGATCGACGTACCCAACGACGCCGAGGTCGACGTCGAGCGTGACTGGCTGATGGTCGTCACCCGCACGCCGTGGACGGTCGACGGGACGACCTATCCCGCGGGCGCCCTGCTGGCCGCGCCGTTCGAGGAGTTCCGGGCGGGCAAGCGCACGTTGACAGTGCTGTTCGAGCCGGACGAGCACACGTCGCTGGTCGGGTCCGCGTGGACCCGCCACCACCTGATCCTCAACACGCTCTCGGACGTCAAGAGCCGGCTGGAGGTGCTCACCCCGCCGGCGGCGACCGGTGACGCGGGTGGCGGCGCCGAGACTCAGGGTGTCAACTCCGGCTGGACACGGCAGCCGCTGTCCGGCGTACCCGAGTTCGGCAGCGTCGGGCAGGTGGGCACCGACCCGCACGACGACGACGAGTTCTTCCTGCAGACCAGCGGCTACACCGAGCCGGCGACGCTGCGGTACGGCACGGTCGACGGTGACCTCGAACCCGTCAAGCAGGCCCCGGCGATGTTCGGCACCGAAGGCCTTCTGGTGCGGCAGTTGTTCGCGACCTCCGACGACGGCACCCAGGTGCCGTACTTCGTGGTCGGCCCGGAGCGGCCCGCAGCCGACTCGCCGACCCTGCTCGGCGGCTACGGCGGCTTCGAGATCTCCAACCTGCCCGGCTACCAGGCCGCCACCGGGCGGGCCTGGCTGGCCCGCGGTGGTACCTACGTCGTCGCCAACATCCGCGGCGGCGGGGAGTACGGCCCGCGCTGGCACTGTGCCGCGCTGCGGGAGAACCGCCCGCGTGCCTACGAGGACTTCGCCGCCGTCGCCCGCGACCTGGTGACCCGCGGCATCACCGAGCCCGCCCGGCTGGGCACCCAGGGCGGCAGCAACGGCGGCCTGCTGATGGGCGTCATGCTCACCCGCTATCCCGAGCTGTTCGGCGCGATCGTGTGCCAGGTTCCGCTGCTGGACATGAAGCGCTACCACCGGCTGCTGGCCGGGGCCTCGTGGATGGCGGAGTACGGCGACCCCGACGACGAGGGCGACTGGGCCTTCCTCTCGAAGTACTCGCCCTACCAGAACGTCCGTGCCGGCAAGCCGTACCCGCCCACGCTGTTCATGACCTCGACCCGCGACGACCGGGTGCACCCCGGGCACGCCCGCAAGATGGTCGCCCGGATGCGCGACCTCGGTTACGACGTGGCGTCGTACGAGAACATCGAGGGCGGCCACGGTGCGGCGGCCGACAACGAGCAGCTGGCGTTCCGCAACGCACTCTCCTACGAGTTCCTGTGGCGGCAGCTCACGAAGTCCTGACCGGATCGCCGGCGCAAGCTTGGGTTGACAGCCACTGCGCCGGCGCCGTACGTCAGCGGCCGTTGGAGGAGAAGTGCTGGTAGTCGGGGTAGGCCCAGCGCGCGCCCCACGGCCAGCCCAGCCCGCGGAAGGTGCGTTCCACCGGGTCGCCGCGCACGATCATTCCCGGCCGCACGTTGCCACGGTCGAGATAGGTGGCCGAGCCCGGCGGGTAGACCTGGCTCGCCGTGACGTAGGGGTTCTCGAACGTGTTGAGGTCGATCGCGTTCCCGTAGGAGTGCTGGGACAGCTTGTACGGGTTGCCGGTCACCTTGCGGCAGTTGAACGCCGAGGTGTTGTCGGCGGCCATCGAGGCCTCGTCGCTGCCGCGGTACTTGTCGACCGGGTAGACCTTGCGGATCACCCACCCGTTGGCGTGGGCGTACCTGAACACGGTCCGGATCGCGCTCACCACGTCGGCGCGGAGGACGATCCGGCCGAGGTGGTCGTCACCGTTGAAGCTGCGGAACGGCACCGTCATGATGCGCAGCCCGGACGGCGGCACCGGGCAACCGCTGCGGTAGGTGTAGGGAATGTCCCTCGCTCGAGGGGTGCGTACCGAGGTGGCGAACGACACCCGGATGAAGACCCCTCTGCTCCTGTGGATGGCCTGCAGGGACGCGTGCTGGAAGTCCTGCCGGTAGCCGTACGACGTGCCCCGCATGTAGCCGGTGGGTATGCCGATCCAGGACGCCTCGGCGCCGAGCCGGAGGTACTTCGCCAGGATCGAGCCGCGTACCTCGCGGGCGCCGGTGCTCGGGGAGTACCAGATCTGGCCGCTGGAGAAGCCGGTCACGCGTACTCCCGGCCGCTTGCCGGCGTGTTCGGAGACGGTCGGAACTCCCATCGAGCCGGCCGAGCCACCCAGGGCGAGATACCGCGCGAGCGTCGGCCCGTAGACGCTCTGTGCGCCGGTCGCGGAGGTCCAGTAAACCCTGCTGTGGTAGAAGTTCTGCACCCTGGCGCCACGTCCTGAGGTGTACGCCGTACTGGTCGGCAGGCCGAGGGCACCGGCCGAGGCGCCGAGGCCGAGGTAGTAGGCGAGGAAGGGCTGGAGCACCTCCCACGCCCCGGTGGCCGGGGAGTAGTAGATGTGGCCGTTGGCGTAGACGCGGTGGTACCCCTTCGGGACCGCCTCCACCGGCGACGTGGCCGGGCCGAGCACGCCGGCCGGGCCGCCGAGCTGTTGGTAGCGGGCCTCGATCGCGGCTTCCGGGGTCACCGCCGGACCAGGCGCACTCGCTGCGAGCGCCGAACCCGGCGGCAGGAACAGACCCAGCACACAGGTGAGGAGCACCAGCAGGATCGGGAGCGTTCCGCGGACCGCCGCCGGACGCCGGCGTTCCGGACGTCTGCTCTCCGCACGTCTGCCGACGGCACGCGTTGTTTCCTCGTTCATCGCCAGTCCCCCCGACGTGCGATGCGGCACCTGGTGTCAGGTGCGTGTCATGCGGAGATTGACACGCCCTGAGCAGGTCGTGCGGCCAAAGGAGGAAACGCAAACGCGGCGCCGCGACCGGGGTTACTGTCGCGACGCCGCGTCAGGTTGCAGGTCGGCGGGTGTGGCGGGTCAGCGGATGTGGTGGGTCAGCGGGTGAGGAGCGACCTCAGGTAACCGGCGAGGGCGGTGTGGTCGATCTTCGCCTCGCGGGTTCCGCGCTGGACGATGGCCAGGCCGACTCGACGCCCTTCCTGTACGACGGTCTCGTCCCACCAGCCCGGGGTGGCGCGGGGGCCCTCGTCGTGCCGGGAGTCGAACAGCGTCCGGGCGTCCGGCCGGTCCAGCTTGGCGACCGTCCTCGCGGTGAGGAGCTTGGCCTTGGCCGACGGTGGGGTGCACTTGGCGAGGATGTCCGCCAGCCCGTCGACGAACCGCGCCGCCGACGCCTCCGAGCGGTAGTCGAGGACCAGCGCCACCGCGGCCTGGCGCCCGGGAACGCGGTAGGTCTGCTCCAGTGCGTTCGCCGGGACCGGCAGCGGCGGCAGCTGGTCGACGCCGGGACATCCCAGCGGCACGATCGACGCCGCGACCTCCTTCGGGTCACGCTGGCGGACCGGCTGACCGTTGGAGACGAACCCCTCCTCGGGAGCGTCCGGCTCGGTGTAGGGCTTGAAGCCCGACCCGAGCCGGTCGGCAGCGGGGAGGTTCTTTCGGGTGAGCGGCCCGGCCGTGGTGGCGGGCGGCGTGGGCATGGGCGGATCGGCGGCCTTGGCGCGCGCCTGGTCCGCGGCCGCGGTGGGCTTGGCCGTCCTGGTGCCCTCGGCGGCGTTGGTGGTGTCCGTCGCCGGGGACCCGCAGGCGGCGCAGGCCAGGGCGAGTCCGCCGATGGCCAGGCCGGCGAGGAGTTGTCGGGTTCGCTGCACTGCTCAGCCGCCGTTCTCGGAGAAGTGCTGGTAGTCGGGGTAGCTCCAGCGGGCGCCCCACGGCCAGCCCCGGCTTCGCAGCGTGGACTCGACCGGGTCACCGCGAAGGATCATTCCCTTGCGCTTGTTGCCACGGTTGAGATACGTGTCCGAACCCTCAGGGTAGACGTTGGACGCGGTGACGTACGGATTCTCGTAGGTGTTGATGTCGATGGCATTTCCGTAAGAATGCTGGGAAAGCTTGTACGGGTTGCCGGTCACCTTGCGGCAGTTGAAGGCCGAGGTGTTGTCGGCGGCCATCGCCTTGATGTCGTCACCCTGGTAGACGTCGACCGGGTTGACCCGGCGGAACGGCCAGCCGTTGTCGTAGGCCGCGCGGTACATCGCGGTGATGTCGCCGACGACGGTCGAACGCACCACGATCGTGCCGTACTGGTCGTCGTTGGAGAAGTTCCGGAAGGTCACCTTCAGCATCCGCAGCGACGACGGCCCGACCGGGCAGCCGCTGCGGTAGGTGTAGGGGATGTCGGAGGCGCTCGGCGTCCTCGACGTCACCGTGAACGGCATCCGGACATAGGCCTTCTTCGTCGAGGAGTAGTACTTCATCGCGGCGTACTCGAAGCCCTGCCAGTCGCCGTACGACGTCGGCTTGTGGTAGGTGTTCGGCAGGCCGATCCGAGACGCCTCGGCGCCGATCGAGAGGTAGCGCGCGAGGGTGACGCCGCGAACCTCACGGGCACCGGTCGTGCTGGAGTACCAGATTCGGCCATTCCTGAAAACGGTGACCCGGGAGCCCGCCTTCTTGCCGGCCTTCTCGGCCACGGTGGGCAGGCCGAGGACGCCGCTCGATCCGCCGAGCTGGAGGTAGCGGGTGAGGGTCGCGCCGTAGACGCCCTGCGCGCCGGTGGTCCCGGAGTGGTAGACCCGGCCCTTGACGAAGTTCTGCACGGTGACGCCGCCCGGCGCCGAGTAGGCCGCGCCGGTGGGCAGACCCAGCGGGCTTCCCGAACCGCCGAGCTTGACGAAGTAGGCCTCCATCACGCCGGTCAGGTCCCATGCGCCGGTCGACGACGACCAGTAGATGCGGCCGTGTTCGAACGCGCTGAGCCGGGCGCCGGCGGGCTGCGCCGACCCCTCGCCGTGGGTGGGCAGGCCGAGCTTGCCGGCCTCGCCGCCGAGGGCGAGGTAGCGCGCCAGCAGCGGGCCGTAGACGCCGCGTGCGCCGGTGGCCGCGGAGTAGTAGATGCGTCCGCCGGTGAAGCGCTGGACCAGGGCTCCCGCCGTCGCACCGGCATACTGCGCGCCGGTCGGGAAGCCGAGCTTGCTCTGCTGGGCGCCCAGGTAGTCGTAGTAGTTCTGCATCGGGCCGGTGCGGACGTCCCAGGCGCCGGTCGAGTCGGAGTAGTAGATGCTGCCGTGCTCGAACCTGCGGACGTAGCCACCGGTGACGGCGGTGACCGCCGAGGTGGCGGCGCCAAGGACGCCGGTGCTCCCGCCGAGTGTCTGGTAGCGGGCCTCGATCGCGGCGGCGGCGTCGGCCGCGGTCGCGGTCGCGGGATCCTTCGGCGCGGGCTGCTTGTCGGCGGTGGGGGTGGGCGTGGGCGTCGGGGTGGCGGTGCCGGTGGGGTCCGGCGTCGGGGCGGCGGTCGGTGTCGGCGATGCGGTGGGGGTTGCGGTCGGCGTCGGTGTCGGCGCGACGGGTGTCGCGCCTGCCGACGGCGCGAGTACGCCTGCTCCGACCAGGACCGCACCGGTGAGTGCGGCCACCGCCTTGGCGTGCAGCCGCGCTCGGACGCGAACGGCGTTCATGTGCTCCCCTTCACCAGATCTCGTCAGGCCGCGCCCGAAACCGGCGGACCCCAGGAGGGCAGGTGCGCACACCGGCCCGGTCGTGCAAGGTAGTACTCCCGGGCCGCGAAGATCGTTGCGTGCGAGTGGCGTTCTCCGGTGGAAGAACTCGCGGCGGCTTGGGGGATGTGGAGTCTAGCGCCCAGGTCCGACACGTGCCGGATTCTTCCGCGGAAGAATCGGAGGACTGATCCGATGCCTTTCCAGCACACCTCTGACACCTCTGACTCCCCTGACGCCTGGCGGCCGGGAACACCGCTGGTCGTCGAGGAACGCTGGCGCGACCAGCTGTGGAGTGCCGTGCCGCACGTGGTCGTCGAGGACGGCGACTGGTGCGTCACCCACGTTCCCGCCGGTACGACCGCGACCTACGCGAGCAGTGTCGGCGTCCCCGGGCGCGAGGACGTCTCGCGTTCGGAGTGCAAGCTGCTCGCGATGGAAACCCTTGTGTACAAGGTCGTCGAGCGATCGATCGACCTGAGCACACTGCACTTCTTCGCACCGGACACCTGGGCGCGGGTCATCCTCGTGTGGACCGCGACGGGGGAGTTTCGCGGGTGGTACGTCAACCTGGAGCTCCCGCCGACGCGGACGGCCGACGGCATCCAGACGATGGACCTCGTGCTCGACGTGCAGGTACGCCCGGACGGCTCGTGGGCCTGGAAAGACCGCGAGGACTTCGACGAGGCGGTCCGCCGGGGTGTGCTCGACCGCGAACTGCTCGGCACCCTGGAAGACCACGCGCACGCCGTGCTGGCGCATGCGAAGGCTCGCACCGGTCCGTTCGAGGCGAGGTGGCTGCACTGGCGACCGGACCCGGCGTGGCCATTCCCGGCCCTCCCGCCTGCCTACCGGCCGGACGGATCGGCGTGGTCCGCCCGGCCACCGGTCTGAGGGAGCCCCGGAGCTACCGCTTCTTCCCGCGCTGGTCGTTGTCGACCAGGCCCGCACGCCGCAGGGCATCCGCCAGTGCGGTGTCGGTGCCGCCGCGCTGGCCGGAGTCGTCGCGCCGACCCGAGCCGCGGTCGTCCCGCCGCCCGCGGTCCGAACGCGCTTCCCCGCCCGGCTTCGATCCACCGGACCGCGGCGCACCCGATCGCGGCGTACCGGATCTCGAACCACCAGACCTCGAGCCACCAGACCTCGAACCGCCGGGCTTCGACGCACCAGACCTCGAACCACCCGGCCGCGTGCCGCCGGAAGCTTCGCCGCCGACCTCGTCGTCGAGCCGCAGGGTGAGCGACACCCGCTTGCGGGCGACGTCGACCTCGAGCACCTTGACCTTCACGATGTCGCCGGGCTTGGCGACCTCGCGCGGATCCTTGACGTAGTTCTTCGACATCGCCGACACGTGCACCAGGCCGTCCTGGTGGACGCCCACGTCGACGAACGCGCCGAACGCCGCGACGTTGGTCACCACTCCTTCGAGCACCATCCCGGGCACGAGGTCGGTGAGCTCCTCCACCCCTTCGGCGAACGTCGCGGTGCGGAAGGCCGGCCGCGGGTCCCGGCCCGGCTTCTCCAGTTCGGCGAGGATGTCGGTGACGGTCGGCAGGCCGAACGTCTCGTCCACGAAGTCCGACGGCTTCAGCCCGCGCAGGGTCGAGGTGTTGCCGATCAGGCCCCGCAGGTCGCCGCCGACCGAGGCCAGGATCCGGCGTACGACGGGGTAGGACTCCGGGTGCACGCTGGAGGAGTCGATCGGGTCGTCGCCCTGCGGGATGCGCAGGAAGCCCGCGCACTGCTCGAACGCCTTCGGCCCGAGCCGGGGAACGTCCTTCAGCGCCCGCCGGGATCGGAACGGCCCCTGCGCGTCGCGGTGTGCCACGACGTTGGCGGCGAGCGCCTCGGTGATGCCGGACACCCGGGTGAGCAACGGTGCGGACGCGGTGTTGACGTCGACGCCGACCGCGTTGACGCAGTCCTCGACCACCGCGTCGAGGGAGCGGGACAGCTTGGTCTCGGACACGTCGTGTTGGTACTGCCCGACGCCGATCGACTTCGGGTCGATCTTCACCAGCTCCGCGAGGGGGTCCTGCAGCCGGCGGGCGATGGACACCGCGCCGCGCAGGGAGACGTCCATTCCGGGCAGCTCGGCGGAGGCGTACGCGGAGGCGGAGTAGACGGACGCACCGGCCTCGGACACCACCGCCTTGGTGAGCGTGAGCTCCGGCTGCCGGCGGATGAGGTCCTCGGCCAGTTTGTCGGTCTCCCGGGAGGCGGTGCCGTTGCCGATCGCGATCAGCTCGACGTGGTGCTCACGCGCCAGCCGGGCGAGCGTGGCCAGTGACTCGTCCCAGCGCCGGGCGGGCACGTGCGGGTAGATGGTGTCGGTCGCCACCACCTTGCCGGTGCCGTCGACGACCGCGACCTTCACGCCGGTGCGCAGGCCCGGGTCGAGACCCATGGTCGGCCGGGTGCCGGCCGGAGCGGCGAGCAACAGGTCGCGCAGGTTGGCCGCGAACACCCGGACCGCCTCGTCCTCGGCGGCCTGGCGCAGCCGCATCCGCAGGTCGATGCCGATGTGCACCAGGATTCGCGTACGCCAGGCCCACCGCACGGTGTCGGCCAGCCAGCTGTCGCCGGGCCGGCCCTGGTCGACGATGGAGTAGCGGTCGGCGATCCGGGCCTCGAACGCGGTGCGGCCCGCCGCGGCGAGCTCGGGCGCCCCCGGCCCGTCACCGGTCGACGCGGTCGGCTCGTCCGGCTCCAGCGTGAGGTCGAGAACCTCCTCCTTCTCGCCGCGGAACGCGGCCAGCACCCGGTGGGACGGCAGCGAGGTGAACCGTTCGGCGAAGTCGAAGTAGTCGGCGAACTTCGCTCCGGCCTCCTCCTTGCCGGCGCGTACCTTCGTCACCAGCCCGCCGCGCGACCACACCAGCTCGCGGAGCTCGCCGATCAGGTCGGCGTCCTCGGCGAACCGCTCGACCAGGATCGACCGGGCGCCGTCCAGCGCGGCACCGGCGTCGGCCACACCCCGGTCGGCGTCGACGTAGCCGGCAGCGGTCTCCCGCGGATCCAGCGACGGGTCGGCCAGCAGCGCGTCGGCGAGCGGCTCGAGCCCGGCCTCGCGGGCGATCTGCGCCTTGGTCCGCCGCTTGGGCCGGTAGGGGAGGTAGATGTCCTCCAGCCGCGCCTTGGACTCGGCCGCCAGGATCCGCGCCTCCAGCTCCGGGTCCAGCTTGCCCTGCTCGCGGATCGAGTCGAGGACGGCGGCGCGGCGTTCCTCCAGCTCACGGAGGTAACGCAGACGCTCCTCCAGCGTGCGCAGCTGCGCGTCGTCGAGGGTGCCGGTCACCTCCTTGCGGTATCTCGCGATGAACGGCACGGTGGCCCCGCCGTCGAGCAGCTCCACCGCGGCCCGCACCTGCCCCTCGCGGACACCGAGCTCCTCGGCGATCCGCTGGTTGAGGGCGGTGGCCAACTGGGCCGGGGACTGTCCCGGCTGTCCCGGCGTCCGGGCCGGCTGAGCCGACGGCTGTGCCGACGTCTCGGTCGGCGTCTCGGTCGGCGGCTGGGCCGGGTTGGGGGCTGCCTCGGAGGCTTCGGTCACGTGTAGCTCCACTTCGCGTGCACGACGTTCGTACGGCCGCACCGGGCTGTTGGTCAGCGGTGCCGGCCTGGGGCGGGCGTGTTCAGAGCATCGTGCCAGGCGCCACCCCCAGCCGCGGCCGGCCGTCCACAGCCCGGCCCGACGTACCTGCTCAGAGGGGCCGGCTGGACGGCGCCACCGGTTCGGGCAGCACACCGCGTCCGGTGAGGGCGCGGTCCACCCGTGCCGCGCAGGCCCGGCCCTCCGCGATCGCCCACACCACCAGGCTCGCGCCTCGCTGGGCGTCCCCGCAGCTGTAGACACCCGGCGCGGTCGTCTCCCACTCGTCGTCGACCAGGACCGTGCCGGTACGCGGGTCGAGCTGGACCTCCAGCTGGTCCAGCAGCGGTACCGTGTCGGGCCCGACGAACCCGGCGGCCAGCAGCACGAGCTCGGCGGGCAGGTCCTCCTCGCTGTCGCGTACGACGTGGAACCACCGGTGACCGTGCGCGTCGAACCGGCGCTCCACCACCGCCGTCCGCACCCGGCGTACGTGACCCTGCTCGTCACCGGCGAAGGCGACCACCTCGCGGGACCAGTCCTCCACCACGCCCTCCTCGTGCGCGGGGGAGACCCGGTGCACCCTGGGCCACTGCGGCCAGGGGTTGGTGTCGTCGTCGCGGAGTTCGGGTGGCCGCGGATTGTGGTCGAGCTGGCGGACCTCCACCGCGCCCTGCCGGTTCGCCGTACCCAGGCAGTCGGCCCCGGTGTCCCCACCGCCGATGATGACGACGTGGCGGCCGTACGCGTCGATGGTGGGCGTACGCAGGTCGCCGGCCGCGACCCGGTTGGCCTGCGGCAGGTAGTCCATCGCCTGGTGGACCCCGGCGAGTCCGCGTCCGGGCAGGTCCACCTCGCGTGGCCGCAGCGCTCCGACCGCGAGGACGACGGCGTCGTAGCGTGCCCGCAGCCACTCACCGGACACGTCGGTTCCGGCGTCGACGCCGGGCCGGAACCGCACGCCCTCCGCGGCGAGCTGGCCGAGCCGCCGGTCGACGACCCGCTTCTCCAGCTTGAAGTCCGGGATGCCGTACCGCAGCAGGCCGCCGATCCGATCGTCGCGTTCGAACACGTGGACGTCGTGGCCCGCGCGGGCCAGTTGCTGCGCGGCGGCCAGGCCCGCCGGACCCGAACCCACCACCGCGACCCGCCGACCGGTTCGGATCGGCGCCGGGCACGGGCGCACCCAGTCCCGCGCCCAGGCGTGTTCGATGATCGCCAGCTCGACCTGTTTGATGCTGACCGGGCTCGCGTTGATGGCGAGGACGCAGGCGGGTTCGCAGGGCGCGGGGCACAGCCAGCCGGTGAACTCGGGGAAGTTGTTGGTGGAGTGCAGGGAGTCCAGGGCGCGGTGCCACTCCCCGCGCGCGACGTACTCGTTCCACTCCGGTATGAGGTTGCCGAGCGGGCAGCCGGCGTGGCAGAACGGCACCCCGCAGTCCATGCACCGCGCCGCCTGGGTGCGTGCGGTCTCGGTCAGCGGCAGTTGGAGCACGGCCCGCCAGTCCCGCAGGCGTTCGGCGATCGGCCGCTTGCGGAACTCCACGCGTGCGTGGTGCAGGAATCCCCAGGGTTCGGCAGGCATGATCTGGGCTGGGTCCGGACTGGTTCCAGGCTGGGTCTGGGCTCGCGCAAGCCGGCGTTGACAGTGCGTACGTCCTGTCGATGCTAGCGCGGGAGCTTGCGGCCGGTCCGTTCCGCGACGCTCGTACGAATCGGTCCGGGTTCGCGGATTCGCTTCCCTACAAGGGCTTTCAGCCGGTACGCGCCGACCGTCTCTGGCGAAGGTCGCGCACCAGGCCGAGGGCCACCACCGCGACGGCGGCGCTCACCTGCAGCACCGGGGCGAGCCGGTGCGCATGGGTCAGCAGCACCGACTCCCCGGCCGCGCCGGCCACCACCGCCAGCAGCAGGGCTACCCGGCGGTGACCAGCCAGCCGGTGAGTACGCAGCCCTGGGCGACCGCCGTGATCGCCAGCGCCACGGTGATCCGCGGCGGCCACGGGTCCTGCGGGCCGGACCGCGCGGCGCGCAGCAGGCGGGACACGAGGAACACGCCGGTGACGAACGCGGCGATGGCGAGGATCGACGGCAGCAGATCCCCTGCCGGCTTGGCCTTTCCGGCGGCGAGTCCGGTGAGTACGAGGTTGCCGGTCATCACGCTGGTGAAGGCGCCACCGAGGGCTGCGAAGCTGAGCGCGTCGGTCGCACCCGACCCCAGGGCCAGCAGGGTGAGCGCCGGCGTCGGCGGAGGCGGTGGGCGGTGCGGAGGCGGTGGGCGGTGCGGAGGCGGGGGCGTTCGCGCGGGCAAGGCCGGTGGCGGCCCGGGCGGTCGGGGAGGTTCGGTCATGTCGCCACCGACGATTCCACAACCCGGTCGGGTGCGGGGCATACCGGGAGAGGCCGCCGCCCGAGTCCGCATCGTTGCCGTTCGGTCGTTGCGGCACCGGCCGGCCACTATGTACGTTCCCCATGGACACCGCCGCCGTGGTCGACGGTACGGGGCCGTACGCCGGGGCGATGTCCGAGTGGGAGGTCCGCCATGCGGATCGCGGTGGTCGGCGGCAGCCTGGCCGGGCTGGTCGCGGCGATGCTTCTCGGCAGGCGCGGGCACGAGGTGGTCGTGCTCGACCGCGACGACCTGACGCCGGCCGGCGACCCGGAGGCCGCCGCGGCGACGGCGTTCCGCGCCGGTGCGCCCCAGATCGTCCAGTTGCACGTGATCCGGCCGTTGGGGTGGTTGCCCGTACGCCGGCATCTTCCCGACGTGTACGCGGGCTGGCTGGACGCCGGTGTCGTGGAGTATCCCCTCGCCCAGCAGATGCCACCGACCCTGGCCGACCGGTCGCCGCGGCCGGGCGACGACGAGCTCACGATGTTGTTGTTCCGGCGTTCGACGATCGACTGGGTGATCCGGCGTTCGGTCGCCGCGGAGCCGGGCGTCGACGTGCGGTCGGATGTCCGGGTCACCGGCCTGACGGCGGCCGCCGGTGACCCGCCGCGGGTCACCGGGGTGACCACCGACGCCGGGATCGTCGAGGCGGACCTGGTGGTGGACGCGTCCGGCCGGCGTACCCGCATCGACCAGTGGTTGCGCGGGATCGGCGCGCGCCCCACCGAGCTCACCGCCGCCGAGTGCGGCGTCGCCTACTACACCCGCTACTACCGGCTGCGGCCCGGCGCCACGCTGCCCGGTTCACCGGCGATGATGGTGAACCTCCCGATGCGCAGGTTCATGCTGGCGATGTTCGGCTGCGACCACGACACGGTGGGGATGTGCCTCGTGCCGCCGGCGGAGGACCGTGCGTTCAAGGCGGTACGGGATCCCGCGGTCTTCACCGCCGTCGCGCGCACCGTGCCGCAGGCCGCCGCCTGGCTGGACGTGATGGAGCCGGAGACAGGCGTCTACCCGATGGGGGATCTGCACAACACGCTGCGCCGGCTCGTGGTGGACGGCGTACCCGTCGCGACCGGGATCCTCGCCGTCGGCGACTCGCTGTGCACCACCAACCCGACGTTCGCCCGCGGGATCGCGTTCGCCCTGCAGCAGGTGATCCACCTGGCGGACGCCGTGGGGGAGTATCCGGTCGAGGAGCTCACCAAGGTGATGGACGAGTTGACGTCCACCCGGATCGAGCCGTGGTTCGCCGACCAGGCCGCGATCGACGCCGCCCGGCTGGCCGCGCTGCGGAGGGAACTCCGGCGTACGCCTGCGGAGCCGGGTGGTTCGGCTGGGCCGGGTGGTTCGGGTGGTTCGGGTGGTTCGGCGGACGGGCGGGTCGATCTGGCCTCGCTGCGTCAGGCGGCCGGCTTCGACCCCGACCTGTTCCGCGCCCAGGTCCGGCTGCTCGGCATGCTCACCCCGGCCGAGGAGATCCTGGCTGACCCGGCGGTCGTGCGCCGGGTGCGGGAGATCCTGGCGAGCGTCGAACGGCCTCCGTTGCCCGACCCGTCCGACGAGGAGCTCGCCGCCGCGCTGGCGGCGCGATAGCCCAGGTCAGCCCAGGTCAGCCCGGGTCAGCCTGGATCAGCTCGCGAGCAGCTCGCGAGCAGCTCGCGTTCAGCTCGCCTTCGGCTCGCGCCGGGCCGGGTCGGTCCCGCGTCAGGTCGCGGGCGAGGCGCCGTGCGCGGCCAGGCCGGCGACGAGGATGTCCAGCCCGGCCTCGAAGCCGCGGTCGATCTCCGCCGCGTCGCCGGAGTCGAGCAGGTCACCCAGTGAGCCGTTGATCTCGGCAAGGACGAAGCCGGAGACGAACGTCAACAGCACGTTGCCGATCCGGCCTACCTCGGCGTCGGGAAGACCGGCGCGCCGCAACGTGTGACACAGCGCCCCCCACAGCGGTCCCTCGCGCTGGATGAACCCCGGGTGCGCCAGCAGGTAGACGATCAGGTTGCTGTGCTGGTGGGCGAGCGCGCGGAAGCTGTGCCCGATCTGGCGCAGCTGCCGCGGCCAGGGCGTGTCGTCCCGCGCCGGCGCGATCCGCAGGTCGGCAACGGCCAGCTGGGAGATGCCCAGCAGCAGCGCCGCCTTGTTCGGCACGTGGTGGTAGAGCGACATCGGGTTGACGTCCAGCGCGGCGGCGAGCTTGCGCATGCTCAGGCCCTCGATGCCGTCGGCGTCGACCATCGCGAGCGCCGTGGCGTGGATGAGCTCGGGCGTGAGGTGGGGCGGTTCCTTCCGAACCGCCCGCGCCGCCTTGGTCTCCCGGCTCTCCGGCGACTTCGCCTGCTCGGGCTCCCGCGCCTGCTCGCGCTCCCGCGCCTGCCGGGGCCGGCCTGACCTGATGACCATGGCTCGTACCGTATCAGCCATACGGTGTATGGTAAGACGATCATACGGTGTATGGCTGTCCGTCCGGGCGGCCCGAACCCGACGAGGAAGTGACGATCATGGCCGACCTGCTCCCCATTCCCGGCCCGCGTGGCGTCCCGGTGCTCGGCAACACCTTCCAGGTGCCCGCCGACGGGCCGAGCGCCCACTTCGCCGCCCTGGCGCGGGAGTATCCCGAGGGGATCTTCCGGCTGGAGCTCGCCGGCCGGCAGGTGATCTTCGTCCACGACCCCGACCTGGTGGCCGAGGTGTGTGACGAGTCCCGCTTCCACAAGCCGATCGACCCGCCGCTCAGCCACGTCCGGGACTTCGCCGGTGACGGGCTGTTCACCGCCCGGTCTGACGAGCCGTCGTGGGGCCAGGCGCACCGGATCCTGATGCCGGCCTTCGGTCAGCGCTCGATGAAGGCGTACTTCCCGCAGATGCTCGAGGTCGCCGAGCAACTCGTCGGCAAGTGGCAGCACCGGCAGGGCGCCGACCTCAACATGGCCGAGGACATGACCCGGCTCGCCCTGGACACGATCTCCCTCACCGGGTTCGGCCACCGCTTCAACTCCTTCGACGCCGAGGAGTTGCACCCGTTCCTGCAGGCGATGGGCAACGCGCTGGTCGAGGCGATGACGCGGATGCGCCAGCTGCCGTTCGTCACCAGCATGCGCCGCGGGCAGGACCGTGCGTACCGCGACGACATCCAGACCATGCAGAACCTCGTCGACGAGGTGATCCGCGAACGCCGCGCCGAGGGACGCACCGGTGGCAGCGACCTGCTCGGCCTGATGCTGGACGCCGCGGACCCCGTCACCGGCGAGCGTCTGAGTGACGAGAACATCCGCAACCAGGTGTTGACGTTCCTCATCGCCGGCCACGAGACCACCAGCGGACTGTTGTCGTTCGCGCTGTACCTGCTGCTGCGCAACCCGCACGTGCTCGCCCAGGCCTACGCCGAGGTCGACCGGCTGCTGCCGGGTGACAGCCTTCCCACGTACGAGACCGTGATGAAGCTGGACGTCATCCCGCGCATCCTCGATGAGACGCTGCGCCTGTGGTCGCCGATTCCGGGCATCGGGCTCACGGCGTACGAGGACACCGTGCTCGGCGGGCGGTATCCGGTCGCGAAGGGGCAGAAGATCAGCGTCCTGCTCGCCCCGCTGCACACGCACCCGGGTGCGTGGGAGCGGCCGGAGGAGTTCGACATCGACAGGTGGCTGCCCGAGCGCAAGGCCGAGCACCACCCACACGCGTACAAGCCGTTCGGCAACGGCGAGCGGGCGTGCATCGGCCGGCAGTTCGCGCTCACCGAGGCCCGGCTGGCGCTCGCCCTGCTGCTGCGGAGGTTCGCGCTGTCCGACCCGCACTCCTACCGGATGCATGTCAAGCAGACGTTGACGATCAAGCCGGAGGGTTTCACCGTACGGGTGCGTGAGCGCCGTCCGCACGAGCGGGCGGTCCCGGTCGCGGCTGCGGAGGACTCGGGCGAGGCCGGTGCCGCGGCGGCCTCGTCCACGTTGGACGTGCGGGCGGTGGGGGTTTCGCTGCGGGTGGCGTACGGCTCCAATCTCGGCAGCACCGAGGATCTCGCGCACGTGGTGGCCGAGCGGGCCCGCCAGTCCGGGTTCGAGACCACGCTGTGCACGCTGGACGAACTCGCCGGGGACGTACCCGCCGACGGCCTGCTGGTCGCTGTCACCGCGAGCTACAACGGCAAGGCGCCCGACAACGCGCAGCGCTTCGACCACCTGCTGGACGGCGGTGGGCTGGCGCCCGGATCCCTTGCGGGGTTGAAGTTCGCGGTGCTGGGCGCCGGCAACACCCAGTGGGCGACCTACCAGGCCTTTCCCAGAAGGGTGGAGGCCGGGCTGCTCGCCGCCGGCGCGACCGCGGTGGTGCCGCGCGGTGAGGCCGACGCGGCCGGTGACTTCGACGGCATGGCGGAGGCCTGGCTGGGTGAGCTGTGGACCGCGCTGGCACGGGAGTACGGCGCGGACACCAGTGCCGCGGCAGGCCCGCGCTACCGCCTGGAGGTGCTCACCGAGGCCGACATCCGGCCCTCCGTGGTGTCCGAGCAGGCCGTCCCGCTCACGGTCGTGAGCAGCGAGGATCTGGTCGCCGACGCGACCGGCCTGTGGGACTTCGCCCTGGAGGCGCCCCGACCGGCGGCCCGCTCGGTGGTGCTCGAACTCCCCGAGGGAGTGACGTACCGGACCGGCAACCACCTCGCGGTGTTCGCGAAGAACGATCCGGAGCTGGTGGCCTGGGCGATGCGGCAGCTGCGGGTGCGACCCGACCAGGTGGTCCGGCTGTCCCAGGAGGACGGCCGGCGCACCCACCTGCCGGTCGGGGTTCCGGTGCCGGTGGAGCTGCTGCTCACGGAGTTCGTCGAACTGCAGGAGGTGGCCACCAGGGCGCAGCTGCGCACGCTGCTCGGACACACCGGCTGCCCGTGGACCACGCGCGAGATCGAGGGGCTGTGCGGTGAGGAGCCGGAGGCGCAGCAGCGGTACGCCGACGAGATCCTGGCCAAGCGGGTGTCGGTGCTCGGCCTGCTGGAACGCTTCCCGGCGGTGGAGTTGCCGCTCGCGGCGTTCCTGGAGCTGGCCGGTCCGATCCGGCCGCGGTTCTACTCCATCTCCTCCTCGCCCGCGGTCGACCCGCGCAGGCCGCGGTTGACGGTCGGCCTGGTGGAGGGTCCGGCCTGGGCGGGCACGGGGGAGTACCGCGGGCTGTGCTCGCAGTACCTCGCGCGGTTGGAGCCCGGCGACGTGGTCTACGGCTACGTGCGGACGCCGGCCCCGGCGTTCGAGCCGCCGGCCGACCCGGCCACGCCGATGGTGCTGGTGGGCCCGGGGACCGGCATCGCGCCGCTGCGTGGCTTCGTCGAGGAACGGGCCACCTTGTCGGCCGCGGGAGAGCGGGTCGGCCCGGCGTTGTTGTTCTACGGTTGCCGGCACCCCGAGCACGACTGGCTCTACGGCGCGGAGTTCGCGGAGTGGGAGCGGTCCGGCGTGGTGACCGTGCACGCGGCGTACTCGGCGGTGCCCGGCCATCCGTACCGATTCGTGCAGGACGCGGTGCTGGCGCAGGGCGACGCGGTGTGGGCGGCCCTCGCCGACGGCGGTCATTTCTACGTGTGCGGCGACGGCGCGCGGATGGCGCCGGCGGTGCGTGCGGCCCTGCTGGAGATCTTCCGCAGGAACGCGGGCGGGTCCGGTGTGGACGCCGAGGAGTGGCTGGCCGGACTCGAGCGGGACGGCCGCTACCAGCAGGACGTCTTCGCCTGACGGGTCCGGCCGTCTCGCCGGGTGCCGGCACGTCAGGCGTTCGTGCGTCAGGCCGGATGCTCGCGCAGCCAGTCGTCGATGAGGAAGTGCTCGATCGAGTCGGGCGGGTGGTCACGCGTGCTCGCCGCCTGCTGGTCGCGCACCTGCGCGGGGGTGAACCACCGGGCCTCGACCACCTCGGTGCCGTCGACCGCGACCGTCTCGGCCGAGGCCCGGGCGCGGTATCCGAGCATCAGGCCGGCGGGGAACGGCCAGGCCTGGGAAGCCAGGTAGCGCAGCTCGGCCAACCGCAGGCCGACCTCCTCGCCCACCTCACGGTGCACGGCGTCCTCCAGGCTCTCGCCGACCTCGACGAAGCCCGCCAGCGTGGAGAAGCTCCCGGGGGCGGCGTGCCGATGGCGGAGCAGCAGGCACCGCGTGCGATCGGGTGCCTCGACGAGCACGATCACGGCCGGCTCGATCCGGGGGAACCAGAGCCGGTCGCATCCCGGACACCGCCGGGCGTGCCCGGCTTCGCAGGCAGTGGTCTGCTCTCCGCAGGTGCCGCAGAACCGCTGGTTGCGGTGCCAGTGGTGGAGCCCCCGGGCGTAGGCGAGGGTGCTCGCCTCGTGGGCCGGCAGGGTCCAGGCGAACGACCGCAGGTCGAGAGTCGCCGTCGCGCCGACCGCGGTGACGGCCTCCTCCTCCGTACGAACGGAAAGGTCGCCGGCGAACACCCCCGTCCCGGAGTCCAGGCCCAGCAGGACCGGCTCGTCGCAGAGGTCGAGCAGGGATCGGGCCGACGCACCCTGTCGCCACGCGGGCCGGACCGAGGTGCCGTCGACCAGGAAGCGGTCCCGCCAGGTCGTGATCAGCCGGGTCTCGGGCCGCCCGAGGAGGTCGCGCACCCAGTCGGGGTCCGTGCGGAGTTCGGCCGCCCGGTCGAGCCGCCCGCCGCTGTAGGGCAGGACCACGGGCGGCGCGGTCCCTGTCAGCGATGCCATGCGCCCTCCTCGTCCACCGCGATCGTCGGATCGGGATGCACCGGACGCTCGAAGAAGGTCTCCAGCACCACGATCGTCTGCGTACCCGTCACCCCGTCGATGTCGTAGATGCGGCGCAGCACCTCCTGGAGCTCCTTGGTCGTGGCGGCCCTGACCTTCACGAACAACGACGCGCTCCCGGCCACGATGTGCGCCTCCTCGATCCACGGGAGCGCGCGCAGGGCCTCTCCGGTCTCGGCGCCGCCCAGCCAGGAGGTGGCCTCGACCATCGCGAACGCGAGGACGCCTCGGTCGAGGGCGGTCGGATCGAGCTCGATGGTCGTCCGCCTGATCACTCCTCGCTCCCGGAGCTTGCGCACCCGCTCGTGCGTCGCAGCGCTCGACAGGCCGACCGCCTCGGCCAGGGCCGCGTAGGGCTGACTGGCGTCCTCCTGCAGGCGGGAGAGCAACGTGGTGTCGATCGAGTCCATGGATCACCTCGGGCATCGGTGTTCGTTCGGCCATATTAGATCACGACCGATCTGCAGTCGGCAGATCACCCGACTGGCGAAATCTCGTTCGGTGGATCATGATAGATGCCGAACGAAGCCGACGACTGCCGGGTGCGGCGGGCCGCGACCAGGATGGCCACCACCGCCGCCGCGCCGAAGACCACGTCGCCCACGTGGTCGATCGTGGTCGACACCGGAAGGACCGGAGTCTCGATGAAGGCGTGCAGGGCGTACGCGAGCGCCGCTCCGGCGACCAGTGCGAGCTGGTGCCGCGGCGCCCAGCCGGGCCGGCGGGACCAGTACGCCACGGCCGCCACGGCGACGCCCGCGATGGCCGTCATCATGACGACCGGGACCCACGCCGCCGAGTGGCCGGGCGCCAGCCGGTACGCCGAACCGCACACCAGGGCGAGCCCGCCGACCAGCCACGCCGAGGGCCCGCGCCGACCGGCCTCCTCCGCGGGAGCCTCCACGTGAGCCTCGACGGTCGTGACGGTCCGGGACGGACGGACGAGGAAGGCCGCGACCACCGTGGCCACGACGACGACCGCGACTCCGGCGAACTGCGGAACCGAGGCCACGAACGGATCCCGGGCGATCTGCATCACCGTGGTCGCCAACGAGCCGAAGGCGAACAGCACTCCGGTCACTGTCAATCCGACCTTGCCCAGCCAGGGTGTGGTGCGCCGTTCCGGCACCATCGCCTCGACCAGCCCGATGGGCACGCTGATGCTCCACACGGTGTGCAGTGCCAGGACCGCCAGCGTCCAGGGGACGGCGATGCCCAGCGCCGGGACGTAGCCGACGTCGAGCAGGTGCGCGCCGACGTAGTTGCGGTTGAACAGCGACTGGGTGGTGACGCCCTCCTCGAAGACGCCGTACGCCAGACCGAGCAGCAGGATGCTCGGCCAGCCACGGCCGGTACGCCGGACGAACTCCCTGATCAGCAACGCACCACCGCCGTAGAGCGGTGCCAGGAGGACCAGGCCGACGAGCAGGGTGATGGGGAGGTTCCCCAAGAGGAACTCCGCGACCAGCGGGGCGGTCAGGAACAGTCCGACGGCAGGTGCGACGCGGCGCATGGAAGGCCTCCTGGTTCGTGCGCGCGATCCGACCATCCCAGCGTCGCCCCGAGCGCGGACCCGGTCCGATGTCATCCGGTCGCCCGCGGCCATGACATCTGTCCTGCCCCGGCCACTGCGGAACAGTCACGACAGACCGGCCGACCGCGACTGTTGGCAGGAGACAGGAGAACTGCCGAAGCGACCGGGCGACCGGGGGCGCAGGCAGTCGAGACGACCCGACGACGAATACGACGACGAATCCGACGACGAATCCGACGACGAATCCGACGAGGAATGAGGACGGCGCGATGGCGGACACCGACATCCGGCACCTGCTCGAAGGTCTCCACCAGGACGGGCTCACCCACGATGCGGCGCAGGAGGACCGGCTGCTCCGCCGCCGCAACCTGGAGCCCGAGGCGGCCGCTCTGCTGTCGGTCGTACTCCAGGCGATGGGTGCCACCACGATGGTGGAGATCGGCACCTCCAACGGGTACTCCGCGATCTGGTTCGCGGCCGCGCTGGCCCGGCGAGCCGGGCGGCTGGTGAGCGTGGACGTCGACGCCTCCGTGCAGGTGCAGGCGCGGACCAACCTGGAGGCCGCGGGGCTGGCGGCGACCGTCGAGCTCCGGACCGGGGACGGTGGCGCGGTGCTGGCCGACCTGCCCGACGCGGGCCTGGACGTGTTGTTCCTCGACTCCGAGCGCCCGGAGTATCCGCGGTGGTGGCCGCATCCGGTGCGGGCGCTGCGCGTCGGTGGCCTCCTCGCCGTCGACAACGTGCTCTCCCACCCGGACGAGGTGGCGGAGTTCCGTGCGCTGGTGGAAGGCTCCGCCGACCTGGAGTCGACCGTCGTGCCGGTGGGCAAGGGGCTGCTGCTCGCCACCCGGCTTGCGACGTAGCCGACGTAGCCGACGTAACCGACGGAACCGACGAAGCCGAGATGCGACGTCGCCGGCGTACGACCTGGCTGCCGGCGTCAGTTGTTCAGCTGGTCGAGGATCGGCCAGAGGCTCTCGTGGCCGGTCATCGTGGCGTAGTCGTACTGGCTGCCGCCCACCGCGCCGCCGTCGCGGACCGCGTTCACGAACGCCTGCACGCGGTCGGCCGTGACCGGCGTACTTCCTTCGCCGATCACCCCGCCCTCGACGTGCACCCGGCGCCCGGTGAGCGACCTCGCCCGCGTCGTCTGGTCCTTCACCCAGGTGTAGACCTGCGCCGCGGAGAAGTTCGACCGGAACGACCACAACGCCATGGGTACGACGGCCTCGCTGTTCGGTCCGATCGACGCCCAGGGGAAGCCCTCCCAGCGGTTGCCGGGATCGGTCCCGAACGGCGAGGGCACGATCGCCCCGATCACCGCCGGGGTACGGGTGCGCACCTGCTGCAGGTGGGTCACCAGCCGCTGGTTGAACTGGGCATGGGTGACCTCGCCGTCGGAGCCGAACCGTTCGATGTCCACCCCCACCGCGTCGAACCGCTGCCCTGCCGGGCTGACGTAGGAGCCGATCGCCACGGTGCGGCGCACGTCGCGCTCGAGGTCGCCGTAGCCGGGCACGTACCACCCGACGACCCGGATCCCGGCAGCGTGCGCGGCGTCCAGCCACTGCCCCATCCTGGTCTCGTCGAAGAAGTCCTGTGCGCTGTTGAACCGCGCGGTGCCGAGGTAGAGCGTGCGTACGTCCCGCGCGCGCATGTCGGCCACCGAGGACACCGGTTCGAGGGTGGCGTAGTCCAAGGTGTCCACCCAGGTGCCGAGCCGGCGGAAGGCGACGTAGGCGTCGACGGCCGTCCATGGGCTCCAGGTACCGGCCGGGGTCGACCGCACCGACTCGTACTGGAAGCCGGTCGACGACCATCCGACGACCCGCACCGCTGCGTCGCCGTCGCTCGCGGTCGGGCCGGAGGAGAACGTGCCGCCCAGCGAGGCCCACGACGTCCACGCCGATCCCGTCCACCGCAGCAGCCGCATGCTGTTGCCACTGCCGCGCGCGACCACGTCCAGCAGGCCGACGCCCGGGGAGGCCACGGCGGGCTGGGAGTTGAGCAGGGTGGTGGCGCCGCCGACCCGCACCCACGAGCGCCAGCGCCCGTCGCCGAACCACTTCTGCGACAGGGTGTTGTCGGCGTTGCGTACGAAGACGTCCAGCCGCCCCGGACCCCACGACGTCGCCGCCGGGCTGGAGGAGAGCACGCCGCCCAGGCGTTCCCAGGCCGACCAGCTTCCGGACGCGAACGCCTTGTGGGACAGGCCGTTGTCGACGTTGCGGACGAAGACGTCCAGCAGGCCTGGTCCCTGGGACGCGACCGCCGGCGCCGAGGTGAGGACGCCGCCCAGGCGCTCCCAGCTCTGCCAGCCGCCGGCGGCGTAGGCCCGGTGCCACAGGGCGTTGTCCGTGCCGCGGGCGAAGACGTCCATCCGTCCGGGTGCCCAGGAGACGGCCGCCGGCTGCGAGGCGAGGTCGCCGCCGAGGTTGAGCGTGCGGGTCCAGGAGCCGCCCGGATAGCGGATCTGCTGCAGCAGGTCGCCGCCGGAGGAGGTGTTGAACAGGTCCGTACGGCCGGGCCCGTAGGACGTGACCGCCGGGCTGGTGCGTTCCGCCGAGGGCAGCGGGATCGCCGCCGCCGGGGTGGGCGCCCGCACAGCCGGGGCCGGGCCGGCCGCCGCGGCGGGCGCACCCGTGGCGCCCAGGCTCAGCGCTCCCGCGACCAGCAGGGCGGCCGCACCGGCGACCCGTGCCCGGCTGCCCGGCCGCGGGCGGTTTCGACGTACCGCATCCACCATCGCCACGCACCGACTTCCCGACACCACCGCGCCCACGCCGGACCGCGGCGAAACCGAACGTCCGTGAACTGTCCGATCCCGGACAGTGGTGACGGTACGCCGTGCACGGGCGCAAAGGCGGCGGAACGGCCGAACCGGCGAAACCGGCGCACCGCAGACCCGGCTCGGCCCGGGCCGCCGATGGCGAAGTCGGACAACCCGCGACCGGACCACCCGGCGGCGCGCCCGCAAGTACGGGAGGCGGGCGACGTCTGCTTCCTAGGGTCGGAGCATGGCGTACTTCACGTTCACCATGGCCACGCTCGTGGTGGGTGCGCTCGTGCACACGTTCGTCGACAAGACCCCGCAGCGGCGGACCCGGCCCCGGGTGATCGAACTGTGGCTGCTGTGGTTCGTGGTGGGTGGCGGCGTGTGGGCGATCTTCGGCGGGCTCAGCCACCTCGGGCCCAACTCCAGCGAGGTCGCGGCCTCGATCGGATATCACCAGAGCTTCTTCCAGTGGGAGGTGGGCTGGGCCGACATCGCGGTCGGCGTGCTCGGCGTGGTCTGCGTACGGAAGCGGGACAGCTGGCTCACCGCGGCGGTCGTCGCGCTCGCGATCCTGTTCTGGGGCGACGCGGTGGGACACGTCATGCAGTTGATCGCGCACGACAACACCGCGACGGCGAATGTGGGAGCGATCCCGGTCGACGTGCTGCAGCCGCTGGTCGCGGTGGTCCTGCTGGTGGAGTACCGCCGGCACCAACCCGCCGTCGGCCGGGCCACCACCGGAACCAAGGCCGCCGACTGACGCCGGCGCGTGGCAGACTCGGGCGGGCGACCGGTTCGCGGGCCGTCGGTGTCCGCGGGCCCCGCGGAAGAGCTGCCCACCGCCGGAAGGAAGCCATGCGCCAGTTGCGCTACGACGAACTCACCGTGTCCGTCGCACCGTCCGCGGAGGCGGCCGGAGCCGCGGCCGCGGAACGCTTCGCGGCGGCCGTCCGCGCCGAACTCGCCACCGTCGACACCGGCGACGCGGTGGCGGTGATCCTGGCCACCGGCAACTCCCAGTTCGGCTTCGTGCGGGCCGTGCGCGAACGCGACGACATCGACTGGTCGCGGCTGGTCGTGCTGCACATGGACGAGTACGCCGGCATGACGGCGGACCACTCGGCGAGTTTCCGCCGGTGGTTCGCCGACCAGTTGCTGCCGTACGTCACGCCGCGGGAGTTCCACGGCATCCGCGGCGACCACGAGCCGGTCGAGGAGGAGCTGGCGAGGTACTCGAAGCTGCTGGCCGACCTCGACCCGGCGGTGTGCGTTATGGGCATCGGCGAGAACGGCCACCTGGCGTTCAACGACCCGCCCGCCGACTTCGACACCACCGCGCTGGTCCACCTGGTGGACCTGGACGACGCGTGCCGGCGCCAGCAGGTCGGCGAGGGCCACTTCCCGTCGCTGGCGCAGACGCCGACGCAGGCGCTGTCGCTGACGGTGCCGGCCCTGATCCGGCCGCGGACGGTGCTGGTGGTGACGCCCGAGGCCCGCAAGGCGGAGGCGGTCCGCGCCGCGCTGGAGGGCCCGGTCACCCCGGACTGCCCGGCGTCGGTCCTGCGCACCGTCGGCCACGCGCAGCTGTTCCTCGACGAGGAGTCCGCCGGAACACTGCGCGACCAGGTGGCCTGAGCCGCGGGCCGGGACGCAGGGGCTGGTACGCCGGTCAGTCGCGCAGGGCGGTGGCGGGACCGACGGCGGTCACGATGACCACGGCCGTGCCCGCCTCGTCGGAGGCGGCCAGGTCGACCTCGGCGGTGATGCCCCAGTCGCGGTCGCCGTTGGGGTCGTCGAAGATCTGCCGGACCAGCCACCGGCCGGGCTCGGTCGTGGTGTCCACCACCAGGAACGCCGGGCCGCGCGCGTCCGGGCCGGTGCCGATCGAGTCGTACTCGGAGAAGTACTCCGCCAGGGCCTGCGCCCAGGCGTCCGCGTCGAAGCCGGCCTCGGCGTCCAGCTCACCGAGTTCGCCGGAGCGGCGCAGCGCGGCCAGCTCGACCCTGCGGAACAACGCGTTGCGGACCAGCACCCGGAACGCCCGCGCGTTCGAGGTCACTGTCAACGGCTCCTTGACACCGATGCCCGGAGCGCCGGCCGACAGCGCCTCCTCGGACGGGTTGCGCAGACGTTCCCACTCGTCCAGCAGGCTGGAGTCGACCTGGCGGACCAGCTCGCCCAGCCACTCGATCAGGTCGGTCAGCTCCTCGGTCCGCGCGTCCTCGGGCACGGTCTGGCGCAGCGCCCTGAACGCGTCGGCGAGGTAGCGCAGCACCAGCCCCTCCGAGCGGGTCAGGCCGTACAGGCCGACGTACTCCACGAACGTCATCGCCTGCTCGTACATGTCGCGGACGACCGACTTCGGGGAGAGCTCGTGGTCGGCGACCCAGGGATGCCCGCGCCGGTACATGTCGTACGCCGCGTCGAGCAGGTCGACCAGTGGCCGCGGATGGGTGACGTCCTCCAGCAGCTCCATGCGTTCGTCGTACTCGATGCCCTCCGCCTTCATCGCCGCGACCGCCTCGCCCCGCGCCTTGTTCCGCTGGGCGGACAGCACCTGCCGCGGGTCGTCCAGCGTGGACTCGATCACCGACACCACGTCCAGGGCGTACGTCGGCGACTCCTTGTCCAGCAGCTCGATCGCGGCCAAGGCGAACGGCGACAGCGGCTGGTTGAGGGCGAAGTCCCACTGCAGGTCGACGGTGAGCCGGATCCGGCGCCCGGTCTCGTCGGGTTCGTCCAGCCGCTCCACCACGCCGCCGGCGAGCAACGCGCGGTAGATCGCGATCGCCCGACGGATGTGCCGGCGCCGCGCGGCCGGCTCCTCGTGATTGTCGGTGAGCAGGTGGCGCATCGCGGCGAACGCGTCTCCGGGCCGGCCGATGACGTTCAGCAGCATCGCGTGGCTGACCGCGAAACTGGACGTGAGCGGCTCGGGCTCGGAGGCGATCAGCCGCTCGAACGTCGGCCGGCCCCAGCCGATGGAGCCCTCCGGCGGCTTCTTGCGCACCACCTTGCGGCGCTTCTTCGGATCGTCGCCGGCCTTGGCCAGCGCCTTCTCGTTGTCCACCACGTGTTCGGGTGCCTGCACGACCACGGTGCCGAGGGTGTCGTAGCCGGCGCGACCGGCCCGCCCGGCGATCTGGTGGAACTCCCGCGCCTTGAGCAGCCGCACCTTCTGCCCGTCGTACTTCGACAGTCCGGTGAACAGCACCGTGCGGATCGGCACGTTGATGCCCACGCCGAGGGTGTCGGTGCCGCAGATCACCTTCAGCAGCCCGGCCTGGGCGAGCGTCTCCACCAGCCGGCGGTAGCGGGGCAGCATGCCGGCGTGGTGGACGCCGATGCCGTGCCGGACCAGCCGGGACAGTGTGCGCCCGAACCCGGCGGTGAACCGGAAGTGTCCGATCATCGCCGCGATCGCGTCCTTCTCCGCCCGGGTGCACATGTTGACGCTCATCAGCGCCTGCGCGCGTTCCAGCGCGGCGGCCTGGGTGAAGTGGACGACGTAGACCGGCGCCTGGTGGGTGCCGAGGAGTTCCTCCAGCGTCTCGTGCAGGGGAGTGGTGACGTAGGAGAACACCAGCGGCACCGGGCGCTCGGCCGCGTGCACGAGGGTGGTGGGCCGCCCGGTCCGCCGGGTCAGGTCCTCCTCGAACCTGCTGACGTCGCCCAGCGTCGCCGACATCAGGACGAACTGCGCGTGCGGCAGTTCGATCAGCGGCACCTGCCAGGCCCAGCCCCGGTCGGGCTCGGCGTAGAAGTGGAACTCGTCCATCACCA
This sequence comes from Actinopolymorpha cephalotaxi, assembly GCF_013408535.1. Classification (NCBI taxonomy): domain Bacteria; kingdom Bacillati; phylum Actinomycetota; class Actinomycetes; order Propionibacteriales; family Actinopolymorphaceae; genus Actinopolymorpha; species Actinopolymorpha cephalotaxi. The sequence continues at coordinate 250,962 of NZ_JACBZA010000001.1, forward strand.
CCTGGCCGACGTCGGCGTCGGCCCCGTCCCGCAGGGCGATGTTGGCGAGGATCTCGGCGGTGCAGCAGATGATCGGCGCGTCGGCGTTCACGCTCGCGTCGCCGGTCTGCATGCCCACCTTGTCGGCGCCGAACATCTCGCACAGCCCGAAGAACTTCTCCGACACCAGCGCCTTGATCGGCGCGGTGTAGTAGGTCCGCCGGCCCTGCGCCAGCGCGGCGAAGTGGGCGCCGGCGGCGACCAGGCTCTTGCCCGAGCCGGTGGGGGTCGCGAGGATCACGTTGGCGCCGGAGACGACCTCGATCAGCGCCTCTTCCTGGTGGGGATAGAGGGTGAACCCGCGTTCGCCCGCCCAGGAGACGAAGGTCTCGTAGAGCGAGTCGGGGTCGGCGTCGGCCGGGTCGGCCGGCGGGTGCAGCTGCCTGAGCGGCACGGTCGCCGGCGAGGACGTGGCCGGTGACAGCGCGGCCGAGGCCGGTGCGGCCGGTGCGGAGAGGGCGGACGTGGACGGCGGGGACAACGGATCAGTGAGCGACATGGCGCTTCCATCGTGCCCTACGCCGTACGCGAGGGCCCACCCGCGCCGGACGCGGGTGGACCCTCGGGTGGGCCTCGGTGAGCGTCGTAGCTCTCAGCCCAGGTCGATCGTGGGGTAGAGCGGGTGGTTGGCCAGCAGGTCGGCGGCCTGCTGGGAGACCCGGGAGGCCACTGCCTCGTCGAGCACGTGCGAGGCCTTCGACGGGGCGCCCTGCCTGGTGGTGCCGGGCTTCGTCTGGCCGAGCACCGTGTCGATCAGCCCGGCCACCTCATCCAGCTCGGCGGTGCCGAGGCCGCGGGTGGTGAGCGCGGGGGTGCCGAGCCGGATGCCGGAGGTGTACCACGCGCCGTTGCGGTCCTGCGGGACGGCGTTGCGGTTGGTGACGATGCCCGAGTCGAGCAGCGCCGACTCGGCCTGCCGCCCGGTGAGGCCGTACGACGACACGTCCAGCAGCACCAGGTGGTTGTCGGTGCCGCCGGTGACCAGCTTCGCGCCGCGCCGGGTCAGCCCCTCGGCCAGCGCCTTGGCGTTGTCCACGATCCGCTGGGCGTAGTCGCGGAAGTCCGGCTGCCGTGCCTCGGCGAGTGCGACCGCCTTGGCCGCCATCACGTGCGGCAGCGGGCCGCCGAGCACCATCGGGCAGCCGCGGTCCACCTGGTCGGCGAGCTCGGGCTGGCACAGCACCATGCCGCCGCGCGGCCCGCGCAGCGACTTGTGCGTCGTGGTGGTGGTGATGTGGGCGTGCGGCACCGGGTCGTAGTCGCCGGTGAGCACCTTGCCCGCCACCAGCCCGGCGAAGTGGGCCATGTCGACCATGAACGTCGCACCCACCTCGTCGGCGATCTCGCGCATCGTGGCGAAGTTGATCAGCCGGGGGTACGCCGAGTAGCCGGCGACCAGGATCAGCGGGCGGAACTCCTGCGCCGCCCGGCGTACCTCGTCGTAGTCGATCAGGCCCGTCTCGGGGTCGGTGCCGTAGCTGCGCTGGTCGAACATCTTGCCGGAGATGTTCGGCCGGAACCCGTGGGTGAGGTGGCCGCCCGCGTCCAGGGACATGCCGAGCATCCGCTGGTTGCCGAGCTCGCGGCGCAGCTCGAACCAGTCCTGCTCGGACAGGTCGTTGACCTGGCGGACCTGCGCCTTCTCCAGCGCGGGAGCCTCGACCCGGTTGGCGAGGATCGCCCAGAACGCGACCAGGTTGGCGTCGATCCCGGAGTGCGGCTGGGCGTAGGCGTGCGGGGTGCCGAAGAGCTCGCGGGCGTGCTCGGCGGCCAGCGCCTCCACGGTGTCGACGTTCTGGCAGCCGGCGTAGAAGCGGCGCCCGATGGTGCCCTCGGCGTACTTGTCGCTGAGCCAGTTGCCCATCGCCAGCAGCACGGCCGGCGAGGCGTAGTTCTCGCTCGCGATCAGCTTCAGGGACTCGCGCTGGTCGGTGAGCTCGGCGCCGATCGCGGCGGCGACCCGGGGCTCCACCCCGGCGATCACGTCCAGCGCGCTCCGGAACGCGGTCGACTCGGCACTGTTCGCGGCACTGCTGGGGGAGCTGCTCTGGGGGTTGTCCGGGGCGGACGCGGGGCTCATGGGACCTCCTGTGGCGTACGGAAGGGGGCCCAGGCGCACGGCACTCCGTCCTTCGACGAGGCCGCTTCCCGATGGTCGATCCCATCCCAACGCGCCAGTCACGGCCTGCACCGAGGCTATCGTGACCGCCCGCCGCCGCGCAGCCACCCGTACCCCCACACATCCGCCCACGTCACGCCCGCGCGACCTTCCCCGCCGAGCCCGGCACGATCCGCCCGGCCCGGCGGTGTCCGCCATTCCGGTCGTGCCCGCCCGGACCGGGACGCTCCGGCGCGGCCGGATGCACTCCGGCCCGTGAAGACGGCGCCCTCTCCGGCGTTTGTGCCCTCACCCACCCACCGCTGTGGACACTGGGATGAGGAATGTCTCAGGGACTTCTGTGGGCGGAACCGTTTTCGCAGGTCAGAGGCGGTACGCCGACCGCGGGGCCGCAGGCTCTGAGCGTCGGGGGGTGAGGTTGTGGCGGCGCAGAAGGGACAGCAGCACGGCGACCCGGGCAAGCCGGAGGAGTCGCAGGGGCGGCCGTGGGTCCGCTCGCTGGGAATGATCGGTCTGGTCCTCCTGGTGCTCGCGGCCCTGATCGAGACGATCACGGCCGGGACCCAGCGCCCGATCGTGGGCGGGCTGGCTCTGCTCGCGATCGCCGCGTTCGTGGTGGCCGGGGTGGGGCGGCTGACCGAGCCGGAGAGCGTGCGCGCCGCTCGGGCACAGGCCGCCGACGGGGCCTCGGACCCGGACGGACGGTCCGGGCCCTGGCAGGAGGACGACGCCCCGTGGCGGGAGGACGCCGACGGGCCCTGGCAGGAGGAGGGCGGCGACGGCGGCGAGGGCGGCTGGAACGAGGGCGAGGGACCGTGGAGCGAACGCGGCGAGCCCAGCGCACCGGCCGAACGGGCCGGCGGCTGGCAGGGCGCCCCGCCCGGCGCCCGCGCGGGTGCCCGCACCCAGACCCAGGCCGCCACCCGGGTGCCGGGCCAGCGGCGCGAACGCGGACGCAAGGCACCGCAGGTTCCCGAGCGGACGTTCCCCCGCCTGTCGGAGCTGTCCGAGGTGGTGCTGGGACCGACTCCGACGCACTACGCCCACCGCGGCCAGGCGCCGTACGTACGCCGTCCCGCCGCCGACGGCCGGCTGGCCGCGCTGCTGAACGCCGACAGCCAGCCGTTCCCGTTCGTGGTCGTGGTCGGCCCGTCCAAGGCCGGCAAGTCGCGCACGGTCGTGGAGGCCGTGCGGTCGGTGCTCGGCGGCCGGGACCCCGGTGTGTTCGTGCCCGGCAGCGGCGAGGAGCTCGCCGAGGTGCTGCGCGAGGAGGAGGCCCTGCCCCGGGGACGCCAGCCGTGGGTGATCTGGCTGGACGACGTGACCGCCGCGGACCTCGTACACCTGTCCGCGGACACCCTGGACCGCGCGGCCCGGCACGCCATGATCGTGGCGAGCATGACCGACGAACGCTGGGACCAGGTGCTGGACAGCCACGGCGACGTCGCGGCCACCGCCAAGGCGGCGTTGCGCCGGGCGACGAAGGTGCCGCTCGACTTCGAGCTGACCGTACGCGAGCGCGCGGAGGCCGAGCAGCTGTATCCGCAGCTGCAGATCAACGCCAGCATCGGCGAGGCGCTGATCGGCGGGGACCAGCTGGTGGCGAAGTTCCGCGCCGGCCGGGACCGGGAGCCCGCCGGCTACACGATCGTGCAGGCGGCGGTGGACGCGCGGCGGGCCGGGCTGAACCGCCCGCTCACCGAGTCCGAGCTCCGCGGCCTCTACCCGCTGTACCTGCGCCGGGTGCGCATCGACCTCGACCCCACCACCGCGTTGTTCGAGGAGGGGATGGCATGGGCCACCGAACCTGTCGCCTCCGAGGTCTCGCTGCTCAGCCAGGTCGGAGGCGGTGCCGGGAGTGCCGGGGGCGCCGGGGGTGCCGGCGTGGCGCACGGTGCGCTCGGCTCGTCGCTCGGCTCGACCACCGGACCGGGCACCCGGGCGAAGCCGACGGAGAACCCGGACGGTGCCCTGGAGGTCCTGGACTACGTGGTCGCGATCGAGGAGGGCCGCCACGGCCAGGAGGCCCGGCCGGTCTTCGACGCGATGTGGCAGGAGCTGATCGCCGCTGTTCCGCCCGATGACGCGTTCGACATCGGCATCGGCGCGAGCCTGCGCGGCAACCAGTCCGCGGCCGAACTCGCGTTCCGCAAGGTCCTCGACCTCGACCACGCCGGCGAGGCGCCGCGGGCGGCGAACAACCTCGGCCTGCTGCTGCGCGAGCGCGGCGACGTGGCCGGTGCGCGGGCGGCGTTCCAGAAGGCGATCGACTCCGGTCACCCGGACGTCATGCCGAGGGCGGCGAACAACCTGGGCGCGCTGCTGCGCCAGCAGGGCGACGTGAGCGGCGCGCGCGGCGCGTACCAGAAGGCGATCGACTCCGGGCACACCGACGTGGTGCCCCGGGCGGCCAACGACCTGGGTTCGCTGCTGCGCGGGCAGGGCGACGTCGCGGGCGCGCGCACGGCGTACCAGCGGGCGGTCGACTCCGGCCACACCGACGTGGTGCCGTCGGCGGCGCTCAACCTCGGCATGTTGCTGAAGGACCAGGGCGACGTCGCCGGGGCGGAGACGGCGTACGAACGGGCGATGGGGTCCGGCGACCCTGAGGTGGTGCCGGTGGCCGCGCTGAACCTGGGTTCGCTGCTGCGCGAGCAGGGCGACATGGCGGGTGCGCGGACGGCGTACCAGCGGGCGGTCGACTCCGGCCACGCCGAGGTGGTGCCGGTGGCCGCGCTCAACCTGGGTTCGCTGCTGCGCGAGCAGGGTGACATGGCGGGTGCGCGGACGGCCTACCAGCGGGCGGTCGACTCCGACCACCCGGGCGTGATGCCGGTCGCCGCGCTGAACCTCGGCATGTTGCTGAAGGACCAGGGCGATCCCGAGGGCGCGGAGGCCGCGTACCAGCGGGCCGTCGACTCCGGCGACGTGGACGTGGTGCCGATGGCGGCGCTCTACCGGGGTTCGCTGCTGAAGGACCAGGGCGACCTGGTGGGTGCGGAGACGGCGTTCCAGCGGGCGGTCGACTCCGGCCACCCCGACGTCGCGCCGATGGCGGCGAACAACCTCGGCGTGCTGCTCACCGAGGAGGCCGACGTGGGCGGCGCCCGGGCGGCGTACGAGCTGGCCGTGCGGTCCGAGCACGCCGACGTGGCGCCGATGGCGGCGAACAACCTCGGGGTGCTGCTCACCGAGGAGGCCGAGGTCGACGACGCCCGCGCCGCCTACCAGGTGGCGGTAGACTCCGGGCACGCCGACGTGGCGCCGATGGCGGCGCTGAACCTCGGCCTGCTGCTGGACGCGCAGGGCGACGTGGGTGGTGCGCGGTCGGCGTACGAGCTGGCGGTGGACTCCGGGCACGCCGACGTGGTGTCGGTGGCCGCGGTCAACCTCGGCACGCTGCTGCGCGACCAGGGCGACGTGGCCGGCGCCCGGGCGGCGTTCCACCTCGCGATCGACTCCGGGTTCGTCGACATCGCACCGGTCTCGGCCGGGCACCTGCGGGTGCTTTTGGCCGGGCAGGGCGGTTCGGTGAACGCCCGGCCGGCCGCCCGGATCGGCGCGGATCGCGTACGCGAGACCGCTGCCCTGGGTGCCCGGGCGGGGGAGTCCGGCGCGGACGTCGAGGGCGGGGACGATCTGGGCACCCTCGAAGCCATGGAGGAGGGGCTCGGCGAGGACGAGGGGCCGAACGGCCGCCGCACCTAGCGGTCGCGCAAGTCCGCCTTGACAGCCGGCGCGGTCTCGCCGCGGCTGACCGGTTCCCCTCGCCCGCGGGCAACACCAGGCACCCATCCGGGCCCGCGGGCGAGGCTCCCCTACCGGTCGTTTCCCTTATCGGGTAGGCGATCTCAGGGGCGCAACATCACCTTGACGGCGCGGCGTTCGTCCATCGCGGCGTACGCCTCGGGCGTCTTGTCCAGGTCGAGTGTCAGGTCGAACACCTTCCCGGGCTCGATCGCGCCGGACAGCACGTCGGGCAGCAGCTCCGGGATGTACGTACGAGCGGGGGCCACGCCGCCCGCGACGTTGAGGTTGCCGGAGAACATCGCCCGGATCGGCAGCTCCGCACCACCGGCGGGCACCCCGACGTAGCCGATCTGGCCGCCGGGCCGGGTCACCGCGAACGCCTGCTCCATCGAGCCCTTGGTGCCGACCGCCTCCAGCACGGAGTCGGCGAGCACTCCGCCGAGCAGTTCGCGGACCTTCGCGGCACCTTCCTCGCCGCGTTCGGCCACGATGTCGGTGGCCCCGAACGCCTTCGCCAGCGCCTGCCGGGACTCGTGCCGGGACATCGCGATCACCCGCTCGGCGCCGAGCCGGCGGGCCGCGATCACTCCGCACAGGCCGACCGCCCCGTCGCCGACCACGACGACCGTGCGCCCGGGCCCGACCCGGGCGGCCAGGGCCGCGTGGTGGCCGGTGCTCATCACGTCCGACAGGGTGAGCAGGCCGGGCAGCAGCGCCTCGTCGGGCACCTCGGGCAGGCTCACCAGGGTGCCGTCGGCCTCGGGCACGCGGACGTACTCGCCCTGCCCGCCGTCCACCGGCAGGCCGTCGGCGTCCTCGCCACCCCACGAGCCGAGCCGGTCACACGACGTGGTGATCCCGTCGCGGCAGGCCGGGCAGGTGCCGTCGCTGGCGACGAACGGCGCGATCACGAAGTCGCCGGGGCGTACGGAGGTGACCCCGGCGCCGGCCTCCTCGACCACGCCGACGAACTCGTGGCCGATCGGGTGCGGCTCGTCGGTCGGCACGACGCCCCGGTAGGGCCACAGGTCCGAGCCGCACACGCAGCTCGCGGTCACCCTGACGATCGCGTCGGACGCACCGCGGATGGCCGGGTCGGGGCGGTCCTCCATCCGGATGTCGCCCTTACCGTGAATGACGGCAGCTCGCATGCCACTCCCTCGAAGTTGTGTTCAGTCGGACAAGTTCGTTCTCCCCGCGTCTGCGAGGGTCGCACAGGTGGGAACCGGTCGCCGTGGCGGGCGGGCGCGGTGCCCGGTTGACACCCGGATGCCCCGCTTCGCCTGTAGCGTCGGGGGAATGTTGGGACTACCGGACACGATCACCGCGTGCCTGTTCGACCTGGACGGCGTGCTCACCACGACCGCCGAGCTGCACATGGCGGCGTGGAAGAAGGCGTTCGACGAGTTCCTGCGGGCACGTGACGGCGACGGTTTCGCGCCGTTCACCGAGCACGACTACGCGGAGTACGTCGACGGGCGGCCGCGTGCCGACGGCGTCCGCGAGTTCCTCCGGTCGCGCGACGTCACCCTGCCCGAGGGGACCCCGGACGACGCGCCCACCGAGGTCACCGTCAACGGCGTCGGCAACCGCAAGAACGAGCTGCTGGACCAGGTGATCGCCGAGCGCGGCGTACAGCCGTTCCCCGGCTCGCTCCGCTACCTCCGGGCCGTCCGCGAGGCCGGGCTCGCGGTCGCGGTGGTCACCTCCTCCCGCAACGGCGAGAAGGTGCTTCAAGCCGCCGGGCTGACCGACTACTACCGGGCGCTGGTCGACGGCAACGTCCTCGCCGAGCGCGGCCTTTCCGGCAAGCCGGCGCCGGACTCCTTCCTCGCCGGCGCGCAGGCGCTCGGCGTCGAGCCCGGCCGGGCGGCGGTCTTCGAGGACGCCCTGGCCGGTGTCCAGGCCGGACGGGCCGGCCACTTCGGCCACGTCGTCGGGGTCGACCGTGCCGACCAGGCCGACGAACTGCGCTCCCACGGCGCCGACGTCGTGGTGAAGGACCTCGCCGACCTGCTGCAGGGGGACGCGTGAGCGCCACCCCCCGGGACACCCGACGGCTCCAGGAGGAGCGGCCGAGCTACGAGGTGGCGCCGTGGGAGCTGCGCTGGCGCGGCCTGGACCTCGAGGCGCTGAAGCGGACCGAGTCGACGTTCGCCCTGTCCAACGGGCACATCGGCATCCGTGGCTCGTTCGAGGAGGGCGAGCCGCGCGGCCTGCCCGGCACCTACCTCAACGGCTTCTTCGAGCGCCGGCCGCTGCCGTACGCCGAAGCGGGCTACGGCTATCCCGAGGACGGTCAGACCGTCGTCAACGTCACCGACGGCAAGATCATCCGGCTGCTGGTCGAGGACGAGCCGCTGGACATGCGCTACGGCGCGGCGCCCTTTCACGAACGCACGCTGGACTTCCGGTCCGGCACGCTGCGCCGGGTCACCGAGTGGGTCTCGCCGACCGGGCGGCGGGTCCGCATCCGCTCCGAGCGGCTGGTGTCGTTCACCCAGCGCGCGGTGGCCGCGATCCACTTCGAGGTGGAGGCGCTGGACGGCCCGCTGAACGTCGTACTCCAGTCGGACCTGCTGGCCAACGAACCCGTCGAGGCGGCCGGCGGCGACCCGCGGGTGGCCGCCGCCCTGGACCGGCCGCTGGTCGCCGACTTCGCCATGGCCGAGGGAGACCACGCCGTCCTCGCCCACCACACCCGGCGCTCGGACCTGCGGATGGCCGCGGCGATGGAGCACGAGTTCGACACCGAGTGCGACCTGCGCCGGGAGATCCAGGCCGAGGAGGACCTCGCCCGGCTGACCGTCGCCACCCAGATCTCGCCGGGCACCGTGCTGCGGATGACGAAGTTCGTCGCCTACGGCTGGTCCAGCCAGCGGTCCACCCCCGCGCTGCGCGCCCAGGTGGACGCCGCCCTGGCCGGCGCGCGGCGTACCGGCTGGCAAGGCCTCCTTGACGAGCAGCGTGCCTACCTCGACGACTTCTGGTCCCACGCCGACGTCGAGCTCGACGGGGACGCCGAACTCCAGCAGGCGTTGCGGTTCGCGTTGTTCCACGTGCTGCAGGCCGGGGCCCGCGGTGAGACCCGGGCGATCCCGGCCAAGGGCCTCACCGGGCCGGGCTACGACGGGCACGCGTTCTGGGACACCGAGACGTTCGTGCTGCCCGTGCTCACCTACACTCAGCCGGACGCCGTACGCGACGCGCTGGTCTGGCGGCACTCCACGCTGGACAAGGCACGTGCCCGGGCCCGCCAGCTCGGCCAGGCCGGCGCGGCGTTCCCCTGGCGCACCATCGACGGCCAGGAGTGCTCGGGATACTGGCCGGCCGGCACCGCGGCGTTCCACGTCGACGCCGACATCGCCGACGCGGTCGCCCGCTATGTCGCGGTCACCGGCGATGAGGAGTTCGAACGCGCGTACGGCATCGAACTGCTGGTGGAGACTGCCCGGCTGTGGATGTCGCTCGGCCACCACGACGTGCACGCCGGCTTCCGGATCGACGGGGTGACCGGCCCGGACGAGTACAGCGCGATCGCCGACAACAACGTCTTCACCAACCTGATGGCGCAGCGCAACCTCCGGATGGCCGCCGAACACTGCGAGCGGCACCCCGACGTCGCCCGGTCCCTCGACGTCGACGAGGAGGAGGCGGCGCGCTGGCGCGACGCCGCGCACCGGATGGTGGTGCCCTACGACGAGTCCCTCGACGTGCACGAGCAGTCGGAGGAGTTCACCGACCACGCCGTCTGGGACTTCGCCGACACCCCGCGCGACCACTACCCGATGCTGCTGCACTACCCGTACTTCGACCTGTACCGCAAGCAGGTGGTCAAGCAGGCCGACCTGGTGCTCGCGATGCACCTGCGCGGCGACGCGTTCACGCCCGAGCAGAAGGCACGCAACTTCGCCTACTACGAGCGGCTCACCGTGCGGGACTCCTCGCTGTCGGCGTGCACCCAGTCGGTGCTCGCCGCCGAGTGCGGCCACCTCGAACTCGCCTACGACTACCTCGCCGAGGCGGCCCTGGCCGACCTGCACGACCTGCACGGCAACGTGCACAACGGGCTGCACATCGCGTCCCTGGCCGGGGCGTGGATCGCGACGGTCGCGGGCTTCGGCGGGATGCGGGACCACGACGGGCGGCTGACGTTCGCGCCCCGGCTCCCGGAGGAGCTCACCGGCATCGCGTTCCGGCTGACCGTGTGCGACGGCCAGATCGGCGTACGGATCACCTCCAAGGAGGCGACGTACGAGCTGCTGCGGGGCCGGGAGCTGTCGACGTCCCACCACGGCGAGCCGTTCGTGCTGCGGGCCGGCGAGAGCCGGACCCTGCCGATCCCGCCGCCGCCCTCGCACCCGCGGCCCCGCCAGCCTCCGGGCCGGGAGCCGGCCCGCCGCCGCCAGACCTGGACGTAGGCGCCTCGACGTAGGGATCCGGGCGGGGGATACCTAGGTCCGCCGACCGGTCCGCTGCCCTCTAGGTGGGTCCGGGCCGGCCTCTAGGTATCCCCGACGGAGCGAAGATAGGTAATCGGTGCCGATGGCTCGCGGCCCTTACCGAACGAGGATGGTGTCACCGATCCGGAGAGTCCGGAAAGGTTCGAAAGGACACCACCACCATGTTCAACTCCTACGTCGCTTCCGAGCTGGCCAGGGCACACCAGCAGGACCTGCTCGACCAGGCCGAGCGGTACCACCGGTACTCCCTCGCCCGCAGCTATCGCCGGGCGCTCGCCCGCCGTCGTTCCACGGCCGCCGCCGAGCGGTCCGGCCCGGACGAAGCCGACGGTGCCGGCGGCCATCCCGGCGTACGCACCAGCCCTCCACGCAACCCCAGGCCTGCGGGTAACTTGGCGGGGTGCACAGAGTTCGGGGCGAGGCCGGTCAGGTGATGGTGGGACGGGATCGCGAGCTGAACGCACTCGTCCAGCTCGCGACCTCCCACCACGCCCAGGTCGCGCTCGTCGCCGGGGAGCCCGGGCTCGGCAAGACCCGGCTGATCCAGGAGTTCCTGGCCAGGGTGGGACCCGAGGTCGAGGTCCTGGTCGGCAACGCCGTGCCCGGCTCCCTGTCCCGTCCGTACGAAGTGCTTCTCGACGCGCTGGACGGCCGGCCCTCCGGACGCCCCGCCGACGAGCAGCTGCGGTCGGTCGTCGCCGATCCCAGCCGCAGCCCGGTCGAGCGCCTGCACGCGGGCCTCGCCCTGGTCGCGGACCTGGTGGGCGGGCGGCCGGCCGTGCTCGTGTTCGAGGACCTGCACTGGGCCGACTCCGAGAGCGCGGCGTTGTTCGAACGCCTCGCCGACCAGGACGGCCCCCGGCTGCTGGTCGGCACCTACCGGCCCGAGGAGATCACCAGCCGGCACCCGGCCGCCGGCCTGCTGGCCCGGCTGGAACGCCGCCGGCCCGTCCACCACGTCTCCCTGGAACGCCTGAACGAGTCCGAGACCGCGGCCCTGGTCGCCGGGATCATCGGCACGCCGGCGCCGTTCCGGGTGATCGCCGCCATGCACCAGCGCACCGGCGGCAACCCGTTCTTCATCGAGGAGCTCCTGCGCGGCCACGAGGACACCTGCCTGGACGACCTCGCCGACCAGCCGCTGCCGTGGAGCCTCGCCGAGGTGCTCCGCCAGCAGGTGGACAACCTGGAACCCTCGGTCGTCGCGATCGCCGAGGCCGCCGCCGTGCTCGGCCTGCGGGTGCCGTTCGACCTCCTCGCCGCCGTCACCGGCACCGGCGAGGACGAGCTCATCGCCGCGCTGCGGGAGCTGGTCGTGTGCGGCGTCCTGGTCGAGGCCGGCGAGGACGAGTTCAGGTTCCGGCACTCGCTGGTGCGCGAGGCGATCACCGGGCGGCTGCTCGGGCGTCAGCAGCGCCGGCTGCACGAGGCCGCGCTGGAGGCACTGCTCGCGGCCGGTGGATCCGACCCGGCGATGGTGGCCGGTCACGCCCGCGCCGCCGGACGGTACGACGAGATGCTGGACGCCGCCCGGCGGGGTGCCACGTCGTACCTCTCCATCGGTTCGGCGTACCAGGCACTGCGGCTGGCCGAGATGGGGCTGGACGAGGCCTGCGACGACGTCCCGCTGCTGTCCGCCGCCGCGCAGGCCGCCTGGCTGGCCGGGCTGGTCGAGGACGCGCTGAAGTACGCCCGCCGCTGGCGCGACAACGCCACCACCGCACGGGAGAGCGCCGACGCCCACTACCTGCTGATCCGGCTGGCCTGGGAGACCGACCAGACCACCGAGATGGAGGAGTACACCGACGGGGTGAAGCACCTGATCGGCCGGCTGCAGCCGGGTACGGACCAGGCCCGGGCGATGATCGCGGTGGCACAGTCGTGCACGCTGCGGGACCACTTCGACCACGCCGCCGAGTGGGCCGACAAGGCGGTGACCCTGGCGGAGAAGTTCGACATGCCGCGCGTCCGGCTGGCCGCCCTGGTGGAGAAGGGCATGGCGCTGACCGAACAGTCGAGCACCAGCCATGAGGGCTGGGAGCTGCTGTCCGGGCTGGTCGACCAGGCCGAGGAGCTCGGCGAGTGGGTGCTGGCGGCCCGGGCGCTGAACAACCTCGTCCAGGAGGCGCCGCCGCCCGGGCCGGTCCAGCACACCGAGATGCTGGAACGCATGCGAGCCGCCGCCGAGCGGGCCGGTTTCGAGAAGCTCGCGGTCGCGGCGTACTACCAGGGCAAGGCCCGGTTGGCGATGCGGTCCGGTGACCTCGGCGCGGCGATCACCGCACTCGAGCACGGCCGCGCACGCGAACGCGGATACGAGCTGCGCGGGCGGCGTGCGGAGTACCACGCGGTGTTCCTGGCCGGGCTGTACCTCGAGGCGAGCGAGCTGGACCGGGTCGAGGCGCTGATCGCCGAACTCCGCACCGCCGGTGGAGTCCGGGCGCTGACGGTGCCGGCACTGGCGTTCCACCTTGCGTGCCGGCGCGGCGACCTGGTGGCCGCCGAACAGACCCTGGACGACGTGCACGCCGCACTGGCCGAGCAGGCGTGGCGCAGCGCGTCCCAGGCCCACGACCTGGTCTCGGCCGCGGTGCACGTGGGGCTTCCCCTGGCCAGGTTGGAGAAACTGGTCGACGACCTGCTCGACGCCGACCTGTGGGACGACAGCCGGACACTGGTCGACGCCCAGGTGGCAGAGGCGCACGGAGACTTCCCGGCCGCGCTGGCCGGCTACCGCGCGGTGACCGGCTCGACCGTCCTGCCGGGATACGTCCGGGCCACCGCCCACGTCGGCGCCGCGCGGTGCCTGTCGGCGGCGGGCTCCGGTGACCGGGCCGCCGTGCTCGGCCACGTCGAGGCGGCCACCGAGCTGCTGGCCGGGTGGAGCGGGTGGCGGGTGGCCCAGCTGGAACGCCTGCGCGAACAGCTCGGGCTGGCGGCGGCCGCCGACGCGGCCCCGGAGGCCGTCACCGGCGTGGGCACCCTCACCCGGCGCGAACGCGAGGTCGCCCTCCTCGTCGCCGACGGGCTGACCAACGCCGAGGTCGCCCGCCGGCTGTACATCTCGCCGAAGACCGCCGCCATCCACGTGTCCAACATCCTGCGCAAGCTGGAGTTGACGTCGCGCACCGAGGTCGCCGGCGCCCTGCGCTGACGACCTCGCGTCGCTGTCGCTCCGGCCGGGTCAGCCGGCGAACCCGCCGTCCACCGCGACGGCCGTACCCGTCATGTAGCGGCCGCCTTCGCCGGCCAGATGCGCGACCGTCGCCGCCACGTCCGCGGCGTGGCCGTACCTCCCCAGCGAGGTGAGCGCGCTCTGCGCCTCGGCACCGGGCCCGTCGGCCGGGTTCATGTCGGTGTCGGTCGGCCCCGGGTGGACGAGGGTCGCGGTGATGCCCCGCCCGCCGAGCTCGCGGGCCAGTGCCTTCGTCAGCCCGAGCAGGGCGGACTTGCTCGTGGCGTACGCGGTGAAGCCCGGGAAGGCGACCCGCTCGGCGACACAGCTGCCGATGGTGATGATGCGGCCGCCGTCCACCATGTGCGGCACGGCTGCCTGCGCGGCGACCAGCGGCGCGCGGACGTTGACGGCCAGGCTCCGGTCGATGTCGTCAATGCTGAGTTGCTCCAGCGGAGCGAGTACGCCGAGACCCGCGTTGTTGACGAGGATGTCGAGCCGGCCGAACTCCGCGACAGCCGCCTCGACCGCCGTGCGGACGGCCGCCGCGTCGGCGCTGTCGGCTTGGACGGCCAGGGCCCGGCGGCCCGCGGCCTTGACGGCGGCTACCACCTCCGCCGCCCGGTCGGAGCGGTGCTGGTAGGTGAGGACCACGTCGCCGCCGTCCGCGGCCAGCCGGGTGGCGACGGCCGCGCCGATGCCGCGGCTGCCGCCGGTGACGAGGGCCACCTTTCCGGTCAGCGGAGCGAGCCGCTCCGTCTGGGCTGAGTCTGTCTGGGTCGGGGCGTTGCTGTGGAAGGACATGGCGTCGATCCTGGCCGGAGCCGGCTACGGAGTCCGGCGGCATTCGGACGTCGCGTTCAGGTGGATCGGTCCCCTGCTCGCCCGGGCGGAGAAAAGGTGAGGGTCGCAACATACATGCCCGATTTCTCCCGGGCTGGTTCATTGCTTCGCACAATGGCGCCATGACTGAGATGACTGGCGTGACGCAATACCCGGGCACTCCTCATCGGTCCCACAAAAATCGCCCGGCCGCTGGCTGCTCGTTGTCGGACTCGCTTTCCTGCTGGCCGGCTTCGGCACCGTCGGCTACTTCGGCTGGGAGTACTGGGGAAGCAATTTCGTCGCCCAGAACAGCCGGCGGCAGATCTCTGACAACCTGCGATGATCGTGGGTCGGCGCGAAGGCGCACCCGGTGGAGAGGAACGTCGCCCAGGGCAGGCCGCTGGCGCTGGTGCGGATACCGAGGTTCGGCAGGTCCTACGTCGTGCCGGCGATCCAGGGCATCCGGAAAGAGGATCTGGCCAAGGGGTTCGGGCACTTTCCCGAGACCGCACTGCCGGGTCAACGGGGCAACTGCGCCCTCGCCGGCCACCGGGTGACCCACGGCGAACCCCTTCGTGACATGCCGAATCTCCGCGTGGGCGACAAAGTCGTGGTGGAGACGTCCGCGCCACGTACACCTACGCGCTGGACTCCGAACCGCGCGAGCTCGTGGTGCGCGACGACGCGACCTGGGTGCTGGATCCCGTTCCTGCGAAGGAGTTCACCGACGTCACTCCGACGGTCGCCCGGCTGACGCTGGTCACCTGCGCGGACCTTTTCCGTACGACACAACGCATGGTGGTCTTCGGGCACCTGGTCGGTACCGCGCCGAAAACGGTCATGAACCGTCGCGGGGTCCGACGTAGTTCGGCGCGCAGGAATGCGGCGGACCTCTTTGGTTGCCTTTTCGTTCTATCCCGTACTTCCGTATTCCTGCCTTCGCCCGAAGCTGTGAGAGACGCGCAATTTCGGCATTACCCGGCACGTGGGTGGGAAGCAGCCAGCCAACCCTGATATTGGGCGAATTCTTAGGTGTGGGGGAAAGATGAGAGTGTCACGGGCTCAACTTCGGTGAGCCTGGGGCCGTGGCTCACCGAAGCCGATCGGACATCGCGTCCTCGGTGAGCCCGGCCTGAACAGGTCGGTCAGGTGATGGCCGTCGCACAAGGGGGTGCGGCGGCCATCACCTTCTCGTGTCAGGCACGGGTTGACGGCACGGCCGCGGCGGCGATGACCTCGTCCAGGTGGTCGACGATCCAGGCGATGGTGGTGGCGGCGCGCTGATAGGCGTCTGGATCCGGCGTCCAGCCGTGCAGGGCCCAGGACGCGCTCCCGATCTCGACCAGCAGCATGATCGGCACGACGGCGGCGCGCTCGCGCTCCGACAGCGGGTAGGCGTCGTGGTAGCCGGCGACGTACTCGCCCAGCACCGCGAGCATCGCGGCCGTGTCGCGTTCGGCCTCGTGCCGGTTGCCGACGTGCACGCGCAACCGGCTGGCGAGGTAGTAGCCGAGGTCACGGACTCTCGGACCCAGCGGGAGATGGTCCAGGTCGATGAATCCACTCACCTGGCCCTTGTGGACCAGCACGTTGCCGGTGTTGCAGTCTCCGTGCGTGCGCTGGACGGGAAGCCCGGAGACGGTGGCGGTGAGGTGCCCGACCAGCGGTTCGAGGAGTCCGGTCACTTCCGGCGGCAGGCCCGGCAGTGCCGCGCCCAGCGCCTCCGGCACCGGGTCGTCGACGTACGACCTCGGCTGCCACGGGCACTCGGCCAGCGCGCGGTCGAGCTGCCCGATCGCGGCGCCGATGGCGTAGGAGGTCTCCTCCGCGTACGGGCCGAGCTCGTGGTTGCCGGAATCGCTTCGTACGAAAGGAAAAAGAGCATACGCGTGCTCGTCCCCGGCGGTGTGGATGGCGCCCTCGTCGGTGACGATCGGGACCACGACAGGCACCCCGGCGGCCTGCAGATGACCCAGTACGCGGAAGGCGTCGACGGGTCCGGCGCCCGGCGCGTACTCGGGAAGCCGTTTGAGCACAAAGCGCCGGCCGTCTTCGGCGACGACACGCCAGACGGGGTTGTTGACGAGGGGCATCGCTTCCAGGTGGGCGTCACCCACGGCGGAGTTCCACGCTCGGAGCGCGGATCGGGCGGCGGTGATCTCAGCTGTCTCGGCCATCCCAGGAGGCTACGAAGCGCATGCGGTCGTTCGCACGACTTCGCGCATGGCCGAACACGGCCATGCGTATCGTGTGGCTTCGCCGGGTGGAGGGGTGGGGAGGTGGCGTTGGTGAACGTAGGCGAGGCGCTGGCGCGGCGCGAGCAGGAGCGGGCGCGGCTGGCCACCCGGCTGGCTCGGCTGTTGGCCGACGATCCGAGGGTGCTGGCCGGTTGGCTGCAGGGCTCCGTCGGACGCGGTGAGGCGGACGGCCTCAGCGACCTGGACGTGACCGTCGTGGTGGCCGACGAAGCGCTGGCGGCGACCGCCAGCGCGCCGGACCGGCCCACTACCTACGAGCGGATACGAACGTCCCCGCGTGGCCGGTTCGTGGCCGGCCTGGGCGCACCGGCGCTGCTGACCGAGGCACCGCAGAACGCGCCGGCCGCCGGCGCCTTCCTGTCGTCGTTCTTTCCCGGTGAGTACGGACCGCACGGAGTCGACTGGGAGTGGGTTCCCCGGTCGGCTGCCGTACCCCCGGAACACACGGTGGTTCTGCTCGACCGCTCCGACGCCGCGGTGGATCACCCGGCCCGGTCGGGTCCCGGCACCGCAGGGGCGGCAGCCTCGGAGTCGCCACCGCGAGCGCCGTTGGAGGTGTCGGTCGCGGAGTGCTGCTCGTTCTGGTCGATGCTGATGTGGGCGGGCAAGTACGCCGCGCGCGCCGACCCGACCGCCTGCGCGACGCTGCTGGGGTACGCCGTTCGGTCGCTGGACGTCGTGAGCCGGTTCACCGGGGTGACTCCGCCCGCGGACCCGGACCCGGACCCGGACCCGGCCGAGCCTGACCGCGTCCGACCGTCAACTGCGGAGCGGCTCCGCGGTCAGGTCGGGTCACTGTGGCTGCTCGCCGACCGGATGGACGCACTGGCTCCACGACTGGTCGACCTCGGCGTTGACCTGCCAGGTGACGTGGGCTGGGCCGTTCGGAGCTACCTCAACCTGGTCGAGGCCCTGTCGAATCGGTGACCGAGGCGGATCCCCAACCGTCATGGGCGGAGGATGCACTGCTGCGGGTCCACCCACTCCGGGGGTACGTACTCGGGGTGGCCGTGTGCTCCCATCCGTACCAGCCAGCCCCTGTGGTGGACGGTGACGTGGTGAAAGCGGCACAACAGCACACCGTTCGACAGATCGGTCGGGCCACTGTGGTCCCAGGCGGTCATGTGATGCGTGACGCAACGCGGCTCCGGGATCTGGCAGCCGGGGAAGTGGCAGTGGCTGCCGTCGCGGATCGCCAGGGCACGGCGTTGGTGCTCCTTGAAGAACCGGTCCGAGCGGCCGAGGTCGAGGACCTGCCCATCACCGCCGAGCACGACGGGGACCAGGTCGGCCTCGCACGCCAACCGGCGCACAGTTGCGGCGGAGATCGGCTTCCCGTCGGTGCCGAGGTAGCGGGCCGACCCGCCACCGCCACACTTCGGGCACCCGTCGTGCGGGTCGATGGCGTCCTTCATCCCCACCGCACCCTGGTCGGGTTCGGGGTCGGTGTTCGGTTGTGGGGGTTGGCCGGGTGTTCGGGGTGGTGGTATCCCGTCGGCGGGTGATCCGGTGCCGGGTGACTGCCGTTTCTGCTTACCTGGCTGGGATTCCTGGCCCTCGTCCTGGCCTTCCGCCTCGTGGGGGGTCGGCTCACCCGCCTGGTCGGGGTCCTTGGCCGCGTTCTTCGCGTTCTTGGCGTTGCCGGTGTTCTTGCTGGTGCCGTACTTGGGGTCGGTGCAGGGGCAGCTGCAGGGCCGTGGGCGTACGGGGGTGGCGGTGTCGTCGATCGTCCCGGCACCCACGCCGGTCAGGAGGACGTCGATCGGGATGGTGACCGCGACCTGGGGTGGTCTCCCGCCGCGTACGGGTGCGGTGGTGGCGGCGGCGAGCAGGCCGAGGGCTTCGGCGAACGCGTCCCCTCGCCGCTGGTCGATCGGGCGGTTGTCCGGCTCTGCGCCCTTCTTCGGTTCGGCCAACGGTTCGATGATCTTGCGGAACAGTTCCATCTCCCACGCCGGCAGGGTGATCCGCACCGTCTCCGACTGGGGGATGCCGTTGGGCAGGTAGCGCAGGGACCGTTTCTGTTCGGCCTTGCGGTCCTTCTTCGCCAGTTCCTCTCCCTCCAGCCGTTCGGCCTCTTCGGGCGCGATGCGTTCCAGCAAAGATTCGCCCATTCCGCGGAGTTCGTCGGGGTTGGCGAAGGCGGCCTTCTCGATCAGGAACTCCTCCGCCCGGTGCCGTTCATCGGCCCCGACGTACTCCGGGAGTTTCTTCAGTGCTTCGGCGATCACCTTGGCCTGCTGGGCCGACACCGCCCCGGCGGCCATCGCCTCCAGGGTCAGCCGCGCCACCTTGCCCAGGTCGCGGGCCAGCCCGACGACCGCGGACGCCTCCCGCTGCGCGAGCCGCTGCGCGGTGCGCAGATACACGGTGGCGTTCGGGGAGCCGGTCAGCCTGCCGATGTCACAGGCCTCCGCCAGAGCCACCAGGTCCAGCTCGAGGGCTTCGAAGCGGGCCTTCTTCGCCCGCGCCGCAGCGATCACCGCCGCGAGCTCCTCCGGCTTCAGGCCACCCTTCGGCGCCACCCACGCCTCGTCCAGCGGCGCGTCGACCCGGTCGAGCGCGGCCAGGATCCGGCCGGCGGCATCGCCACCGGTCCAGGCACCCCACTCGCTCGAAGACATGATCGAATCGTATCGGCCACCACCGACAAGCCCGGTTAGCCCACAAGGCGGGATTCCTCAACGTACACAGGAGGTTCAGGCTGACTGTGGGAGCGCCAGTCACCTCGCAGTTGTCGATACCTACGTCGCTCGCCATAGGCGTGTGAGTATCCCCCTCACGGGCCGGGATGCTCGGGCGGCCGAAGTCGGCGGGGCGGCGATGTCCGGAGGCGGCCATCCCACCGGCGCCGCCAGGGCGGAGGGAAGTTTCCCCATACACGTTGGTGTTTCACTGCCGTCCGCAGCCCGCGCAAGCCGTCCTTGACGACCACCTGCCGAGCACGGTCTTCCCGTCCTGCGAACCCGGAATGGAAGATGATCGCGCACAGATCCTCAGGCGAAGGGACGGCAGGAATGGCGCAGGACGACCGCGACGCGGACGTGGACTTCGGTCAGGTCCTCTACGGCGCCGACTACAACCCCGAGCAGTGGCCGGAGGACGTCTGGGACGAGGACGTCCGCCTGATGCGGGAGGCGCACGTCACCACGGTGAGCGTGCCGGTCTTCGGCTGGGCTTCACTGCAGCCGGACGAGGAGACGTTCACCTTCGACTGGCTGGACCGCGTACTGGACAAACTGTCCGCGCAGGGAGTGCGGGCAAACCTCGCCACCGCGACCGCCTCGGTCCCGGCGTGGGTCACCCGCCGCTACCCGGACGTGCTGGTCGTCGACGAGGACGGCATCCGCCGCCGGCACGGCAACCGGCACATGTTCTGCCCGTCCTCGCCGAACTTCCGCCGGTTGTCCACCGCGCTGGTCCGCGAGATCGCCACGCGGTACGCCGACCACCCGGCCCTGCAGTTGTGGCACATCGGCAACGAGTACGGCACGTTGTGCTACTGCGACCTGTGTGCGGACGCGTTCCGTCAGTGGCTGCGCGAGCGGCACGGCAGTCTCGACCAGCTCAACCACAACTGGAACACCGCGTTCTGGGGCCACACGTTCACCGACTGGGCACAGGTCGAACCCCCGGTCAGCAAGGGCGAACGCGCCATCCAGGCGTTGCGCATCGACTGGCACCGGTTCGCCTCGGACGCCCTGCTGAACTGCCTGCGCGCCGAGGTGGCGGTGATCCGCGAGGTCACTCCGAACATCCCGATCACGACCAACCTGATGGGTGCGTTCTTCCCGCTCGACTACCACCGCTGGGCGCGCGAGCTCGACATCGTGTCGTGGGACAACTACCCGCGCCCGAACGACCCGCCGGAGACGGTGGCGTTCAACCACGCGCTGATGCGTGGGCTGCGGGAGGGCCAGCCGTTCCTGTTGATGGAGCAGAGCCCGTCCCAGCAGAACTGGCAGCCCTACAACTGGATCAAGCCGCCGGGCCTGCTGCGGCTGCAGTCCTACCAGGCGGTCGCCCAGGGCGCGGACTCGGTGATGTACTTCCAGTGGCGGCGTTCCCGCGGCGGCATCGAGAAGCTGCACGGCGCGGTGGTCGAGCACCACGG
This sequence comes from Actinopolymorpha cephalotaxi, assembly GCF_013408535.1. NCBI lineage: Bacteria > Bacillati > Actinomycetota > Actinomycetes > Propionibacteriales > Actinopolymorphaceae > Actinopolymorpha > Actinopolymorpha cephalotaxi. Next base: position 271,705 of record NZ_JACBZA010000001.1, read on the forward strand.
CCACTCCGACGCCCGGGTCTTCCGCGAGGTGGCCGAGCTCGGCCGCGAGCTGGAGTCCCTCGGCACCCACACGACCGGCGGCCGGGTCGCCGCCCGGGCCGCGGTGCTGTTCGACTGGCCCACCTGGTGGAGCCTGCGGTTCTCCAGCGGCCCGAGCGTCGACCTGGATTACCTCGACCAGTGCCGATCGGTATACGCCGCGCTGCACCAGCTCGGCGTGCAGACCGACGTGCTCGCACCGGATGCCGACCTCTCGGCGTACGACCTGATCGTGGCGCCGGTGCTCACCATGGTCGAGGAGCCGGTCGCCACCGCGATCTCCGAGCGCGTACGCGCCGGGGCGACGTTCGTGGCCACGGCGTTCACCGGGCTGGTCGACCAGCACGATCTCGTCCACCCGGGAGGAGCGCCCGGCCCGTTGCGCGAGGTGCTCGGGCTGACCGTCGAGGAGACCGACGCGCTCCCGCCCGACCGGACGAACGCGGTCCGGCTCGGCACCGATGTGGGAACGTTGCCGGCCGGGACCGAGCTGGCCGCCGGGATCCTGTGCGAGCGGGTGTTCCTGGAGGGCGCGAAGCCGGTGGGGGAGTACACCCGCGACTTCTACGCCGGCGAGCCGGGCCTCACCCGCAACTCCCACGGCGAGGGTCAGGCGTACTACCTGCCCACCCTGCTCGGAGGCGAGGGGCTGCGGCAACTCCTCGCCGCGCTGTGCACCGAGGCCGGCATCGGTTCGCCGCTCGCCGACGGTGCTCCGCCGCCTGCCGGGGTGGAGGTGACCCGCCGGGTCGGCCCGTCCGGGGCGGGCGTGCTCCACCTGCTCAACCACGGTGCGGAGGCTGTCAACGTGCGGTTGCGCCCGGGCGTGCACACCGATCTGCTCACCGGGCGGTCGTACGAGGGAGAGGTGCCGGTGCCCCACCGCGGCGTAGTCATCCTGACCGAGCCGACGAGCTGACCGCCGCCGCCACGCGCGGATGCACGGCAGGGGTAGGAAGCCGCAGGAGCGCGAAGCCGCAGGAAGACGGGGCCGCAGGAGTACGGAGAGGGGGACCGACAATGGCCTTCCGGGTCGGCGTCACGCGCGACTTCCGCGCACCCGACGGGCGCATCGGCTGGGGTGACATCGGACTGTCGGCGTTGGAACAGGCGCCCGGCGTGGAGTGGGAGTTCCTGCCGGACGCCCCCGATGGGCGCGACGGGCGCGACGAGCTCCCGGCCGAGGTGGTCGCCGGGTACGACGCCCTGCTGGTGCTCACGCCGCGGGTGAGCGCCGCGTCGCTGACCCGCGCGGACCGGCTGCGGATCGTGGCTCGGTTCGGCGTCGGTTACGACAACGTGGACGTGGCCGCGTGCACCGACGCGGGCGTGCTGGTCACCATCACCCCCGACGGAGTACGCCGTCCGGTGGCGGTCTCCGCGCTCACTCTCCTGCTGGCGTTGACCCATCGGGTCCGCGCCAAGGACCAGTTGGTCCGCGCCGGGCGCTGGCAGGACAAGCTCGACCACCTCGGCGTCGGCGTCACCGGCCGCACCCTCGGCGTGGTCGGCTGGGGCAACATCGGCCAGGAGGTGTCCCGGGTCTGCGCGCCGCTGGGGATGCGCCAGGTCGCCGCCGACCCGTACGCCGACGCCTCCGCCGCGGCAAAGGCAGGCGTCGAACTCCTCGACCTGGACGACCTGCTGACCCGGTCCGACTTCGTGGTGCTCACCTGCGCCCTGACGCCGCAGACCCGCGGCCTGATCGCCGCCGGCCGGCTCGCCAGGATGAAGGAGTCGGCGTTCCTGGTCAACGTCGCCCGCGGGCCGGTGGTCGACCAGCAGGCGTTGACGCGTGCACTCGCCGAACGCCGGATCGCCGGCGCCGCGCTGGACGTGTTCGACCCCGAACCACCCGCGCCCGACGACCCGCTGCTCGCCCTGGACAACGTCCTGCTGGCACCGCACGCGATCGCCTGGACCGACGAGCTCGCGCTCGGCAACGGCCGCAGCGCCGTGCAGGCCATCCTGGACGTGGCCGCCGGTCGCCGTCCCACCCACGTGGTCAACCCGCAGGCGTGGGCGCCGTCAGTCCCGAGCGAAGGAGCCGACCGATGAGCAGGTCCAAGCACACCGAGCACTCCGAGCACTCCGAAACCGCTGTGCACACAGCGATCCGGGCCGGTGATCTCGTCGTGGGCACGTTCGTGTTCGAGTTCGCCACCGCGGGCATCGGGCGGCTGGCAGCCGGCGCCGGCGCGTCGTTCGTCCTCTACGACGCCGAGCACACCGGCTGGACGTGGGAGACCATCGGCACGCTGGTGGCCACCACGCGGGGCGCCGGTGCCGACAGCTACGTGCGGGTGCCGACCACCGACCGCTCGGAGATCTCCCGGGCGCTGGACGTCGGCGCCCGCGGGGTGATGGTCCCGATGGTGGAGTCCGCCGAGCAGGCGAGCGCCATCGTGCGGTGGGCGAAATATCCGCCGGTCGGTCTGCGTGGTGCGGCGTTCGGCCTGGCCCACGACGACTACGTACGCGGTGACGGTGCCGCCTACATGCGTCGGTCCAACGCTGACAACCTCGTGTTGACACAGATCGAGACCGCCGCCGGGCTGGCCGCCGTGGAGGAGATCGCCGCGGTCGAGGGTGTGGACGTGCTCTGGGTCGGGCAGTACGACCTGACCACCAGCATGGGCATCCCCGGAGAGTTCGGCCACCCGGACTACCTCGCCGCCCTGGACCGGGTGGCCACGGCCGCGCGCACGCACGGGAAGGTCGCCGGCTTCATGGCCGGAACCCCTGCCGAGGCGGCGATGCTGGCCGAAAGAGGCTTCTCGATGTTCGCCTACAGCGGTGACCTGTGGATCTACCAGGATGCGCTCCGGGCCGGCATCGACGATGTACGGGGGAAGGCGCAAGCCGGCCTTGCGGCAGGCGCTCGCAACGGCGGGAAGTCAACCAGGGCAGCGAAGTGAGGATCACCGACGTACGCGTCGCCGAGGCGCCGATCGGTTCGGGGTTCGCCAACGCGGTGATCGACTTCTCCTCGATGACCGTCTCGGTGGTGGCGGTGGAGACGGACCTGGTGGTCGACGGCGAACGCGTGGTCGGCTACGGCTTCAACTCCAACGGCAGGTACGCCCAGACCGGCATCCTCACCGGGCGACTGCTCCCGCGGCTGCGCGCGTGCCCGCCCGAGCGGCTGGTCGACCCCGAGACCGGAGTGCTGGACCCGGTCGCCGCGAACGCGGTGATGCGGACGAACGAGAAGCCCGGCGGGCACGGCGACCGGGCGGTCGCGGTCGGCATCATGGACATGGCGCTGTGGGACGCCGCGGCGAAGGCGGCCGGTCAGCCGCTGCACCGGTTCCTGCGGACCCGCTACGAGCGGCCTGCCGCGGCGTCCGTCCCGCACGAGGATCCGGTTCAGGAGGACTCGGTCTGGGTCTACGCCGCCGGCGGCTACTACCACCCCGACGGCACGGTCGGCTCCCTGCGGGAGGAGATCGCAAGCTACCTCGACCTCGGCTACCGCGACGTCAAGATCAAGATCGGCGGCGCCTCGCTCGCCGAGGACGTCGAACGCGTCGAGGCGGTGCTCGACCTGCTGCCCGACGGCTGCCGGCTGGCCGTGGACGCCAACGGGAGGTTCGACCTGCCGACGGCCCTGTCGTACGCCGAGGCGTTGTCGGCGTACGACCTGCGGTGGTACGAGGAGCCGCTGGATCCGCTGGACTACCTCGGTCACGCCGTGCTGGCCGAGGCCTATCCCGGGCCGTTGGCCACCGGAGAGAACCTGTTCGCCGTCCCGGAGGTGCGTAACCTCGCCCGCCACGCCGGCCTGCGCGCCGGCCGCGACGTGCTGCAGATGGACCCGTCGCTGAGCTACGGCGTGCCGGAGTACGCCGCGATGCTCGACGCTCTGCAGGGTGCCGGTTGGTCGCCGGCGCGCTGCGTGCCGCACGGAGGCCATCTGTACAACCTCGCCGTGGCGTCGGCGTTCGGCCTCGGTGGGTGCGAGTCGTACCCGCGGGTGTTCGAGCCGTTCGGCGGCTTCGCCGACGACGCACCGGTGGCCGGCGGGCGGGTCCGGCTCGGCGACTGTCCGGGAGTGGGGATCGAGGGCAAGGCCGACCTGCACCGCCTGGTGCGTGGCCTGGTCGGCTGAGCGCCACGGCGTACCCCTGTCAAGCCGGCCTTGCCCCACCCCGGAAGGGGCGCTCGGTCAGCCCATGGTCTTCGCGCCGTCCAGGGACTCCCGGATGATGTCGGCGTGCCCCGCGTGCTGGGTGGTCTCGGCGACGATGTGGAGCAGTGCCCTACGGGCGGACCACCGGGTGCCGGGTGCGAACCACGGTGCCTCCGGCAGCGGGTGTGAGGCGTCCAGGTCCGGGAGCGTCGCGACCAGCTCGTCGGTTCGGCGGGCGATCTCCGCGTAGTGGTCGAGCACTCCGGCCAGCGTCTCGCCCGGCTGCATCCGGAACTCCTGCGACCATGCCGCGACGAGTTCCTCGCTGTACTCCTGGCTCGCCGGGCCCTCGACGATGAACTGCGCCCAGTTCTTCTCCGAGGAGGCGACGTGCTTGATCAGGCCGCCGAGGCACAACGCGCTCGCGGTGGTCCGCATGGCGGCCTGCTCGTCGGTGAGGTCGCGGGTGGTGTAGCGGAGGAAGTGCCGTGCCTGGGCCAGGGCGGCCAGCAGGTCGGCCCGCTCGCCGGTGACGGACGCGGCGGAGGCCGCGGACGAGGCGTCGGAGGCGGCGGAAACGGAAGCGGACATGGATGCGGAGGCGGTGGTGGAGTCGGGCTGGTTCGTGGTCGAGGCGTTCATGGCGGTCCCTTCTCGGTGGCGTTGATCCCACGCTAGAAGCCACACCGGCCACTTCCTGTCCTCAATGTCGAGCACTCCGGAACTTCCGCGGATCGGGCCCAACGAACCCGACTGATGTCACACAAAGTCACCGCCGGCGCTCGCCGCGACCATCCGGAACGACCCAGCCGAACGAGTATTTATGCCCTGCACTACCGAGCCCCAATCCAGTTCGTCCGAAGTTTTTTCCGAAGCGATTGTCGAGCCCGTTCGCGGCTTCGATAAACCCGCTCCGGCGTCCTTGTCGTGCACCCGGAAAGGGAGTTCGACGCAACCGGGAATTGCGCGATCGGCGACGGCGGCGTACCTATCCTGTCCGCTATGCCTCTTGAGCCTCACCTTCACCAGCGCCCGTTGAAGGTCGCCGTTCTCGGCCCGGTCGCGTGGCGAACACCGCCGCGTCATTACGGCCCCTGGGAACTCGTCACCAGCCTGCTCACCGAAGGGCTGGTCGCCCGCGGGCTCGACGTCACGTTGTTCGCCACCCTCGACTCGGTCACGGCCGCGACGCTGGACGGGATCTGCCCGAACGGCTACGCCGAGGACCCCGGGCTCGACGGGCGGGTGTGGGAGGCGATGCACATCGCGTACGCCTTCGAGCGTTCGGGCGAGTTCGACCTCGTGCACAGCCACCTGGACTGGTTGCCGCTGGCGTTCTCCGCACACTGCCGCGCGCCACTGCTCACCACCGTGCACGGCTTCTCCGGCCGCGGGATCGTGCCCGCCTACGCCCGCGCGAAGTCGTCGTACGTCTCGATCTCCGACGCGGACCGCGCACCCGAACTCGACTACGTGGCCACCATCCACCACGGCATCGACCTGACCGAACTCCCGTACGCGCCCGAGGGCGGCACCGGCCTGGTCGCGTTCGGCCGCATCCACCCGGACAAGGGAACCGCCGAGGCGATCGACATCGCCCACCGTGCCAACCTGCCGTTGACGATCTGCGGGATTGTTCAGGATGAGAGTTATTTCATCGAACGCGTCCGCCCGCACATCGACGGCGACCGCGTGCGCTACCTCGGTTCGGTGGGACCGAAGGACCGGGCGGAGATCCTCGGCGACAGTCTCGCGCTGCTGCATCCGATCTCCTTCGACGAGCCGTTCGGCCTGTCGTTGGTGGAGGCGATGGCCTGCGGAACTCCCGTGGTGGCGTTCCGCCGGGGCTCGATGCCGGAGGTCGTGGACGACGGTGTGACCGGGTTTCTGGTGCACACCGTCGAGGAGGCCGTCCGGGCGGTGGGTGCGGCCGGCACGCTGGACCGGGCGGCCTGTCGTAAACATGTGGAAGAACGCTTCGGAGTGGACCGGATGGTCGACGAATACGTGCGTGTCTACCGCGATATCGCCGCAACCGAGTTGAGCCCTTGGTAAATTCAGTCCGCCGAAGAGACCCGACCGGGTCCGGTGCAGGTTCGCGGAGGCCGATTTCGTAGGAAGGCGCCCCGCTGAACCCGTTTTCTGTTGGCCTCGAAAGCCCGGCCGGCTGGCGCCTTCCCCCGTGTGGCAGTAATTGCCGCCCGGGCGCATGAGTAGAAGGCACGGTATGGCTACCAGCTTTGGCTTCCTCAGTACCCACCCCCCGACGCAGTGCGGTCTCGCGACCTTCAACTGCTCACTCGCCGCCCAGCTCACAGCGGGCGGCGTCGGCGGTGGGATCGTCCGGGTTCTTACAGACGGTGACGACCGACGCGCCTCGCCGGGTGTCGTGCACACCTGGTCGGCGGCGCACGCCACCGGCTGGCTGGGCGCCGCCTCGGCACTGAACCAGTTCGACGTGGCGGTGATCCAGCACGAGTACGGCATCTACCCCGGGCCCGACGGCCAGGACGTCCTGCCGCTGCTGCGACGACTGCGGGTCCCGAGCATCGTTGTGTTGCACAGCGTCCTGACCAACCCGAGCTTCCGGCAGCGGATCCTGCTCGAGCAGATCGGTGCGATGGCCGACGCGGTGGTCACCATGACCCAGGCCGCGCGCGACCGGCTGGTGGCGGGGTACGCCGTGGACCCGTCGAAGGTGACGGTCATCCCGCACGGCGCGCCCGAGTACGTCACCCGGCCGACCGAGGCCCGGACGGCGCCGCACCTGCTCACCTGGGGTCTGATCGGGCCCGGCAAGGGCATCGAGTGGGCGTTGCGTGCGCTCCCGCACCTGCGCGACATCGACCCGCGGCCGACGTACACCGTGGCCGGCCGCACCCACCCGAAGATCCTGGAACGCGACGGCGAGGCCTACCGCCGCGGGCTGCAGCGCCTCGGCGAGGAGCTCGGCGTGGCCGACACCGTGACGTTCGACGCGATCTACCGCGACACCGAGGCGCTGAACCGGCTGATCCGGTCCGCCGACGTGGTGGTGCTGCCCTACGACTCCCGCGAGCAGGTCACCTCGGGCGTGCTCATCGAGGCGGTCGCGGCGGGCATCCCCGTGGTGGCGACGAGCTTCCCGCACGCGGTGGAGCTGCTCGCGGACGGCGCCGGCCTGGTCGTTCCGCACCAGGACCCGGTGGCGCTGGCCGCGGCGGTCCGGCGGATCCTCACCGAGCCCGGACTGGCCGGCGGGATGGTCGGCGCGAGCACCACCTCGACGCTGAGCTGGCCGGCGGTGGCCGACCGGTACGACACCCTGGCCAACCGTCTGCTGGCCGCGCGGCGTTACACCGCGGAGGCGTTGCCCTCGTGACGCCCGTGATCGCGCCCGCGCCCTCGTTCAGCCACGTCATCCGGATGTCGGACGACACCGGGCTGTTCGAACACTCCCGGAACGCCATCGTGCGCCGGGAGCACGGCTACTGCACCGACGACGTGTCCCGTGGGCTCGTCGTCACCAGCCGCGAGCCGAACCCGTCGGAGGAGGTGGTCCGGCTGGCGGAGGTCTACCTCACGTTCCTCACCCACGCCCAGGACCACACCGGCGCGTTCCGCAACCGGCTCGGCCACGACCGGCGGTGGAGCGACCGACCGGCCCTCGGAGACTGGTGGGGGCGAGCGTTGTGGGGTCTCGGCACCGCCGCGGCCCGCAACCCCGCACCCTGGATCCGCAAGGAGGCCATGATCGCCTTCGACCTGGGGGCGACCAAGCGGTCCTGGGCGGTGCGCGCGATGGCGTTCGCCGGCCTCGGGGCGGCCGAGGTGCTCCGCGCCCACCCGGACCACAAGGGTGCGGCGGCGCTGCTCGCGGACGCCGCCAAGGCGGTCGGCGGCCCGGGGGAGGACCCCGACTGGCCATGGCCGCAGGAACACCTCACCTACGCCAACGCCTCGCTGGCCGAGGTGGTGATCGCCGCCGGCAAGCTGGGCGGTGACCAGCAGGTGCTCGAGTCGGGGTTGCGGATGCTCAGTTGGCTGCACGACGTGCAGCGCACCGGCGACCGGCTGTCGGTGATCGCGGTGGGCGGATACCGCCGCGACGGGCCCAGGAACCGCCACGACCAGCAGCCGATCGAGGTGGCCAGTTTCGCCGACGCCTGCGCCACGGCGGCCGAGGTGACCGGCGACCCGGCCTGGGACGACGGCGTCAGCCAGGCGGTGGCGTGGTTCCTCGGCGACAACGACCTGGGCACGCCCATGTGGGACTCCACCACCGGCGGCAGCTACGACGGACTGACCCCGACCGGCCCCAACCCCAACCAGGGCGCGGAGTCCACCCTCGCGCTCGTGTCCACCCTGCAGCACGCCAGGCGCCTGTCGTGACGGCACCGGGCCTGGCCTCCCGGCTGGACCTGGTGCTGGCCCCGGAGTCCCGCCGGGTGATCATCCGGCCGTTCGTGCCGGGGGAGGACGACGACCTCGTCCGCGCCCGGATCTCGGCGCTGGTCGAGCGGGTCGTCCACCTCGACGACGACGAGACCGGGCGGCTGCTGCAGCAGACGCTGCTGCACTTCGGGGGACGTCACCACGACCTGGAGATGACGTTCCTGCACCACTACGACCTCGTACGCCCGCGCATCGACCGGCACGCCGAGCTGTCACCCACTGCCCGGCTGCTGGTCGGTGCGTACTGCAGTCAGGAGTACGCCGTCGAGGCGGCGGCGCTGTGCAACCCGTCGATGGTGCCCCACCCGGACCAGTCCGGCCTGTCCGCCGGGCAGTTGCGGGTGGCGCTCAGCCTGCGCCAGATCGGGGAGGGTCACCTGTCCTCGATCGGGTTCGCCACCGGGGTTCTGGACCCCGGGCGCGGCCGGCTGGACGTGGCCGACCGGCGGGGCCCGCTGCTGGCCGGGCGGCGGGCGGGCACCCGGCACCGCCGGGACCTGTTCGCCTCCGGGCTGGAGGAGGACGGCTGGACCGACAAGGTGTCCGCGGCTGTCCTCGCCACGCTGCCGGAGGTGTTCGACGACGAGGACCTCGACCGCGCGCTGTCCCACCTGCCGGCGGACCTGCTGGCCGACGAGGAGGAGGCGGCCGCGGTGGACCGGCTCCGGTGGGCCGCCTCGGCCAGCTACGCCGTCACCTTCCCCGAGGAGGTGCCGCTGAGCCAGCGGGTGCTGTGGCCGCTGACCGCCACCGAGAGCAACGGCATGGAGGACGCGAGGTTCGTACGCTTCGTGTCCGACGACGGCGAGGCCGCCTACCACGCGACCTACACGACGTACGACGGTCGGCACATCAGCGTGCGCATGCTGAGCACCGCGGACCTGCGCAACTTCGAGGTGACGCCGGTGCGCGGGCCGGCCGCCCGCAACAAGGGGATGGCGTTGTTCCCGCGTACCGTCGGTGGCCGCCACTTCGCCCTGTGCCGCTCCGACGGGGAGACCATCGGGCTGAGCGCGCTCGACCGGCAGAACCGCTGGCAGCAGCCGGTGCCGCTGCACGTCCCGCGGCTCGGCTGGGAGCTGACCCAGGTCGGCAACTGCGGCTCACCGCTGGAGACCGAGGCGGGCTGGCTGGTGCTCACCCACGGGGTGGGGCCGATGCGGAGGTACGCCATCGGCGCGCTGCTGCTCGACCTGCACCGGCCGGAACGCGTGATCGCCCAACTGCCGGGGGTGCTGCTCGCGCCGCAGGACGAGGAGAGCGAGGGCTACGTGCCGAACGTCGTCTACTCCTGCGGCGGCGTCCTACACGCCGGAACACTGTGGCTGCCCTACGGCGCAAGCGACACCCGGGTCGGCTTCGCCACCGTCGACATCGCCACCCTGCTCGCCGCCATGGGGCAATGAAGTCGTGACCGTCACGGCCGCAGCTTCGTCTGCGGACAGTGACGCGCCGACGGGCAGGAGAGCCGGCTCCGGTTCCGGCCCGGACTCGGGCGCGGGCAGGGCGGCGGCGCTGATCCGCCCGCGGCGGACGGCGTTCCGGTTGGCCTCGGTGGTGCCGCCCCACACGCCGTAGGTCTCCGGCAGCGCGAGCGCGTGCGTACGGCAGGCGTCGAGAACGGGGCAGGCCGCGCAGAACTCCAGCGCCCGGGCCTCTCGCGCCAGCCGCTCCGGAGGCTTCTCGCCCTCCGGTCCGTAGAACAGCCCGTCAGGTGCGTGGACGCAGGCAGCCTCCAGGTGCCACGCCCGCGACCGGGCGGGCATCGGCTTCCTCCGGCCGCCTGGTACGGCGGCGCGCCGTCGCGCCATGCGAGAACCCCATTCCGCTGCTTTCGTCCGACTTGCGCCGGCTTCCCGCGCTCACCCCTCGTTCTCGCGCCGTGCTCCGAGCCCCTGCGTTCCTGACACAGGACCACGGTGGGCTTACGGTGTAAGCCACCCACACGGGGGCCAACCTTACGCTGTAAGCGGCCGGGCGCAAATGTCGCGTCGGCCGTGGACGTGGTACGCAGGGGGTGGACACGCCCAGTCCGAGCCACGGCGATACAGGAGCGTCCCCATGAACTCACCCGGGACACCGCAGACACCAGGCGGTGACAGATCGAGTCGGTCGGGCGGGTCGACCCGGTCGGCCGGGACGACGCGACCCAACGAGCACGCGGCCTCCGGGCGCGGCGCGCTCAACCGCGACCTGATCGTCTCCGCCGCCATCGAGTACGTCGACGAGCACGGACTGGCGATGCTCACCATGCGCCGCCTCGGTGAGCACCTGGGCGTGGAGGCGATGTCGCTCTACCGCTACGTGAACGGCCGCGAGGACCTGCTGGAGGAGATCGTCCGCCGGATGGTGGACGGCCTGCACGTGGACCGCGCCCGGCGCGAGCTCCTCGCAGGCCCGGGCTGGCAGGCCTACCTCCAGTGGCTCGCGCACGCCGTACGCCGGCTGGCCCGCCAGCATCCGCAGCTGTTCCCGCTGATCGCCACCCGGCACCCGGCCGCCCCCTGGCTACGCCCACCGCTGCGCAGCCTGGACGTCGTCGAGGACTTCCTGGCCACCCTCGTCGACCGCGGGTTCACCATGGAGAACGCCGTGATGGCCTACCGCGCCTTCACCAGCTACCTGCTCGGCTACCTCCTGCTGGAGGTGTCCACGATCAGTGGCCGCACCGTCGCGGAGGACTCGCTGACCGAGGTGGCCAACTCCCCGCCGCCCTCGCCGATCCCGCTGGACGACTATCCCCACATCCAGCGGGTGGAGACGTTGCTGTCCCAGGACCACACCGACCTGGAGTTCGAGCTGTCCCTGGAGGACATGCTGGACCGGATCGAGCGGCTGCTGGCCAGCGACCTGACCTGAGCGTCAGCGGTCCGACTCGGGCCAGACGTAGGGCAGATCGGGCGGTACGCCGGGAAACAGCTCGGCGTACGTCGCACTGTCCTTGCGCACCAGCGCGGACTGGTGACTGCGGTGGAAGTCCGGGTCGCCCAGCCACGGGGGCAGCTCCCCTGCGTCGGCGAGGGCGGGCTGGTCGCGGACCTCCTCCCGGCCGGTGGCCAGCGCGAGGTCGGCCCGCAGGGTGGCCGCGCAGGTGTCCTTCCGGCCGGTGTCCGTCCAGACCCGGCAGACCTCCAGCCCGTACCTCGCCAGCGCCTCGGGGTAGCCGGTCCACATCCGCACCACCGGGTGGTGCCGCCAGCCGTAGCCGGGGACGGTCAGCCCGCGCAGCGCCTGCAGGGCCTCCACCCGCTGCTTGCCCAGCCGCCGCTGGTCGAGGACCCGGGCGGAGGCGGCGAAGTCGGCGTACGGCAGGAAGGTCTGCATCCGCTTGAGTTTCCCGGCACCACCCGGGCCAACCTCGGGACCTGTGCCGCCGGCTACTCCAGGTACTCCCGGCACGCGGACTTGTAGTGGTAGTCCGGCCCGCAGTCGTTCAGGACGTAGGTCTTGCCGTCGGAGCAGATCACGCTCGGCAGGTTTCCGCCGGACTGTCCTCGCCGCCACACCCAGGCGTTGATGACCTCGGTGCCGGCGAGGTTCCAGCACCGGAAGTCGATCCGGTAGTCCTCGTACTCGCACTCGTCGACCCACCTGCCGTTGACCGCCGTGCGGTGCCGCCTGATGTTGGGCTTGCAGTAGCGCCTGCTCACCCGCGCGGCGTCGGGATTGCACCACCGCCAGTCGGTCCGCCGCGAGCCGGTGCTGTAGTCGTGGCAGTTGTTCCAGTACTCCCATGGGTCGCTGCCGTGCCGGCTGGCCTGTGCCTCGCGGCGGCCGGGCAGCAGGTCCAGGGCGCTCAGGCCGAGCACCATGCCGGTGGTCAGGACGCCCTTGAGCAGGCTGCGGCGGTTGATGTGGTCGCGTTCGATCAGCTTGCGTACCGCGCTCGGTGTGGCGTTCGGGGGCGGCGTGCTCGCGCTCGGAACCGTGGGGATGGCAGCGGTCATGACGATCCCTTCCGTCGGGTGGTGGGCCGCTCGGGCGCCCAGCACAGTTCGGTGACCCGGTGCAGGAACTCCACCCGCTGCTCGCAGCGGTGTTTGTGGTCGCGTTCACCGGCGACGGTCGTGACGGTGGACGGGGTGGCGTGGACGACGACCATGTCCGTGGACTCCGCCGACGCGGGGGAGACCTCCTCCGCCCACACCTCACCGGTGGGCACCGTCGCGCCCGACCACACCGGCACCAGCCGGTGCGCAAGGGCGGGTTGACGGATGTCGAGGTGGCCGACCCCGGGCACCCGCTTGCTGACCTCGAGCACCTCGACGGTGTGCGCGGCGGGCCTGGCCGCGGTCACCCGCAGGCCTTCCGGGCTGTCGTGGAAGCCGAGCCCGGCGAAGTACCGGAGTACGTGCGAACCCGGCATCTTCGGGTCCGGCAGCCAGGTTGCCGCCTCGTGCCAGGGTCCCCGCCACACCGCGAGTCCCTGGTCGGCCGTGTCGCTGTGGCCGATCATGCACTGGCCGCCCTGCATCTGTACGACGTTGCTCCAGTGCCCGTCGACGACGCGTTCGAGGACGTGGTCGTAGTTGCCGGCCCTGGCGATGTGCAACTGGCGCAGGTCGAGGCCCTCCGGCGTACCCGCGTACGGCCGGTTGGTGGTGATGCGGACCGAGGCCGACCACGGCTCGGTCAGGTCGTATCCGGGTGCGCACAGCGTCACCCGGCCGCCGTCCGCGGCCCGGAAGTGCGTGCGTTCGGCGGCGCGCTGGTCGTCGTGCACCGTGGCTCCTGTTCGTCGTCGTAGCGGTCGTCGTGGTGGTGGTCGGGTCGGGGCAGGGGTCGGGGCGAGGTCGGTCAGGTGGTCAGCCGGTCCTGGTGGCGGCCAGCAGGACCACGGCCAGGACGCAGCCGCAGGCGAAGGTCAGCAGCGGGCGCAGGGTCCGGTCGTACGTCGCGAGCCGGGCGTCCCAGTGGCCGTCGTCGCGATGGGCGTGCCGGGCCAGCACCATCGCGGCCCGCCCGGCGCCGAACGCCAGCCCGGCGGCCAGTCCCTGCGGCCAGGTCGCGCACAGCGCCACGGTCAGCACCAGCACGTGCGGAAGGCCCGTGGTCATGTACGTCCGTACGCCGGTGCCCATCTCGAAGCCGAAGTGCAGCGCGCCGTAGCGGGGACCGTCGTCCCCGATCGACTCCGGAACCTGCCGGCCGTTCTGCGGCAGCGGCAGCCGCAGGACGCCGAGTTCGTTCAGGCAGACCAGCACGGCGACCGCGCCGACCACGAACGCGGCCGGGACCGGGCGTACGACCGGCCGCACCAGCAGGCCGAGCGCCACCGCGACCACCGCGCTGGTGAGGCCTCCGGCCAGCAGGCCGGCACTGAACCACCACCGGGAACGTTCTCGCCAGACCGACGAGACCAGCATCGCCGAGTTGTGGCTTCATACCGATCCCGAGATCGAGTACCCCGCGGCCAGTGCCAGCACGACCCAGGCGAGCAGGACCGGGGCGGTGGCGAACGCCCACCACCAGGTCAGCGCGGGCACCGTCAGTGCAGCCACGGCGAGCACGGCGCCGGGCGCCAGCGGATGGGTGAGGCGCCGCCGGACGCGGGGTGAGCCGGTCCCGCCGACGGAGCTCACCGGGCCTGTCCTGGTCGACATGGCGACGTCAGCTGTTCTGGGTGGGTGCGGTCGCTGCGGCCTCGGCCAGCGCCTCGGCGTCGGTGACCACCGCGTCGAGGACCTTCTTCGAGCCGGCCGGTTCCCGGGTCACCATGGCGCCGGCCCGGTCCAGAACCACGATCGCCGGCCGCCAGCCCGGATCCAGCAGGTGGCAGGCGATCGAGTCCGCGACGAACCTGGCGCCGGTGAGTCCGGCGAACTTCGCCACCGGCGTCCGGGCGAGCACCACGAAGTCCACCGCCGCCGAGGACTTGTTCGCCAGGTCGTCGAAGTACGGCGCGACCTCCGCGCACACCGGGCAGTTGTCGTCGACGAGCAGGACGAGGGCGCACGCCGCGTCGTCTCGCGGGCGTACCGACAGCGGAGTCTGCGGGTTGTCCGGGATCGTTCCCACACCAAGCGCACTGTGCGCCGCACCGCCCGCCGTGGCCGGCACGCCGGCCGCACTCGCGACGCCGGCCTGCAGGTCGCGGAGCTGGCGCAGCATGCCGGCCATCGCGAAGGCGAGGAGCACCAACGCCAACCAGGCGAGGACGACCGCGCCGACAAGGGTTTCCATCAGTTCCTCCGGAACGAGGTGGTTCGAGACGACGGGTGGACGAGCGTGGCGGGCACCAGGGCGGTGAGAACGGCCAGCACGAGTGCCGGGACGAGGACGGACACCGACGCGAGCCGGCCCGTCCCGGTCAGGCTCTCGACGAACGGTGTGGGACCGGCGGAAAGACCCGCGGCGGCCGCGGCCACCGCGGCGAAGACCCCGGCCCGTATCAGGACGGGCGCCCGGACCGGCCCGTCGTCGCGCAGGCAACCGCACGGCGCGTCGGGACGGGTGCGCCGCAACACCGTCAGGTACACCAGAAACCCTGTGTAGACGAGGGCTTCGCCGACCATCGCGGGCAGCACGAGCCGGCTCGGCAGGGCCGAGGTCCTGCGCAACGACGACAGGGTGCCGGCGACGACGGCGCCGCCCACGCCGACCTCGGCCACCACCAGTGCGGCCGCACCGGCCCGGGATCCGCCGCGGGGCAGCAGGCGGTGTACCAGCAGGGTCGCCCGGAGCCGGCCGAACGCCCGCGCGTGACCGAGACCGGCCCACAGGAGAAGCAGTCCGCCGGCCACGGCGACGGCCGAGCAGACCAGCTCCGCGACCGACCGCACTGCATCCACCGAATCCCCCTGTAGTTCTGCCGGTCGTCGCTTTGTGTCCGGCCGCTCTGTGTCCGGCAACTTTGTGTCCGGCCGATGCAGCCGCGAACCCACGTGGCGCGATGCGCCCTGAGGTTCTCGTACTGCCAACTGCTGGTTTCCCAACCTGGCCGCAGCAGCCAAACGGGTCCGGCGTCGGTTGATTGCTGACCGTGGTCGGTCAGTTGTTTGACGGCCCCCACCACGCCTGTTAGGCAGAAGTCGTCTTTGTGCGTTGGTGGCTCCGGCCGAGGAGATCCGCATGTCGAAACTTCGTCGCCGCATCGACGAACAGGGTTACGTCGTGGTCCCCGGCGTGGTCCCGAGAAAGAACGTGGACGCGGTGGTGGCCGACATCTGGCGGCACACCGGAGCCGACCCCGCCGACCGGAGCACGTGGTACGCCCCGGACCGGATCGGACCGGCCGGCATGGTGGAGATGTATCACTACCAGTCGATGTGGGACACCCGCCAGGACGAACGGGTGCACGAGGTGTTCGCCGAGATCTTCGGCAGCGAACGGCTGTGGGTGAGCATCGACCGTACGAACCTCAAACCGCCGTCGGTCCCGGAGTATCCCGACTACCACCACCGCGGCTTCCTGCACTGGGACGCCGACATCGAGCGGTATCCCGACATCCCGTTCGGGGTGCAGGGCGTGCTCGCCCTGGCCGACACCTCCGAGGACATGGGTGGCTTCCAGTGCGTTCCGAGCATCTACCAGAACCTCCCTGCCTACCTGGAGAAGTACGGCCGGTCCCGGCAGGCC
This sequence comes from Actinopolymorpha cephalotaxi, assembly GCF_013408535.1. NCBI lineage: Bacteria > Bacillati > Actinomycetota > Actinomycetes > Propionibacteriales > Actinopolymorphaceae > Actinopolymorpha > Actinopolymorpha cephalotaxi. Next base: position 287,888 of record NZ_JACBZA010000001.1, read on the forward strand.
GACCTGACCGAGCACACTCCGGTGCAGGTGCCGTTGCGGGCCGGTGACATGGTCATCTGGACCTCGCTGCTGGCCCACGGCAACGGCGACAACCTGACCGACCGCCCCCGCCTGGCGCAGTACATCTCGATGAACCCCGCGCGGGAGACCGACGACCAGGCACGGCAGGCACGCATCGACGCCTGGCAGGAGAACCGCCCGCTCGCACATCACCGCGCCTTCCCCGGTGACCCGCGCGGGATCGAGGCGGCGCGTGGCCGGCCGGCCGAGCTCACCTCCCTGGGCCGGCGGCTGCTGGGCCTGGATCGCTGGTAGCCCCTGACGCCGGCGGCGAGGTTCGGGTCGGCGGTGGAGGCCGTCGACCCACGGGGAGTGTGAACGCACGTGTGTGCGGGGGTGGTGTGTGGCCAGGAGCCCTAGGAGGCGGACATGACAGACGCGGTGACCCGGCGGGACGTCCTGCGGGTGGGTGGAGTCGCGGTGACGGTCGCGGTGACCGGAAGCGCGTGCAGCTTCCTGTCCACCAAGCCCAGCGGCAGCGACTCCGACGCCGGCTCGGGGAAGAAGACGAAGGAGCCGCCCACGCTGGCCGCCAAGGTCAAGGCCGGGAAGCTGCCGCCTGTCAAGGACAGGTTGCCCGCCAAGCCACTGGTGGTGAAGCCGAACGAGAAGATCGGACGGTACGGCGGGGCCTGGCACCTGCGGATCAAGGGCGAGGCCTACGGCGACGCCGCGACGATCTACTCCTTCGCCGGCTACGAGAACCTCGTGCGCTGGGACCCGACGTTCAAGAAGGTCGTCCCGGACATCGCCACCAGCTACCAGGTCAACGCCGCCAGCACGGAGTACACCTTCGTACTCCGCGAGGGCATGCGCTGGTCGGACGGAAAGCCGTTCGGACCCGACGACGTGGTGTTCGCCGTCCAGGACATCCTGATGGACAAGCGGATCACGTCGATCCCGCCGTTCGGTGACATGAAAGCCACCAAGGTGGACGACCACACCGTCAAGGTCACCTTCACCAAGCCCAACGGGACGTTCGTGAACTACCTCGCCACCCGTCGCGGCGCGGCCCTGACCGACTATCCCCGCCACTACCTCGAGAAGTTCCACCCGAAGTACAACCCCCAGCACGCCGCCCAGGCCAAGAAGATCGGCTTCAAGGACGGGATCACCGTCCTGCAGGACGTGGGCGGCACCTGGAGCTTCGGCCGCAACCCCGACAAGCCGACGTTGTACGCGTGGGTGCTCACCACCACCTCCGACCAGAAGTCCCAGGTGGTGGTGGAGCGCAACCCGTACTACTGGAAGGTCGACCCGGAGGGCAGCCAGCTGCCCTACATCGACCGGATCGTCTACTCGGTGGTGGGCGACGACGAGGCCGCGCTGCTGAAGACCCTCAACGGCGAGCTCGACGTGGCGACGCCGCAGTTGAAGGACAAGCCGATCGTGGCGAAGTACCGCGAACGCGGCGACTTCCGGCTCTTCGACGTCGTGCCCGAGGCGATGAACGTCGCCTGCATCTACCCCAACCTCACCCACGACGACCCGGTCAAGCGGGAGATCTTCAACAACCGCAACTTCCGGGTCGGGCTGTCGCACGCCATCAACCGGCCGGAGATCATCAAGGCGGTGTTCCAGCGGCAGGGCGAGCCCTGGCAGGTGGCGCCGCGCAAGGAGTCGACCTACCTCGACAAGGAGATGGCCACGCAGTACACCGAGTACGACGTGGCCCAGGCGAACGAGATCCTGGACAAGGAGTACCCGAAGAAGGACGCGAGGGGTGTACGCCTGGGCCCGGACGGCAAGCCCATCTCGTTCCTCGTCGACGTGGCCACCATCGTGCCCACCTGGACCGACGTCCTCTCGCTGGTGGTCGGCTTCTGGCAGAAGGTCGGCATCGACGCGCACGTGAACTCCGGCAGCCCGGAGATCGTGGTCGAACGCGGTTCGGCCAACAAGCACGACTTCTCGGTGTGGGCGGGCGAGGGTGGCCTGGACGGCGTGGTGCTGCTGAACCCCTACAACTACCTGCCGTTGCTCAACCCGTACTCGTTCTTCGGGGTGAAGTGGGCGGAGTGGTACAACTCCAGGGGCAAGGCCGGCGAGCGGCCACCGGCCGACGTACGTCAGCAGATGACGTTGTACGACAAGGTGAACGCCACGTCGGACATGGACGAGCAGGCCCGGCTGATGAAGGAGATCCTCACGATCGCCAAGCAGCGCTTCCACGCCATCGGGATCGCCGCCCTGCCCAACGGCTACGGCACGGTGGCGAACAAGATCGGCAACTGGCCGAAGTTCACCACCGAGGGCGCCTGGGTCTACATGTCGCCCGCGCCGACGAATCCCTGCCAGTACTACATAAAGCCGAGCTGAGCCGGAGCGCCGTGGTTATCGGGAGCGTGCCCGCGGGCACGCTCCCGGCATGGTCGCGCGCAGACGACTGCTGGCAGACGGCCCGCGGTGGCTCACACGTCGCGGCCGGCGGCGAGCAGCAGTTGGTGTGCCCGGCGTGCGGCCCGCGCGGCCCGGTGGGAGGACGGCTCCTCGACGGGAACCTCCTCCATCCCGACGGCCAGCGCCCGGACCGCCTCGGTGAGCGCCTGCAGGTGGCGTTCGAGGTCTGCCAACCTGTCGTTGACAGCGGTGTCGGCACGGTTGCGCTGACTGGGTACGCGTTCGCCGCCCTTCTCGCCCCGGCCGCCGGCCGCCTTCCCGTCTCCGCCGGCAGCGTGGCCGGGGTCGGGTTCGAACAGCGCCCGCAGGCGTACCGGCAGGTTGCCGAACGTCGTGTCCAGCTGGCCCGGGGAGAACTGCTCGCGCATCGCGACCGAGACGGCGGCGGCCACTTGGTGCACCTCGGCAAGCGGGATCATCGCCTCGTGCGCGAAGCGTTCGGCGGTCTCCTCCGCGTCCGCCTTCGTCGGCACCCGGCTGGGCGACCAGCCGTCGTAGAAGACGCCGCGCAGCAGCTCCGGCAGCTGAGCGGCCAGGTGGGCGGCACTTTCCACCGTGAGCCGGTCACGGACGCAGTGCAGCCACGTGCGCACCGCGCGGAAGGTGAACTCCGGGTCGTCGCTGCCCAGCTCCTGGGCGACGGTGTGCAGCCAGGCGTGGGTGGTGTTCTCCGCACGGGCCAGGGCATGTGGGCGGATCGTCATCGTCGCCTCCGGGAGACGTACCGGCACTCGGGTGGTCTCCCTCCACGCTCGGCGACGAGCCACCGCCGAAGCCAGGGGCGAACGGCCCGGCCGGACGGCCCGGTCGGCGGGATGTCCGGCGTACGGGCCGGTGAGGACCTTCTGCCCTACGCGGCAACGGGGCCGGCGCGGGAGTTTGGCAGCAAGGCCTGTGGAGCAAGCGAGGGAGCCCGAGAGGGCTGAGAGGCCCGGACGGTCGAGAGATCGCCTGGACGACCCCCAGCTACCTGATCCGGACAATGCCGGCGAAGGGAAATTGTTCTACAGGTCTCCAACTGCGCCCAGGGACGCCGCGGCGTCAGCTGCCGCCTCCTCCGACCCCGCCTCCGCCGCCTCCTCCTCCGACGCCCCCACCCCACCCGCCGGAGAACCACTTGGATCCCATGTCCTGGCCGACCTGGGGAAGCTTGGCGTCGCCGCGGTCATCGTGTCGGGCCACGAACTCTCCGGCGTACCCACGACGGCGTTCCCGGCGGCGCCCGACCACGACCACGGTGACTCCCACGGCGACCAGCACCGCGACAACCAGGACCAGTCCCACGATTCCGCTCATGTCCGCACAGTGACAGGCGTGCCGTCCGGAGTCCAGCGATCTCCAGTCACGATTGGGCGCCCGGCTTGGACAGTGCCGCGCCGAGCTGGCTGGCGAGGGTGGCCGCGACCTGGCGCTGTTCCAGCGTCGGGTGCACCACCTCGGTGGCCGCTACGAGCAGGAACCTGCCGTGTACGACACCGCCGCTGCGGACGACGAGCGCCGTCTCCGCGTCCGTCGGCAGGCCGTACCTGTCCACGTCCAGCGGACGGCCGCGCCGGGTCACGTGCCCGTCGCTGTCCATCGTCGGCAGGCCGTCACCGTCGCCGTCGCCACCGCCGCCACCGTGATCGCCGTTCGAGCTGCCGGCACCGGTTCGGTCGAAGCGGCAGTCGTCGATCCGCAGCACGTCGGTGATCTGGTCGGCGACGTGCGAGGTGAGCGTGTCCGGTGACTCCCGGCCGGCGGCGACAGCGGCGGACGTACGGACCACACCGGACAGATATCCCTCCTGCCGGCTCGCGCGTGCCTGCTGGCGGCGTCCCCAGTGGGCGATCTCGGAGACCGCGACACCGACGATGACCAGGAGTACGGCGGTCTCCACGTCCTCCCGGTTGGCGATGGTGAGCTGGTGGTACGGCCGGGTGAGGAAGAAGTCGAACCACACCGCGCTGGAGACCGCGGCGACCACCCCGGCCCAGCGGACGCCGGTGGATGCCGCGGCGACGATCAGCAGCACCAGGGCGAGGGCGACGTCGGTGTTGGCGACGCTCTCCCGGAACGGTGCCAGCGCCGCGCACGCGACCAGCGGGAGCACGGCGGACACCACACCGACCCAGGTGCGGTGTGCCTGCAGGAACGACTCCGCGCGCATGGCTCCATCAAACCGCTCTCGCGGCGGTCTCGGCGGCCCGTCCGCGACGACGGTAATCTGCCCGAGACGAGCGGCCCGGAGCGGTTCGCCCGGATTGGGGAGGAGCGCGATGACCGGTGCGGCGACGTTCGGGATCGTGGGTGGAGCGGGCTTCCGGGCGCAGTACTTCCTGCGGATCGCACAGGCGCTGCCGGAGCGGTTCCGGGTGGCCGGGCTGGTGGTGCGCGACGCCGACCGCGGCGCGGAGATGGAACGCCGCTGGGACGTGCCGACGTTTCGTACCCTCGACGACTTCCTCGCCCGCACCCGGCCGAACGCCCCCGACTTCCCCGATTTCGTGGTGGTGTCGGTGCCCGCGGCGGCAGGCGCCGGCTACATCCGCGACCTCGCCGGTCGCGGCGTACCCGTCCTGGCCGAGACCCCGCCCGCTCCCGACCTCGACGGCCTGCACCGGTTGTGGGCCGACCTCGCCGGGACCGGCGCCCGGGTCCAGGTGGCCGAGCAGTATCACCTGCACCCGGTCAACCAGGCGCGGCTGGCGCTGGTCGAGGAGGGCCGGCTGGGACCGGTTACCCAGGCCACCGTGTCGTTCTCGCACCTCTACCACGCCGTCAGCCTGCTGCGGCTCCTCCTCGGCGTGGGGTACGACGACGCGGTGATCCGCGGGATGCGGTTCGAGTCGCCTTGGGTGGCCGGGCCGACCCGCGAGGGCCCGCCGCGCGAGGACGTCCTGGTCACCTCCGAACGCGACCTTGCCTGGCTGGACTTCGGGGACCGGCTCGGCTGCTACGACTTCACCGCCAACCAGCACCGGTCCTGGATCAGGTCCAACCACGTGTCGGTGCGGGGCCACCGCGGTGAGATCTTCGACCGGCGGGTCCGCGTGCAGGAGCCGTCCGGCACGCCGCTGGACCTCGAGCTGACCCGGGTCAACCGCGGGGAGTGGGAGAACGCCGAGGGCTACTTCCTGCAGGGCATCACGGCCGGCGACCGCTGGGTCTACCAGAACCCGTTCGCGCCGGCCAGGTTGTACGACGACGAGATCGCCATCGCCACCTGCCTGGCGAAAATGGCCGAGCACGCGGCCGGTGGGCCGGGCTTCTACGGGCTGGACGAGGCCTGCCAGGACCACTATCTCGGCATGATGATCGCCCAGGCCGTGCGGACCGGCGAGACCGTCCGCACCGAGCGTCAACCCTGGGCGCCGGCGGCCGGGGGATAGAGCGGCGCCCCACGGGTAGACGACCTTCGACCCGACTTCCCGATCTCAGAACCGACCTTCCGACAGCACACGAGGTGACCACCATGGCACGTCCGATTTGGAACGGATCGCTGAGCTTCGGGCTGGTGAACGTCCCGGTGCGGCTGCTGAGCGCGACCGAGCAGAAGGACGTGTCCTTCCACCAGCGCGAGGCCGGCTCGAACGCCCGGGTGCGCTACAAGCGCGTCGCGGAGGGCACCGACCGCGAGGTCGAGTACAAGGACGTGGTGAAGGGCTACGAACTGCCCGGCGACAAGTTCGTCACGCTGACCCAGGAGGAGGTCGAGTCGGCCAGCCTGGGCAGGTCGCGATCGCTGGAGATCTCCGACTTCGTCGACCTCGCCGAGATCGATCCCGTCTACTACGAGAAGAGCTACTACCTCGCGCCGCGGGAGGAGAGCGCGCACGAGGCGTACGCCCTGCTGCGCGACGCGATGGAGCAGTCCGGCCTGGCCGGAGTGGGCTCGTTCGTGATGCGCGGCAAGGAGTACCTCGCGGTGATCCGGCCCTGGAAGCGGGTGCTGGTTCTGGAGACGCTGCTGTTCGCCGACGAGGTACGCGACCCGCAAGAGGTGGTTGACACCCTGCCGTCGAGCAGCAAGAACAACTCCCGCGAGGTCAAGGCCGCGGTCAACCTGATCGAGCAGCTCACCACGCCGTGGAAGCCGGAGCAGTACCACGACAGCTACCGCGAACGCCTGCTCGGCATCGTGAAGGACAAGGCCAAGGGCAAGGAGATCGAGGTCGAGGAGTACGAGCCGGAGGAGAGCAACGTCGTCGACCTGATGGACGCGTTGCGCCGCAGCGTCGACGAGGCCAGGAGCGGTAGGGCCGGGCGCGCGGGTTCGGGCGCGAAGAAGGCCGCGAAGTCCACCGGTGCGAAGAAGGCGGCGAAGTCGGCCGGTGCGAAGAAGGAGGCCGCCAAGAAGAGTGCGACGTCGGCCGGTGCGAAGAAGGCCGCGAAGTCCACCGGCGGGTCGGGCTCCCGCAAGGCGGCGGGCAACGGATCCGGCGGGCGCTCCAGGGCCGCCGACGTCGCCGAGCTCAGCAAACAGGACCTGTACGACCGGGCCAGCAAGCTCGGCATCGAGGGCCGGTCGAAGATGACCAGAGCCCAACTGCAGAAGGCGGTTCAGAAGGCATCCTGACCTCTGCGCACCCGCAGGTCCGTACACCGACGTGACGTGCCGAACGCCCCGCCCGTGATTCGTCACGAGCGGGGCGTTCCGGTATCCGCGAGGGAAGGCTCAGCGTGGCGTCGGCGTGGTGGCTGCCGTTGTCGCCGGCCCCACCGTGGCGTACGTCCCGGCGTGGTAGACCAGCGGCGCGTGCTGCCGGGTCGCCGCCGCGGTGACCTCGGCGACCACCAGGTGATGGTCCCCGACCGGGTAGCGGTAGTCGATCCGTCCGCGCAGGTGACCGGCGGCATCGTCCAGCACCGGCTCACCGGTGTGCAGCCGCGACCACCTGGTGGGGCCGGCGAACCGGTCGATGCCGCTGGTGGCGAACCTCGCCGCGAGAGTGTGGTCGTGCGCCCCGACGAAGTTGACCACCACGCTCTCCGCGGTGGCGATGGTGGGCCAGCTGGACGCGTTCGTGGACAGGGCGAACGACACCAGCGGCGGGTCGAGGGAGATCGACGCCAGTGACGTGGCGGTGAAGCCCACCGGGCCGAACCCCGCGTCCGCAGTAACGATGACGACGCCCGCGGCATACCTGCGGAAGACCGCGCGGTAGAGGTCCGGGGTGATGCCGGTGGGCGCTTCCAGAGCTTCCAGGTACGTGGTCATCAGATCCTCCGTGGGCACCGGCTCAGGCGCCGAGCAGGTCGAGGTGGTGGTCGCGGTCGTGTTCCTGGGCGGGTGCCGGTGGGAAGGAGCTGACCGGGCGGTCGAGGCCGTAGTGGTCGCGCAGCGTCGTGCCGGTGTACTCGGTACGGAAGAGCCCGCGCCGGCGCAGGATCGGCACCACGTGGTCGACGAACTCCGACAGTCCGCTCGGCAGCACCGCCGGCATCACGTTGAAGCCGTCCGCGGCGCCGTTCGCGTGCCAGTCCTCGAGGGCGTCGGCCACCTGTTCCGGCGTACCGCTGAACGTCCGGTGCCCGCGGCCGCCGCCGAGCCGCCCGATCAGCTGCCGTACGGTCAGCCGCTCCCGGCGGGCCAGGGTGACGATCAGGGTGTAGCGGCTCTTGGCGCCCTCGATCTCGTCCTCGTCGGGCAGGTCCGCCGGCAGCTCCCGGTCCAGCGGCAGGTCCTCGGGGTCGACCCTGAGGGTGCGGGCCAGCTGTGCCCGGGCGTACTCGGGCACGATCAGCTGGTCCAGTTGCTCCTCCCGGGAACGGGCCTCGGCCTCGGTCGCCCCGAGCACCGGCACGATGCCGGGCAGGATCTTCACCGTCTCCGGGTCTCGGCCGGCCCGGGCCACCCGGGCCTTCAGGTCGGTGTAGAACGCCTGCGCGTCGGCCAGCGTCTGCTGCGCGGTGAACACCGCCTCGGCGTACTCCGCGGCGAGGTCCTTGCCGTCCTCGGACGACCCGGCCTGGACGAGGACGGGATGCGCCTGCGGAGAGCGGGGCACGTTGAGCGGGCCGCGGACGCGGAAGTACGCCCCGGTGTGGTCGACCCGGTGGACGCGGGACGCGTCCGCCCACACACCACTCTCCTTGTCGGCAAGGGCCGCGTCGTCGTCCCAGCTGTCCCACAGTCGCCGCGCCACCTCCAGGAACTCCGCCGCCCGGGCGTAACGGTCCCGGTGGCTCGGCAACTCGTCCAGGCCGAAGTTGCGGGCCGCGTCCACCGACGCGGTGGTGACGACGTTCCATCCCGCGCGGCCGCCGCTCACGTGGTCGACCGAGGCGAACCTGCGGGCCAGGTTGTACGGGTCGTTGTAGGTGGTGGACGCGGTGGCGATCAGGCCGATGCGTTCGGTGGCGGCCGCGATCGCGGTGAGCAGAACGGTCGGCTCCAGCGACCCGGACGGCCGCCGGCCCACGTCGCCGAACAGCGCGGGACTGTCGGCGAAGAAGACCGAGTCGAAGGTGCCGCGCTCGGCGATCCGGGCCAGCTCGCGGTAGTGCTCGACGTCGGTGTTGGCGTAGGCGTTGCTCTCCGGCAGTCGCCACGACGCCTCGTGGTGGCCGGTGCTCATCAGGAAGGCGTTCAGGTGCAGGGGTTTGCGGCGTGGCGTACTCATGCGGAGACCTCTTCGGGTCGACGGGAGGTGACGTCGGTCTCGGCGGCCGGCAAGCCGCCGTTGACGATGCCCAGGTGGGCCAGGAGCAGGGAGCGGAGTTCTGCGAAGCGCAGGTCGGACGGGTCGCGCGGAGAGTCGATCGTCACCTCGACCTCGGTGTCGACCCGGCCGTCGGCGAGCACCAGCACCCGGTCCGCGAGCGCGATCGCCTCGTCGACGTCGTGGGTGACCAGCAGCACCGCCGGGCGGTGCCGCTCGCACAACTGGCGGAGCAGGCCGTGCATGCGGATCCGGGTGAGCGCGTCCAGGCTGCCGAACGGTTCGTCGGCGAGCAGCAGCTCCGGCTCGCGGACCAGCGAACGCGCCAGCGCGACCCGCTGCTGTTCGCCACCGGACAGCTGGTTGGGCCAGGCGTGTTCGCGACCGGCCAGCCCGACCTCGGCCAGACTCTCCCGGCCCCTGTCCGACGTTCCGGGCCCGGACAGTCCGAGCGTCACGTTGTCAAGGACGCGTTGCCACGGCAGCAGCCGGGAGTCCTGGAACACCACCGAGACGTTCCTCGGCACCCCGATCTCACCGGTGCCCTCGACGTCGTGGTCCAGTCCGGCCAGCGCGCGGAGCAGGGTGCTCTTGCCCGAACCGCTGCGGCCCAGCAGGGCGACGAACTCGCCCGGTGCGATCGCCAGGTCCAGGTGGTCGAGGACCAGCCGCTCGGCGAACCCCCTGACGAGTGAGCGGACCTCGACCGCGGAACCGGTCAGTCGGCCAGCGTACGTCGCCATGTCAGCGCCTTCCTCTGCACGAGTCGGACGGCGCCGTCGGAGGCGAGCCCGAGAATTCCGTAGACCACCAGGCCGACGACGATGATGTCGGTCTGGCCGTAGGTGCGGGCCAGCTCCATCATGTAGCCGATTCCGCTGGTGGCGTTGATCTGCTCCACGACCACCAGGGCCAGCCAGGCGCCGACCACGGCGAACCGCAACCCGAGCAGGAAACCCGGGAACGCTCCGGGAAGAACGACCTTGCGGAGGAACGCCCACCGGCTCAGGCCGACGGTCTGGGCGAGTTCGACGTACCGGCTGTCGATGGTGCGCAGGCCGTTGTGGGTGTGGATGTAGACCGGGACGAGCACGCCCAGGGTGATGGTGACGACCTTCATCGTCTCCCCGATCCCGAACCACAGGATCAGCAGCGGGAGCAGGGCCAGCGACGGTATCGCGCGCTTGATCTGGATCGGCCCGTCGATCAGTGCCTCGCCCAGCCGGCTCAGGCCGGAGGCGAGCGCGAGCACGGTGCCGACGGCGATCCCGATCGCCAGTCCGAGGAAGGCCCGCTGGGCCGAGACGGCCAGGTTGGCAGGCAGCCTGCCGTCGTTGACCAGGTCGATGGTGGTGGTCACCACGGTCCAGGGCGCGGACAGGATCCGGGGGTCGATCAGGCCGGTCGCCGATCCGGCCGACCATACGGCGAGCAACAGCAGCGGGCCGACGGCGGAACCGAACCGGACGGGCCGCCCCGGGCCGAGCCGGCGAGCGCGCCGGACGGGTGCGGTGGTGGTCGGCCGCGCCGGTACCCGGACGGGCGGTGCGGTGGTGGTCATCGGTTCGTCGGCCCCCTCGTCGATGTCCTGGCTGGCATGGCTGTCATGCGTGTTGTCGCAGTCACGGGTGTCATGGCTGTCATGGCGCCTCGCTCTTGATGGCGTCCGCGGCGACCGGCGCGAACCGCTGGTCGAACAGGTCCGCCGCTGTCAACTTCGGCTTGTCGGTCTCCCGGGCGAGCAGGTCGATGGTCTGCTGCTGGCGGGCGATCGCCGCCGTCCAGTCGGCGGGGATGTCGGGGTGGCCGGACTTCTCCACCAGCCAGCGGCCGTCCTCCTCGGACAGGCCCTGGTCCTTCACGTAGTAGCCGTCGATCCACTGCTGCGGGTGCTTGTCCATCCAGATCTGGGCGCGGGCCCAGTACTCCACGTACGCACGGATCGCCGCCGCCTTCGCCGGGTCCTCCAGCGTGGCGACCTGGGTGTAGAGGTGGCCGGGGTCGTCGCGCAGCCCGTGCGAGATCGTGGTGCCACCGTCCTTGGCGTACTTGCCGAGATACCGCTTGATGGCCACGCCGCCGATCGGTGCGACGTCGACCTGCTTGCCGGCAAGGGCGTTGGGGTAGACGTCGCCGGTGCTGGGCAGCTCCACCAGGGTGACGTCGGACTTCTTCAGTCCGGCCTTCTGCAGCACGCGCAGCACCAGGGCGCCCTGTGCCTGGCCGGGGCTGTACGCGATCTTCTTGCCGCGTAGGTCTGTCAGCGAGCGCACCTTCACCCCGGGGGCGATGCCGAGCTGGTAGATCGGGTGGTTGATCGGGTCCACGCGGAACTTCGCGGCGACGATCCGTACGTGCAGGCCGGTCCAGGTCGCGTGGATCGGCGGGATGTCGGCGACCGAGCCGAGGTCGAGCGCGCCGGCCCGGAAGGCCTCGGTGGTCTGTGGTCCGCCACTCAGGTTGGCCCACTTCACCTTGAACGGCAGCTTGTCGATCTGCCCGGACAGCTCCAGTGCCTTCTGGGTGGCGGGATCGCCGATGGTGAGCGTCGTTCCCTCGGGCACCTTGGTCGGCAGCGGCGCGTCCAGCGCCAGCTTCTTGCCACCGGACCCGCCGGCGCCGCTCGCGCCGTCGGTGCCGTTGGCGTCGGCCTTGCCCAGGCCGCATCCGGTCAGCAGAACGAGGCCGGTGAGGAGGGCCAGACCGGCGCGCAGGGTGCGGCGGGTACGCGGGACGGGCGAGGACATGGCAGAACTCCTTGCGGTGTGCGGATCGCGCCGGTCGCGGACTCAGGCGGTTCCGGATGCAGGCGGGGAAGTGAGGGGGTGACTCGACGGCAAATCACGCGGCCGGGTTGGTATGCCGGGGCCGGACGGCAGGGACAGGCCGGCCGGCCCGGACAGCCTGGATCACCGTGCCGAACGGCTGTGGCGACAGGCGAGAACAGGCGAGATGGTGCGCGATGGTGCGGGGAGAAGGGGTCGCGGAGCGAACCCGTCCGGATGTCAGCGACAGGTCGCGCTGGCGACGTGCATCAGGTCGATCTCACGCCGTTGGGTGAGGAGGAGCGCTGCCCACATGACAGTCACCATAGCCGCTAATTCCTACTGGATTACTATGATATCCGAAGGCTGAGACGACTTGTTCTCGTACCGAGACCACCCGGAGGACCCATGGCACCCCCGCCCATCGCCGACCCGGCCACCTGCCCGCTCCCGGAGCGGACGCCGGTGGAGGGCGGCGAACCAGCGGCTTCCGTGGTCGCCCTGGTCGGCAACCCGCGCCGGAACTCCCGTACTCGCGAGCTCACCGAACACCTCTCCGCCCGGCTGGTGGACGCCCTCGGCCTGCCCGGCACGGCCCTGCGGGTGGTCGACCTGGCGGAGTTCGGCGGCGCGGTCCTCGACGGCAGCCCCGCGGTCGACGAGGCGCTGGCGACCGTCACCTCCGCCTCGGTTCTGGTCGCTGCCACGCCCGTCTACAAGGCGAGCTACACCGGACTGCTGAAGTCGTTCCTCGATCGGCTCGGCGGTGCCGCGCTGCGAGGGGTGGCGGCGGTGCCGATGACCGTGGCCGGCGCCCCGATCCACCGGCTGGTCGCCGACGTTCACCTGCGGCCGCTGCTGGTGGAGCTGGGAGCCAGCACGCCCACCCGGGCGTTCGCGGTGGAGGAGGCCGTGCTCGCCGACCCGGCGGCGGTGGTGGAGGAGTGGGTACTCAGCGAAGCGCCAACCCTGGCCCGGATGCTCCGCGCGGTCGATAGCACGGAGTTCGTCGCCACTCGCTGACGATGCACGAAGGCGCGGGCGGAGGCGGCCCGGATGCGGGCCGGTGAACCGCCTGCACCGCAGCAAGGCCACTCCCAACACTTGGTCGAGTTGTAAATCTTCCAAATTTGCATACCGTGCGGGTATCTTTGGTGCCATGTCGACGTACACGATGACCGATGCCACCCGGCGCACGGCGGAGATGGTGAACGAAGCCCGGTACGGCGGGGAGCCGGTGGTCATCACCGACCACGGCAAGCCGGCCGCGATCGTGATCTCTCCAGAGATGATGGCCCGCTACCAGGCACTCGAGGATGCCGCGGACCTGGCCGAGATCGAGGCGATCAAGTCCAAGGGCCCTGTGTGGGTGAGCAACGAGGACGCGCAGCGTCAGATGAACCAGTGGCTGGACGAGGCTGACGCGGCCGGGGACCAGACCCGGTGAGCAGGGAGCGGCACCTGCTGTTCGAGCAGGGTTACCTCACCGGGTTCAAGGACCTCATCACAACAGACCAGATCATGGCCCGGCGGGTAATGGCGCTGGTCAACTCCCTCGCCAGCGACCCCGAACCAGAAGGCAGCATCCACCTCGGCGGCAGTCTGATCTACCGGCTGCACATCGAGGACTGCCGGGTCATGTACGAGGTGACGGACGACACCGTGCGGGTGTGGTCCCTCGGCAAAGTCCGTCGCTGACGTTTCCCGAGCTGTCAGTTGCCGTGCCACATACGTGCGCCGCCACTCGCTGACAATGCGAGGTTGACGAGGTTTGCGAGGCCGGCCGCGGCCGGCTGACGGACCTTCGGCTCTGCGCGCCCGGGCTCGCAGGTGCGGACACTGGGAGGCACCACCGCGGATTCCGCGGTGGCACGGCCGTACGCCGGGGGCGGCCGTGGTCCGGAGGTGTCGATGGGTTCGGGCGAACAGTCGGGTGAGCGTCCGGGCTCGCGCTCGGACGAACGCCGGACCGAGCTTCCGGGCCAGCGTTCGGACGCTCCGGAGACCGCGCCCGAACAGCCCACCGCGTCCGAACAGCCCACCGTGCCGGACCAGCCCACTACGCCCGAGCAGCCCGCCGTTCGCGAACATCTCACCGTGCCGGACCAGCGGACCGAACTCGACCGGTTGCGCGCCGACCTCGCGAGTGTCCAGGCAGAGGTTGCCTCGGTCCGGGCGGAGGCCGCCGAGGCCCGGGCGGAGGCGGCCCGGATGCGCGCAGGTCAGCCGCCGGCCACCCAGCCGCCGGCTGCCGAGCGGCCGCGTACGCCCGGCCGGTGGCGACTGCCGGTGGCGATCGCGCTGGTGGTGCTGGGCAGCCTGCTCGCACCGCTCGCGGTGGCGGCGGTGTGGGTCAAGACCGAGGTCACCGACACGCAGAAGTACGTCCAGACGGTGGCGCCGCTGGCGAAGGAGCCCGCGGTCCAGCAGGCGGTGGCGACCGAGGCCACCGACGCGATCTTCACCCGCCTGCACGTCAACCGGCTGATCAGCCAGACGGTCACCGCGCTCACCTCGCGCAGCGGGATACCGCCGCTGGTCGCCGACCAGCTCACCGCGCTGATCGGCCCGATGACCTCCGGCATCCACGGCTTCGTCCAGTCCAGGCTGGTCGACGTCGTACGCAGCGACCAGTTCGCGCGGGTGTGGGTGCAGGTGAACACCACCGCCCACCAGCAGATGGTGCAGGTGCTGTCCGGACAGTCGAAGGCGGTGGTCGTGTCCGGCAACACGGTGAAGCTGCAACTGGGGCCGTTCATCGACGTGGCCAAGAAGGATCTGGCCGCCCACGGCCTCGGCATCGTCAACAAACTGCCGAACATCAACCCGAGCATCCCGGTCGCCCAGACCAAGGACCTGGTGAAGGCGCAGAACGCCTACGGGCTGCTCAACCGCCTGGGGGTCGCGCTGCCCGTGCTGGCGGTGGTGTTCCTCGGCCTCGGCGTCTTCCTCGCCCGTGGCCATCGCCGGATGCTGGTCGCCGCCGGCCTCGGACTGGCCGGCGGCATGATCGTGCTGTGGCTGGCGCTGGCCATCGGCCGGACGTTCTATCTGGGCTCGGTGCCGCCGACCGCGCTGCCACCGGACGCGGCCGCGGTGATCTTCGACACCTTCGTCCGCTTCCTGCACACCAACCTGTGGGCCTACTTCGCGCTCGGTCTGGCGGTGGCGTTCGGCGCGTTCATGACCGGGCCGTCGGTGACCGCGACGCGCACCAGGTCGGTGTTCGCCCGCGGCATCGGCTGGCTGCGTACCAGGGCCGAGTCGATCGGGCTGCGCACCGGGCCGGTGGGACCGTGGGTGTACGCCCACCGCACGCTGGTCCGGGTCGCGGTCGTCGTCGTGGCCGCGCTGATCTTCGTGCTGTGGAACGAGCCGACGGCCGTGGTCGTCTGGTGGCTCGCGGTGGCGGTGGGCCTGGCGATGGCCGTGGTGGAGTTCCTCGCCCTCCCCGCGGGCGAGGAAGGCGAGCGAGAGGACGGCCCGGCGGTGCCGGACGCGGCCAGGGCGCGGGGCTAGTCATCAGATGTTTGGTCGATAGGCTGCACCATGCCTTCGCGACGCACCGCCCGCGCCGTTGTCAACGTCGACCTGCCCGGGCCACAGATCAGCAGACACCTGTACGGGCACTTCGCCGAGCACCTCGGCCGCTGCATCTACGGCGGTTTCTACGTCGGGCCGGACTCCGACATCCCCAACGAGGCGGGCATCCGTCTCGACGTGGTGGAGGCGCTGCGCGCGCTGAACATCCCCAACCTGCGGTGGCCGGGCGGCTGTTTCGCCGACGAGTACCACTGGAAGGACGGGATCGGCCCCAAGGACCAGCGGCCCGCGATGGTGAACACCAACTGGGGCGACGTCGAGGAGAACAACCACTTCGGCACGCACGAGTTCATGGCTCTGTGTGAGCTGCTCGGTGCCGAGCCGTACGTCAACGGCAACGTCGGCAGCGGCACCGTCCGCGAGATGAGCGAGTGGGTGGAGTACCTCACCCGCGACGGCGACAGCCCGATGGTGCGCCTGCGCAAGGAGAACGGGCGCGAGGCCCCGTGGCGGGTGCCGTTCTGGGGGATCGGCAACGAGGCCTGGGGCTGCGGCGGCAACATGCGCGCCGAGCACTACGCCGACCTCGCCCGCCGGTACGCCACGTACTGCCGCGACCAGGCCGGCAACAAGCTCTACCGGATCGCCGCCGGCGCCCACGACCGCGACTACGCGTGGACCGAGGCGCTGATGAAGGCGCTCAACCCGCTGGGCTGCACCAACCGGCCGCGGGGCTACTACCAGGGCATCTCCCTGCACTACTACACGCTGGCCGGGCCCTGGCACGCGAAGGGAAGCGCCACCGACTTCACCGAGGACGACTACTACCGCACCCTGGCCTCCGCCAGGGCGATGGACGAGATCCTCGCCGGGCACTCCCGGGTGATGGACTGCTACGACGCGGGCGCCCAGGTAGGCCTCGTGGTCGACGAGTGGGGCACCTGGTGGGACGTCGAGCCGGAGACGAACCCGGGCTTCCTGTTCCAGCAGAACACCTTGCGCGACGCGCTGGTCGCCAGCGTGACGTTCGACATCTTCCACCAGCACGCCCGCCGGGTGGTGATGGCCAACATCGCGCAGACGGTCAACGTGTTGCAGGCGATGCTGCTCACCGACGGGGACGCACTCGTCCGCACCCCGACCTACCACGTGTTCGAGATGAACAAGGGGCACCAGGACGCGCACAACCTGGCGGTGCACCTGTCGACGCAGGGAACGTCGCGGTCCTACGGCGAGAACGACGCCGGCGGCGAACTTGAGACGGTGTCGGTGTCGGCCAGTGTGAAGGACGGCGACCTGCTGGTGTCGTTGACGAACCTCGACGCCAGTGACGCCCTCACTGTCAACTTCGACCTGCGTGGTGGCGCCGTCGCCGAGCTGACCGGCCGGATCCTCACCGCCGAAGCACTGAACGGTCACAACCGGCCCGGAGAGCCGGACGCCGTTGTGCCGAAGGCGTTCGACGGCTTCACCCTGGCCGACCGGGACGCCGGTGCCTTCGGGACCGGCCTGACGGTCGAGCTGCCGCCGCACTCGTTCGTGACCCTCGCGGGCCGGATCGGCTGAGTCACCAGCCTTCCCGGCCGACGGGTGAGCGCCGCACGGAGCGGGTATCGAGCGATGAGTGATCGTCGGTTCGTGACTCGTGGGTGGAGGCGGCGTGGTTGTGTGGTCTCGACGGGCAGGAGGCGCGGGTGCCCGGCTGGTGGCGGCGCTGGCCCTGGTGACGGCGGGGTGCTCGGGGCCGGTCGGCATCCCGGTCGGCCCGAAGGCGTCGCCGTCGTCTCTCCGGGATGCGCCGGCGGCCAGGCCCAGCCCCGTTCGTCCCGCGGTCGAGGTCGAGAACTCCCTGCCCGGGACCACGCGATGGAAGCTTGGCCGGAAGAGCCCGAACGCGGCGATCGAGGGATACGCCGACCGGGTGGCGGTTCGGTCCGGTGAGCCCTTCCGCCTGTTCGTCTCCACGACGGCCGACGGCTACCGGGCGGTGGCGTACCGGATCGGATGGTACGGCGGCACCGGGGGCCGGGAGGTGTGGCGGTCGCCGGCGATGCCTGGGCGCCGGCAGCCGAAGCCGGTCGTGACGCGGCCGCTCAACACCGTGACCGCCGCGGCGTGGAAGCCGTCCATGACGGTCCGGACGACCGGATGGCCGGAGGGCGACTACCTGGTCAAGCTGATCTCGACCGCCGGGTACGAGCGCTACGTCCCCGTCACGGTCCGCTCCACCGACACCTCCGGCAAGGTGGTCCTCGTCAACGCCGTCACCACCTGGCAGGCCTACAACCTGTGGGGCGGGTACGACCTCTACCGCGGGCCGACCGGGTTCGCGGACCGCTCGCGGGCGGTGAGTTTCGACCGGCCCTACGACGACGCCGGCATCTCGCGGTTCACGACCAGCGAGCGGGCCGCGGTCGTGTTCGCGGAGCGGATGAGGCTTCCGCTCGCCTACATCACCGACGTGGAGCTCGCGACGGAGCCGAGACTCCTCACCGGCGCACGCGCGGTGATCAGCCTGGGCCACGACGAGTACTGGTCGAAGGCCATGCGGGACCACGCGATCCGGGCGCGCGACGCGGGCACGAACCTCGCGTTCCTCGGCGCGAACGCGGTCTACCGGCACATCCGGTTCGCGAACACGCCGCACGGTTCGAACCGGCTGGTGGTCTGCTACAAGTCCGTCTCGGAGGACCCGATGCGCAAGCGGGATCCGGCGGACACGACGCAGGACTGGCGGCAGCCACCGAACGCACGGCCGGAGAGCGAACTCACCGGCCTGGCCTACGACTGTTTCCCGGCTGACGCGGCCTTCGTGGTGGTCGACCCGGGGAACTGGTTGTTCGCCGGGACCGGAGTGCGCAAGGGCTCGAGCTTTCCCCACCTGGTGGGCGTGGAGTCCGACCGCCTGGACCTGAGCTATCCGACCCCACGTCCGATCGAGGTCCTGTCCAACTCGCCGGTCCGGTGCGGCACGGAGAGAAGTACCTGGGCCAACTCCGCCTACTACACCACCGACTCGGGGGCGGGAGTGTTCGACACCGGCACCATGAGGTGGGTCCCTGCCCTGGCTCACTCCAAGCACTTCGACGCCCGCACCTGGCGGTTCGTCGAAGGTGTCACGGCCAACCTGCTCAGGGCGTTCGCCGCGGGACCGGCCGGGCGACGCCACCCCGCGCACGACAACGCCGACCGGTACACGCACGGGGGTGGCCGGCAGGCAGGCACGTCGGACTGACCTGCGAGCCGGCCGCCTCGCCGCTCGGTCAGGTGAGGATCTTCGACTTGGCCGCCTGGAACTCCGCCTCGGAGATGTCGCCGTGGTCGCGCAGCTGGGCGAGCTTGCTCAGCTCGTCGGCCTGGCTGGGCACCCGCGCCGTCGTCCGGACGTACTCCTGGACGGCCTGTTCCTGCTGCTGGGCGCGCGCCAGCTCCCGCTCGTTCATCGACCGGCCGCGCGCGATGAGATACACGAAGACGCCCAGGAACGGCAGGATGATGACGAACAGCGTCCAGCCCGCCTTGGCCCAGCCGCCCATGTCGTGGCTGCGGAAGATGTCGCTGATCACCTTCACCAGCAGGAAGATCCACAGGATCCACAGGAACAGCCACAGCATGGTGAGGAATGCGTTGAGAAGTGGGTAATCCATGACGTTCCCCCGAACGAGACCCGTGCACGCACGGCTCCTTCCAGGGTAGGCGTGCGTGGCTCTCCCGCAGGTCAGCTCAGGAGATCACCAGCTGGTCGATGTGCGCGCGCTGCTCGGCGGAGATGTCCACCGGCGAGCCGCTCGCTTCGGTGACCGTGTTGCCGCGTACTTCCAGCCGGGCCAGGTCGGCGAGCTTCGTCCCGATCGGTGTCGGTCCGCCGACCCAGATCCCGGCGTACGGCGTGCGCCGGATCGCGTTACCGGCAAGGAGAATGTCCGCACTGGTGCGCCCGCGCTGCAGGCTGTGCACCGCGATAGCCCCAGGGGTGTGGGAGAGCCGGCCGACGTTGGTGTCGGTGAGCACGTTGCCGGTGACCTCCACCCGGCCGGGCGGGAAGTTGCCGCAGCGGGAGTAGACGTAGACGCCGGCGAGGTAGCTGCGGGACACCGTGTTGCCGGTGACGCTCACGTGGTCGCCGCCGATGACCGCCACTCCGGCGCCTTCCGATGTGGTGGTCACCTGGTTGCCGCGGACGCGGACGTACTGCGGCGCGCACGCGATGCTGCCGAGCCAGCCGAGGTAGATCCCGTGGTCGCGGGCGCCGGTCACGGTGCAGTCGTCGACGACCACCTGCCGGCTGGCCGCGATCTCGATCCCGTGGGTGCCCGCCCGGTCCACGCGAGTGTGGCGGTGCCGCCGACGCCGGTCCGGCGGGCAGCACTCCGGCCGCCGCCGCGGCGATGCCGGTGCCTACCAGGACAGCCCTCAGCCCTCAGCGCTCATCGCCTGGTGGAGCCGGAACCCGTCGCGTGCAGGACGTCCAGCCGATGGCGGTAGTCGTCCTCGTCGATCTCGCCGCGGGCGAAGCGCTCCGCCAGAACGTCGTCCGGGGTCGGCTGCATGGTCGCCCGGGCGGCCGGCGGCGGCGCGTGCGTGTCCGGCGCTTGCGCCTGAGCGGGAATATGCGGCCGTTCACCGCCCGGGCCGGTCTGCGGGCCGTGGCCGGCGTACCGGACCAGTGCCACCACACCGGCGATCACCAGACCCCAGAACACGATCATGCTGACCGTCATGAGCACGTAGCCCCACCAGCCCATGCCACCGCCGTACCAGAACATCGTCGTCTCCGATCACGGACCGACCGTCGACCGCGCACCGGCGACGAGTCGATCCGGTAGGCCCATCGTGGCGCGGCCGAGCACCGGCAGGCAGAGCCGCAGGTCGGACGGCAGCTGCCGAACGACCCCACCCCGGCGCCGCGAGCCCCGGCGAGCGGACCATCGGCGGGCCGGAAGCTCAGCGACGGCGGCGGACGCTGATCGTCCCCGCCAGCAGGCCGAGCGCCCAGGCGATGAGGAGGGCGCCCCACAGCGGCATCGACACCTCAGGCACCAGCAGCCGAACCGTCGTCGTGGCGGTGTTCTCGAAGATGAAGACCAGTGCGATCACCGCGACGACGGCGAACCTCGCCGCCCGCCGGACGCCCGGCCGTGTCCAGAATCCCTGTCGTTCCTCACCTGGCTGTGTACTGTTCACGAGACCCCCCAACCACAGCGGTTGAACGCCTACCTCCAGCCTGCGCGCACTTGCCCGAAAGGACAGGAGATCAGCGGATGGCAACCGCCCGAGGGGTGTGGAGACGACTGACCCGGGTAGGTGTGACCAATTGTGTGCACCCCTGGGTCGCGGCCGAGGTCCGGTCGGCCCGAGGGTGCCGAGATCGAGCGGCGACGAGCCGCGCCCGCGCCGGGTCCGCGCGAATGGTCCCGTTTGGTGTGGGTACGTGCCAGATCGGTTGAGCAGCAGCCGCTGAGTCGAGTTGTACGGGGGAATCGGCTGTGGCAGACCTGACCGCCACCAACCATCCGGAGCCGGCCGCGGAGCCGGCTTCCGACAGACCCGAGGGCCAGGTGCCTGGCCCGGACGGGCCGCGCCCGGCAGCCACCGAGCCGCATCTGGCCGGTCGGCGGGTCGTCCTGATCGACGTGGACGAGGAGAACGAGACCGCCCACTACACGCATGGTCACCGGGCGGCCTCGGACGTCCTGGTCGACCCGGAGGGCGTTCCCGTCGTGGAGGTCGTACCCGAACGCAGTTGGCAGGCGTGGCGGAAACGCGGAACCGGCCGGTGTCCGGAAGCGTTCCCGTGGCCGGCCGACCTGGTGTGGGTCGCCTGAGGCCAAGGACACCCGCGGCCAAGGACACCCGCGACTTCGGTTTGACCTGAAGTGCCGGTGGTACGCACTCCCACACATACGCAAGAAACCGTGCCCGACCCGAATCCGAATGAGGACGAACGCCATGACCGACACCAGGCAACAGAACGTCGTCGACCTGCTGCTGGAGCAGCACGAGCAGATCCGGGATCTCTTCGCGAAGGTGCAGAACGCCCGTGGCAAGCGCAAGGAGGAGCTGTTCAACGACCTGGTACGGCTGCTCGCGGTGCACGAGACCGCCGAGGAGGAGATCGTCCACCCGGCCTCCCGGGAGAAGATCCCGTCGGGTGAGAAGGTCGTCGCGGGCCGGCTGAAGGAGGAGTCGGAGGCGAAGCAGGAGCTCGCCGCCCTCTACGACATGGGTGTGGACCACCCGGACTTCGACGAGAAGCTGGCCGAGCTGGCCGAGGCGGTGACCGCGCACGCCGACCACGAGGAGCGCGAGGAGTTCTCCCAGCTCCGCAAGGTGCTGTCGGAGGACGAGCTGCGCAAGATGGCCGGAGCGGTGCGGGCCGCCGAGGCGATCGCGCCGACCCGTCCGCACCCCTCGGCCGGTGAGTCCGCGGTGGGGAACATGCTGCTCGGCCCGCCGGTCGCGATGTTCGACCGGATGCGGGACGCGGTGCGCGACTGGGGCCGCGCCAACAAGGGCTGACCGCTCGTTCACCCCGTCCCGGTGCCGCCGCGCAGCGCCCGCTGCCAGGCGGCGCCGCGCAACAGGCGGAGGCCGTTGAGGCCGACGATCACCGTCGACCCCTCGTGGCCCGCGACGCCGAGCGGCAGCGGCAGGTCGCCCAGCAGGTCCCAGGCCACCAGGACGGCGATGAACGACGCGGCGATGACGAGGTTGGCGACCACCAGCCGGCGGGCCCGCCGCGCCAACGCGATCACGGCGGGAACGCCGGCGAGTTCGTCGCGGGTCACCACCGCGTCGGCGGTGTCCAGGGCGAGGTCCGATCCGGTGCGCCCCATGGCGATGCCGGTGTGCGCGGTCGCCAGCGCGGGTGCGTCGTTCACGCCGTCGCCGACCAGGCCGACCTTGGTGCCGGAGCCACCGGTGCCGCCGGTGCCGTCGGCCTGGAGTTCGCGTACCGCCGCCACCTTGTCGGCCGGGAGCAGGTCCGCGCGGACGTCGGTGATCCCCACCTCGCCGGCCAGCCGGTGAGCTGCCCGGGCGTTGTCGCCGGTCAGCAACACCGGCGCGGCCCCGGTCAGCTCGGTGAGGTGGGCGACTGCCTCGGCCGCGCCGGGGCGCATCCGATCCGCCAGGGCGAGTACGCCGGCAGGCACGTCGTTCAGGCGTACGACCACCGCGGTGTGTCCCGCGTCCTGGAGCTCGGTCACGACGGCGTGCAGGTCGGCGTGGCCGGACCGCTCGCCGGCCGCCGTGAGGTGGGCGGGACTGCACACCTCGACCGTCGTCTCGTCCACCCGCGCCCGCACGCCGCGGCCGGGTTCGGAGGTGAAGTCCGCCAGCTGCCCGAACGGCAGGCCGGCCGTGCGGGCGGCCCGTACGACGGCCGTGCCCAGTGGGTGTTCGGAGTACTGCTCGGCGGTGGCCGCCAACGCCAGCAGGCGTTCCTCGGTGAGCTCACCACCGGGCAGGACTCGTACGCCGGTCAGGTGCGGACGTCCCTCGGTCAGCGTTCCGGTCTTGTCGAACGCCACCCGGGTGACCGTTCCGAGCTGTTCCATCGCCACCGCCGACTTCACCAGCACGCCGTGCCGTCCGGCGGTAGCGATGGCGGCCAGCAGCGGCGGCATCGTGGCCAGCACGACAGCGCAGGGCGAGGCGACGATCATGAACGTCATCGCGCGCAACAGGCTGTCCTGCAGGGCGACGCCCCACAGCAGCGGCAGTGCGAACAGCGCCACCGTGGCGGCGACCATCGCGACGGAGTAGCGCTGCTCGACCTTCTCGATGAACAGCTGGGTGCGCGCCTTGGTGGCACTGGCCTGCTCGACCATGGCGACGATGCGCGCGATCACGGTCTCCGCCGCCTGCCGGCTCACGCGGACGCGCAGGGCGCCGGTGCCGTTCGACGTACCGGCGAACACCTCGTCTCCTGGGCCCTTGTCCACCGGGATGCTCTCGCCGGTGATGCTCGCCTGGTCGACCGCGCTCGCACCCACGACGACCTGGCCGTCCGCGCCGATCCGCTCGCCGGGACGGACGAGGATCACGTCGCCCACCTCCAGGGTGGCCGCCTCGACCTGCTCCTCGCGGGCGCCGTCGAACGCGTCGCCGCCGGCCACCTCGTCTTCTCGCCCCTCCTCGGCAACCTTCAGCCGGGTGGCGGTTTCGGGGGTGAGGTCCAGCAGCCCGCGTACCGAGTCCTCGGTGCGTTTGGTGGCCACCGCCTCCAGCGCTCCGGAGGTGGCGAAGATGACGATCAGCAGCGCGCCGTCGAAGACCTGGCCGATGGAGGCGGCGCCGATCGCCGCGGCGACCATCAGCAGGTCGACGTCCAGGGTCTTCTCCCGCAGCGCGCGGAGTCCTGCCAGGCCCGGCTCCCAGCCACCGGCTGCGTAGCAGACGAGGTAGAGGCTCCACCACAGCCAGCTCGGCGCGCCCGCCAGCTGGCAGATC